>NZ_JAHUWL010000020.1:0-128178 GCF_019219045.1 Pseudomonas sp. PDM25
GTGAAACGATGCATCGCCGATGGTAGTGTGGGGTTTCCCCATGTGAGAGTAGGTCATCGTCAAGATTAAATTCCGAAACCCCTATCTGCGTATGCAGGTAGGGGTTTTGTTTTGTCCGCAGGAAAGTGCGAACGGACATCACCGGTACTTGATCACAATCCCTTTGAGTTTCCGACCTTCGATGGTTTTTACGTCGCGAGCCCACAGTGGACCGTTGACATAGGCGCCCACCGATTGGATATGGTCGTAGACCACAACCACGGCATCGCCGCCGAGCTTGGCGGACTCTTCGCGTAGTTTTTCTTCTACCTGAGTGATGGGAGGAGCAGGCTCGACTCTCGCGTCGATGAGCAGTGACAGTTTGAGGCGAGTGGACTAAGGCACGTCCTGGGCAGGCAGTGGGGTTCCTCCGAACAATCCGCGGCTGTACGAGGTAGCGTGTTGACGGTAGCAGACAGTCCGGCAGTTGCCAGAAGCCCAACCTTTCAGGTTGGGCTTTTTTCATGCCTTGAGAAAGTGAGTTTTACTGATCCTTTTCGCAGTTCACCATCCACGACACCCCAAACCGATCAACCAGCATCCCGAAACGTGCTGCCCAGAACGTCGCTTCTAGTGGCATTTGAACGCTGCCGTCTTCCGACAATGCAGCGAAGATCCGTTCAGCCTCCGCAATGCTGTCGACATTCAGTGAAACCGAACAGCCGCTCATTTCGTCAGTAGGGCGATCAGGTGTTGTGTCCGAGCCCATGATCGCCTGATCGCCCACCAGCAGGCGGGTGTGGATGATCAGGTTGTGGTAGTCCGCCGGAAAGTGCTCGCGCGCGGGGCTTTCGCCGAAGGTCATCATGACTTCGATTTGGCCTGGCAGGCTTTGGGCATAGAAGGTGAAAGCGGCTTTGCAGTCGCCATTGAAGATCAGGTAGGGATTGATTTTCATGCTTTGCTCCCGGTAACGAAGAAGCGGAGGGAGGCTGAATTCACCTCCAGCTCCGCAGTGATTGGGCTCCCATTAGCAAAGCGTTAGATGTCGTGATTGGCGGGAATTGTTTAGATGTTTTTTCTATTGAAGCGACGTGGCTTATGGCTTCCTGCGCCTAGGTGTCGATCCACGATCACGGAAATATCGTCCAGGGCCCTCAAGCTACTGCGCGTGAAACCGAGGGGCGCAGCAAACGCTCGATGGCACCACTGACCAGGTTTTCCAACAGCTCATCTCGCTCCGCCTCACTCAGCGTGTGCTGCGCCAACCAGCTGGGCGCGCTGTTCAGCAAATTGGCGATGGCGTGCCCGGTGGCAAGTTGCGCCTGCTCGCTGAGACGAGGCCTTGTTCCGAGCATCAGCAGCAGTCGGCGCTCGTATTGCTCGCGCAGTTGCCGAACCCGTTCCTGTTGTTCTTCATTCAGGCAGCCGCTGTCACGCTCCGCCAGACGAAAATGCCAGGGCATCTCCTGATGCAGGTTCAAATGCGCTCGGATAAGGGCGTGGAGTTTTTCACGTTTTGCCGGCGCCTTTTGCTCGATCCGCCCTAGGGTTGCCAACAGTTCTTCGTAGAACTCTTCGATCAGGTCGAGCAGCAAGTGCTGTTTGCTGGGGTAATGGTGATACAACGAGCCGGGAGCGAGCCCCAGGCAGGTCGCGAGCTCACGCATGCCGACCTGTCCGAAACCTTTGCAGGCGAACAGCTCCAGCACCTTGTCCCGATACTCGGCAAAGCGCGAGCAACGCTCAGGCATAGGCATGGAAGCCACGCCCCGTTTTGCGCCCCAGGTAACCGGCGGCGACCATTTCCTTGAGCAGTGGAGCAGGGCGGTACTTGCTATCGTTGAAGCCGTCGTAGAAGGCTTCGAGGATCGCCAGCACGGTGTCCAGGCCGATCAGGTCCGCCAACGCCAACGGCCCTATCGGCTGATTGCAGCCCAGGCGCATGCCGGCGTCGATATCTTCGGCGCTGGCCAGGCCTTCCTGAAACACCAGGATCGCTTCGTTGATCATCGGCACCAGAATCCGGTTGACCACGAAACCCGGACGGTTGCCCGCGGTGATCGCGGTTTTACCGAGAGTGGTCGCCATGTCCAGCGCCAGGGCGTGGGTGGCGTCGCTGGTTTGCAAACCGCGAATCACTTCGATCAGACCCATCACCGGCACGGGGTTGAAGAAGTGCAGACCGATGAAGCGCTCAGGCTGGCTCACGCTGGCCGCGAGTTGGGTGATGGACAGCGAAGACGTGTTGGAGGCAATCACGCAATGATCGCTTACCTGCGCGGCAATCTGTTGCAGCACGCGCAGTTTCAGTTCGAGGTTTTCGGTCGCGGCTTCGATCACCAGTTGCACGTTCTGCAGGTTGCTGTAGTCGGTGCTGGTGCGGATCTTGTCGAGGGCGGCGAGCTTTTGCTCTTGCGTCAGCGTTTCCTTGGCGATCTGTCGATCGAGGTTTTTACTGACGGTTGCGACGGCCTTTTGCAGGGCGCTCTCGGAGATGTCGAGCAAGGTCACGTTAAAACCGGCCAAGGCGCAGACTTGCGCAATGCCATTGCCCATGGTGCCTGCGCCGATCACGCCAATGTTTTGCAGATTCATGTTCTGTCCTTCCGATCAAATCCCGCGATACCTTGGCCGCCGTAGTGGCCGAAGGCGTACTATTGGCCGCGAGTCTAGAGCCGGCAGGGCGGTTGTCCTATGCCGAAACTGTTCAACGGCACTGGTGTTTTTTGCCATTCGGGTGATGGGGAGAGAAGCGTTCACATGCGGGAAAAGGACTCGGTTTCCGCCTACTTCGTGCAGGCAATGATCCATGGGCTGGGAAACAATCCGCAACGTCAGAGGGCTGCGCTTGAACAGGCCGGCATCGATCCGGCGTTGATGGAGCAGCCCACCGCGCGTGTACCGGCGAGTGCGTTTGCCGCGTTGTGGTTGATTCAGATCCGCGAGCTCAACGATGAGTTCTTCGGGCTCGACTCCCATGGCATGCCGCCGGGCGGTTTCGCCCTGATCTGTCGGGCATTGATTCAGGAACCTGACCTGCACAAAGCCATGCGCCAGTGCCTGGCCAATTTCGCACTATTCCTCCACGACTTTCGCGGCACGCTGACGGTGCGCGGGAAACGTGCAGTGATCAGCCTGCAGAATCACTCGCCAAACAGCGACGTCAGTCGTTTGGGCGAGGAGACGTTTCTGGTATTGATGATCAGTCTGCTCTGCTGGCTGGGTGGGCGGCGCATCCCCATCGACCGCGCAGATTTTCGCCATGAGCGAGTGTCGCTCAGCGATGACCGTTTACTCTGGGGACCCAACCTGACCTTTGGCGCCGAGCGCACCGAAATCGAATTCGCCAGCCACTATTTGCGTCTGCCGGTGGTTCAGGATCTGGCCTCACTGAAAGTGTTTTTGCGCACCGCGCCGCAATGGCTGGTGATCCGTTTTCGTAATCAGCACGGCCTGGCGTCGCAGGTCCATCAGCGCCTGCGTAACAGCCATTACAGCCAATGGCCGACCTTGCAGGCCTTCGCCCTGGAACAGCACCTGAGCCCCAGCACCTTTCGCCGAAAACTGGAGCGGGAAGGGTGTTCGTATCAGGAGATCAAGGACGAGGTGCGGCGTGGCGTTGCGTTTGAGCAATTGCGTCACAGTCGTGCGAGCATCAGTGACATTGCCGAGCAGCTTGGCTTTCAGGAGCCTAGCGCGTTTCACCGGGCGTTCAAGAAGTGGACGGGGGAAAGTCCGGGACGGTATCGGGCGAGGTATCAGGGGGGGATCACGGAGTGAACCCTGTTCTCGATCGTTTCACCTCGTTACTCGACCAGGCGAGACGCGCCTTGCTACTGGTCTGGGCAACGTCTCGCGGGCTGTTTCTGGGATTGGTGCTGGCGACGTTGATTGCCGGTGTACTCCCGGCACTGGCTGCCTGGTTGGGACAACGCATTGTCGATGCGGTCGTCACGGCCATGCAGTTGCACGCACAACAGGGCAGTGCGCCGTTGTGGCCGGTCGTGCGTTATGTGCTGTTTGAAGCGGGCGTGCTCGCATTGCTGTCCGGGACTCAGCGGGCGCTGTCGGTTCAGCAATCGCTATTGCGGGTGCAGTTGGGGCAGAAGGTCAATACGATGATTCTGGAGAAGGCCCAGACGTTATCGCTGGTGCAGTTCGAGAATTCCGAGTTCTACGACAAACTGGTTCGAGTGCGCCGCGAAGCATCGACCCGGCCGTTGGCACTGGTGATGAAGTCGTTGGGGCTGATCCAGAACCTGATTGTGTTGATCAGCTTCGGTGTGTTGCTGGTGCATTTTTCGCCCTGGGCGCTGGTACTGCTGGTGGTCGGCGCGTTGCCGGTGTTCTTCGCCGAAGCACATTTTTCCGGCGATGCTTTTCGATTGTTCACCCGTCGCGCGCCGGAGAGTCGACAACAGAATTACATCGAAACGCTGCTCTCTCACGAGGGCTACATTAAAGAGGTCAAACTGTTCGGCTTCGCGCCGCTGCTGTTGAAGCGTTATCGCGACACGTTCGCACGGCTCTATGCCGAAGACCGGCGCCTGACGCTACGTCGGGATGGCTGGGGATTTGTCCTCGGTCTACTGGGCACCGGCGCGTTTTATCTGGCCTATGCCTGGGTCGTGGTTGATACCGTCCATGGCAACATCAGCCTCGGGCAGATGACCATGTACCTGGTGTTATTCAAGCAGGGGCAGACGGCAGTCAGCAGCAGCTTGAGTGCTATCAGCGGTCTCTACGAGGATGGCCTTTACCTCTCCAGTCTTTATGAATACCTGGCCGAGCCTGTCGTGGCGGATACCGGCAACCTCACCGTGGGGGCGGTGCCCGGCGATGGCCTGCGTTTCGAAAACGTCGGCTTTCGTTATCCGGGCGCCAGTCGCGCTGCGTTGGAAGGCATCGATCTTCACCTTGTGCCCGGCCACAGTGTGGCGCTGGTGGGGGAGAACGGTTCGGGCAAGACCACGCTGATCAAATTGCTGACGCGGCTGTACCGTCCTGATCAGGGCCGTATCCTGCTGGACGGCAGCGATCTGCAAGCGTGGGAAGAAGACGTGCTGCGACGGCGCATCGGGGTGATTTTTCAGGACTACATCCGCTACCAATTCTCCGTCGGCGAGAACATCGGCGTCGGTGACACCCTGGCGTTCAACGATGAACAGCGCTGGCAGGAGGCCGCCGCCGAGGGCATGGCCGCGCCCTTTATCGAGGGGCTGGATCGAGGGTATGCCACTCAGTTGGGGCGGTGGTTTGCCGGGGGGCAGGAGTTGTCCGGCGGGCAATGGCAGAAGATCGCGTTGTCGCGCGCCTACATGCGGCGCAACGCCGATATCCTGATTCTGGATGAGCCGACCTCTGCACTCGACCCGGCGGCGGAAGCGGCGGTATTCGAGCACTTCAGTGAGCACACCGAAGGCCGGATGACGTTGCTGATCTCTCACCGGTTTTCCAGCGTGCGCAATGCGGACCACATCATTGTGCTGGACCAGGGAGCGATCCTTGAGCGGGGCGATCACGACAGTCTGGTGGCCGCGGGCGGGCGCTATGCGCAGTTGTTTGATTTGCAGGCCCGCGGTTACCGATAGACCTCAAGACTCCCGGGAGACCCGAACCACGGCCGGCCCGGCCATTTGTGTCGGTTTTGTTTTCATCAAGCCGTCGAGTGCCTGGCGATACTGGGTACCGCCCTGGCTCATGCTGTTGTTGTGTGTACCACCGGGCACCAATAACAGGTGCTTGGGTTCGTTGGCGGCATTGAACAACTGCTGGCTGAACCGCGAGGGCATGAACGGGTCGGCCAGGCCATGGACCACCAGCAACGGCATGTTGATGTCGACAATCTTGTCGATGGAATCGAATTTCTGCGACAGCAGCCAGCGCACCGGCAACCATTTCACTGGCAGGTTGCTGTCGGCCACTTGCGCCACGGCATCGCCCAGCGAGGTGAAAGTGGATTCGATTACCAGACCGCGCACCGGCACCACGCCATGCACCTTTTTCGCCTGTGCGGCCAGGTCTGCCGCCAGGTCGATAGCCACCGCGCCACCCAGGGAATGGCCGTAGATCAGGCGCTTGTTGGCGTCCGGTTGCATCTGGGTGAAGCGCTCCCAAGCGGCTCGCGCATCCTCATAAACACTGGCTTCCGACGGCAGATCCCCCTTGCTCTGGCCAAACCCGCGGTAGTCGATGGCCAGCACCGAATAGCCCATGGCGCGCAATTGCTCGATGCGGAACGCCTGGCCCGTCAGGTTCCAGCGCACGCCATGCAGGTAGAGGATCGACGGCGCATCGCGACGCGCGGCCGGCCACCACCAGGCATGCAGGCTTTGCCCGGCCTTGAAACTGGCGGGCTTGATGTCGAATTCCTGAACGTCCTGCGGCAGACCACGATACCAACCAGCGTTGCCCGGCTCGATGCGGAACAGCAACTCGCGTTCTGTGTACTTGAGCACGCCGCAGCTCACCGGCAAGCCGACGATTAGCACGGCCATGCACAGCAGCGGCAGCCAGCGTCGGCCCAAGCGGCTCATCAGATTGGAAAACATGCGGTGGCCCGGAGGATCAAAAGGAAAGTTCGGGTTTTAACAGAAGCGTGGCGAAGGCAGGAATAAATTCGACAGTCGTATGTATGGCCCGACGCCGCACCGTCGGCGCGCTTATTGGGGTCAAGGCTTCCGGTGGCCTACGCGATGACCCGACTGCGCTGGCGATGATCGAGGCCGGTGCCACGCGACTGGGCACCAGCTCGGGCATCGCGATCATCAGCGGCGCCCTGGCGGCGGGTGAGGGCTACTGATCAGTCCACCCGCAAGACAATCTTGCCGATGTGATCACCCGCTTCCATCCGGGCATGAGCCAGCGACGCGTCGGTCAATGGATAGACCTTGTCGATCATCGGCAGGCAACGCCCGGCGGCGAGTACGGGCCAGACGTACTCGTGCAACTGTTCGGCGATCGAGGCTTTTTCTTCGCGGGTGCGCGCGCGCATCAGTGAGCCAGTGATCGTCGCGCGTTTGCCCAGGATCGCCAGCAGGTCGACGTCTTTGGCGTGGGCGCCACCGAGAAAGCCCAGCATCACCAGCCGACCGTCCATACCCAACGCCGCGATATTCTGATTCAGGTACGAACCGCCCATGATGTCGAGGATGACATTGACGCCCTTGCCGGCGGTTCTTTCCTGGATGACCTGGACGAAGTCCTGATCGCGATAGTTGATCGCCTCGGCCCCCAACGTGCGGATCGCCGCACACTTCTCCTCACTGCCCGCCGTGGCGAAAGCCTTGATGCCGAATTCGCGACACAACATCAACGCGGTGGTGCCGATGCCGCTGGTGCCGCCGTGAATTAATGCGCGCTGGCCTTTGCTGGCGCCGCCCATGTCGAACAGATTGGCCCACACGGTGAAGAAAGTTTCTGGCACCGCCGCGGCGTGCACCCAATCCATCCCTTCAGGAATCGGCAACGTCTGGCTGGCCGGTGCAACGCAATATTGTGCGTAACCGCCGCCGTTGGTCAGTGCACAGACATTATCGCCGACGATGAATTCGTTGACGCCAGCGCCGATCGCCACCACTTCACCGGCCACTTCCAGACCGGGAATCGGGCTCATGCCGGGTTTCATCGGGTACTTGCCGGCGCGTTGAATCACATCGGGACGGTTGACCCCGGCAGCGTGCACGAGAATCAGCACTTCGCCTGCACCTGCGGTGGGGACCGGTTCCTGGCGCGGCTTTAAAACCTCCGGACCACCGGGTTCGGTGATTTCAATCAGGGTCATGGTTTGGGGCAGATTCATGTCGGCGTCCTGTTGAGAAAGTCATCTGTAAATGGGATCGCATGAGTGAACGAATGATTCAATCCAATGCACTGATCCCTGTGGGAGCCTGCTCGCGAATGCGGTGTGTCAGTCACCTACTTTGTTGAATGCGACGCCGTCTTCGCGAGCAGGCTCCCACATTGTTTGATCTGTTCAGCAAGCGCATGACCTGTTCCAGTAACAGTGCTACCACAATGGCGCCGGCTGCAATGACAAACAATAACGCGTGATCGCCGCCGCTGGCGTTGAACAACGCCGAATACGCATACCCGGCGATAGCCTGAAACGTAGCGAATGAAACCGTCGCGCGGCTCCAGGCAAGTTGCTGTTGATGATGCTGTGGGACCAGTTCGTGAACCCGTCACCGCCCGCAGGGCCAGCACTGCACGAATCCCTGTAGGAGCTGTCGAGTGAAACGAGGCTGCGATCTCTTGATCTTTATGGCATTTCCGGCAGTTCTTGCGGCCGCAGGTCAAAGATCAATACCTCGGCATCGACGCCATTGCTCAAGGTCAGCACCTGTTCATCGCGAACCCGCACGCCATCGCCTTCCTGCAACGGCACGCCGTTGAGCTCGACATTGCCGCGGGCCACATGCACATAGGCATAGCGGTTGGTGGCCAATTCCAGCGCAGCGCTTTCCTTACCGTCGATCAGCGCCGCATACACCCGTGCGTCCTGACGCACCTTCAGCGAGCCTTTCGCCCCGTCGGGGGAGATGATCAGTTGCAGACGGCCGCGTTTCTTTTGCGGGCTGAAATGCTCTTGCTGATAGCGCGGTTTGGCGCCGCTGATGTCCGGCACGATCCAGATTTGCAGGAAGTGCACCGGCCGGGTGGTCGAGTGGTTGTATTCGCTGTGCGCCACGCCGCTGCCGGCGCTCATCAACTGCACGTCGCCGGGGCGGATCACCGAGCCAGTGCCCAGGGTGTCTTTGTGTTCCAAAGCACCTTCGAGCACATAAGAGAAAATCTCCATGTCGCGGTGTGGGTGCTGGCCGAAACCTTTACCGGCGGCAACCCGGTCATCGTTGATCACCAGCAGGTCGGAAAAACCCTGCTCTTTCGGGTTGCGATAGTTGGCGAAGGAAAAGGTATGGAACGACTTCAACCAACCGTGATTGGCCGCGCCGCGATCCGAAGCTTTGCGAAGGGTCAGCATGATGAAATCTCCTGTGGGGACGTTGATTCGTCCGAGTGAGGAGAAGGTTAATGGTTACGGGTTGGTGCAATAAGTAGGTGGAAATTGAAATACTGTCCTGTTGAGGTTGACAGTGATCGGCAGGCGATCACGTATTCTTCTCCGACGCCGATGCCACATTTGGCCATAATGCACAGCATTCTTCTGATACCGACACCAAACCCTGTGGGAGCGGGCTTGTCTCCGGGCGGCGATCCGACGAAAGCGGCGTCACATTCAATATTGTGGGTGACTGATACACCGCTTTCGCGAGCAAGCCCGCTCCCACAGGGGGGTGGTGTTTGGCAGATGGATTTTCTTTTGACTTCAGTGATTTTGAACCCATGAAAACCGTGGCTATTGTGTTGTTCCCGGACTTTCTCCTGCTGGACATGGCAGGCCCGATGGAAGTGTTTTCCATCGCCAATCGATATCTGGCACCGGATGATCGTTACGAACTGTCGACCATCGGCACCGAGCATGGCGCACTGCGTGCCTCCAACGGCGTCAGCGTCCAGGCCGATTTGCACATTGATCAGGCGGATCAGGCGTATGACCTGTTGCTGGTGCCGGGCGGTCCGGGTGCCTACAACGAAAAACATCCACCGTTGTTGTGTTGGCTCAAAGCCGCGGTCGGTCGCGCCGAGCGATATGGCTCGATCTGCACCGGTGCGTTCGTGCTGGGGCATGCCGGTTTGCTGGACGGTTATCGCGTGACCACCCACTGGCATTACACCGAACGACTGATCAAAGGCTTCCCGAAGGCTACCGTCGAAACCGATCAGATTTACGTGCAGGACCGCAACCTCATCACTTCCGGCGGCGTCACTGCCGGCATCGACCTGGCACTGTCGGTGGTCACCGAAGACCATGGCAAGAAAGTCGCCCAGGACGTCGCCAAGGTATTGCTGGTGGTCATGAAGCGGCAGGGTGGGCAGGCGCAATTCAGCCCGTTGATGGCTGCTGTCGCACCGCAGGAAACACCGATCACTCGTGTGCAGAACTTTGTGCTCGAACACCTCGATGAAGCATTCAGCATCGAACGCATGGCCAGCCTCGCGAACATGAGTGCGCGGCACTTCGCCCGGATGTTTGCTCGGGAAGTGAACATGACGCCCATGGAATTTCTGCAAAGTGCGCGTATCGACAGCGCCAGGAATCTGCTGGAAACCAGCGACTTGCCACTCAAGACAGTGGCGTTCAAAAGTGGCTTCGGCAGCGTACGGCACATGCGTTTTCTGTTCAGTGAAAAGCTTGGTTTGACGCCGACCCAATACCGTGAGCAGTTCAGCTAGAGCCTTCTTGTCCGTTATGCGCACCGTGATGGCTGTGACGCTCCCTCCGTGGCAGTTGTACCGTCACTGATGCCTGCCAAGATACCCTGAACGCTTTGCAATGGAGGTGCGGGAACCTGGAAGGCGGGTGCAAGGGATGTTGCTGCACTGTGAGCCGGGCCAGGTTTCAGCACGTGAATGTGCATGAACAGCCTCAGAGATTTAAACAGCGATGCGGTGCTGCGATTCGGCCCCTATGCATTCCATCTGCGGCAACGGCTGATCCTCGAAGGTGATCGACCGCTGCGCATGGGCGGTCGGGCGCTGGATATCCTCCAGGTGTTGGTCGAGCGCGCCGGCAACGTGGTCAGCAAGGACGAACTGATTGCTCACGTCTGGCCGACGTCCGTGGTCGAGGAAATCAACCTGCGCGTGCACATTGCCGCCCTGCGTCGGGCGCTTGGCGACGGGCAGAATGGCCAGCGCTACATCGTCAACATTCCCCAGCGCGGTTACAGTTTTATCGCCCCGGTGCAGCCCGCGTCCGGGGGCACGCGGCTCTTGATCGAGACCGTGCAAAAACATCAGCACAACCTGCCCGCACGACTCACGCCGGTGACCGGTCGGGATTCGCTGGTCGGCAGTCTGGTCCGACAGTTGCCGGTCCGGCGTTTCATGACGCTGGTCGGCCCCGGTGGCGTCGGCAAGACCACGGTGGCATTGCGTGTCGCCGAACTGTTGTTGCAGCACTATGAAGAGGGGGTTTGGCTGGTTGATTTCGCATCTGTCGATGACCCCGCGCGAGTGGTCGATCATCTGACCCAGACCCTTGAACGGGAGATCGGCACGACGCTGGAGGTGCTGGCAAACTGGCACGCGTTGCTGGTGCTGGACAACTGCGAACACCTGCTGGAACGCTGTCGAACCCTGGTCGAGGATTTGCTGATGTCGGCGCCTCGGCTGTCCATTCTGGTGACCAGCCGCGAGCCTTTACAGGCAGGAGGGGAAACGGTTCAGCGTGTACCGTCTCTGGCGGTGCCGCCCGCGTCGGCGTTGCACAGTGTCGCCGAAGCCATGGGGTATTCGGCGGTGCAGCTGTTCGTCAGCCGTGCCCGAACCCGTCAACAAGGGTTTGCCTTGCGCGAACAAGACCTCAAGGCGGTCCGTGAAATCTGTCGGCGGCTCGACGGTTTGCCACTGGCCATCGAACTGGCTGCGGCGCAGATCCATGCGCTGGCGTTGGTCGGTTTGCAAGCTCAGCTGGATAACTGTCTTCAGCTGCTGACCCAAGGCCGGCGTACGGCGGTGCCCCGACATCAGACGCTCAAAGCTGCCCTGGACTGGAGCTATGAACGGCTGAGCCTGCCGGAACAAACCGTGTTGCAGCGCTTGTCGGTGTTCAAAATGTCATTCACCCTCGATGCCGCGATTGGCGTGTGCAGTTGCGCGGAGCTGAAGCCCGATCAACTGGCGGCGCTGGTGACGCGATTGGTCGCCAAATCGTTGCTCTCGATGGATCAGGTCAACGGCACGACCCGTTATCGCTTTCTCAACACCACGCGCACCTATGCCCTTGAGAAGCTCGAACACAACGGCCACCTGCGGGCGTTTGAGCAGCGCTATTCGCATTACATCAGCCGGGCGCGCTGGGTCTCAGGCGTGCAGTTGCCCATTGAGCTCCTCGAGTAGTCGACGGACTTTGCTCAGGTCCGGTGTAGAAAATCCCTCGGTGAACCGATTGTAGATCGGCGCCAGCAGCTCATGAGCTTGCTGATACAGGCCCTGACGCTGCCAAAGTTGCGCCAGCGAGGTGGCGCTGCGCAGTTCCCAAGCCAGGGCGCCCTGATGTTTCGCCACGTTCAATGCCCTGATCAGCACGGCCTCGGCCGCTTCGGTTTTCAGTGGGCAATCCTCGGCCAGCAGCGCATCAGCCCGGGCCCGCAGTACTTCCGCCGTGCTCCAGCCAGCCGTACCGGTGTCGGCCCGTTGCAACAGGGCGTCATCGACGAAACTGCCATCCAGCGTGACCATGATGTCCTTGATCAGCCCCACGCCTGGCTGAAGAGGCAAGTGCGCCTCGGCGCTGTCGATCACCTGCGCATAGTGTCGGGCCCAGGTGTAGAACAGCAGCACCGAGTGTTTCTGTGCTTGTTCCAGCAGCTGGCGCAAGAGTTCACGAGCCGTTCGGGTATCGCCGTTGTAGTGAGCGATCGGGCAACCGGCCAGCGCCAGGGTGTAGCAGATGGACGTGCCGTGGTTGATCTGGGTCGCAATGTCCAGCGCTTGCCGGGCGGTGTGCCAGGCTTGTTCCGGTTGCCCCTGCAACCAGAGGATGCGCGCCAGAATCGTCAAGGCGGCGACGCTCTGATCGTAGTGCACGCCAAAACCGTAGGTGAAGCGGTTGAGGTGGCCGCTCTGGGCCATGCGCTGAAGCACCTGCTCGGCATTGATCCGCGCCTGCTGTTGGTCCCCGGCAAAGTGCAACGCCAGCACCCGCAAGCGATGCATGCTGAGGGACAACACTGCATCGCCGTGCAGCCCCAATCGATCGAATTGCCGGCTCTGTTCCAGGGCCAATTGATAATTGGCGCAACAGAGGTTGACCGCCATGTGCCCGGACACCGCCCGCAACTGACCAGCCAAATCGTTGCATTGCTTGGCCAGGGTTCTGGCGCTGACGAAAGCCTCGATGGTTTCAGCCGTGCTCATCTGAGTGTGATAGCAAGAACTGCCGAGGGCGAGATGCAGGGCTATTTTCAGCTGCGGGCAGGGATCGGACGTTGCATCGAGCAGGGCCAGCGCCCTGCGCACGTAGAGGCCGTGCTCTTTGAGCAGCGACAGTTCCTGCCACAGCGGTGTGGAAGCTGCCGTCAGGCGGATCGCCAATGCCTGCGGTCCTTGCGCGTTAAAGCACCAGTCGAGGGCCGAACGAATGTCTTCCAGACCGCGGGTATAACGCTCGATCCATGTACCTGTCGGGATCAGCTCCCAGTCGTGCTGGGCCTGATTCATCAACGCCAGGCAGCGCTTGGCGTGACGTTCCCGGGTATCGGGCAGGTCGGCGGCCTGGTCGAGTTTCTCCAGGGCATAGCTGCGGGTAGTGTCGAGCAATCGGTAAAACACCTCTTCGTCACCCACCTCCACGTTCAGCAGCGATTTGGCCACCAGTTGCGTGATCGAGCCAAACACTGCTTGCGGTTCGATGTGTTCGCCGACGATCACCGCCGCCGCCGATTCCAGGGTGAACCCGCCCCTGAACACACCCAGTCGGCGCAAGCAGGCTTGTTCGCAGGCATTGAGCAGCTCGAAGCTCCAGTCCAGTGTGGCGCGCAAGGTTTGGTGTCGGCCCAGTGTGGTCTGGCAACCCTGGGTGAGCAGGCGAAAACTGCCTTGGAGCTGGGTCAGTAATCCGCTCAATCCGAGGCTGTTGACTTGCGCGGCCGCCAATTCGATCGCCAATGGAATACCGTCCAGACGCCGGCAGATTTCAATTGCCAGCGGCAGCTCGTCATCGGTCAGTTCGAAGCTGTCGTGGCTGGCCATCGCCCGTTCGACGAACAACTGCAGGGCGGAAAAGGTCAGGGCCTGAGTGCGGTCTGGCACGGCAATGGGGGGAGGGCAGTCCAGCGACTCCAGGCGTTGGACACATTCACCTTCGGCCCGCAAGCTCTCACGGCTGGTGGCCAGAATGTGCACCTCTGGCGCGGCGCGCAGGAGGCTCTCGCTCAGCAATGCGATGGCGTCGACCAGGTGTTCGCAGTTGTCGATCACCAGCAGCATCTGCCGGTCGCGCAAAAACGCGGCGAGGCCGCTCATCGGCTCGGCGTCGTGCAAGGACAGTTCGAGCAATGTCGCCAGGTGAACGGTGATCATCGACGGATCATTGATCGGCGCCAGGTCCAGCAGGCGAATGCCATCCCGGTAGCGCCCGATCAGTTGTTCGGCGACACGCAGGGCCACGGTGGTTTTGCCGATCCCGCCGGGCCCGACCAGAGTAATGAAACGCTGGCGTGACAGCTGGACCATCAGGCTATCGACGAGAGACTGGCGGCCGATCATGCGGGTTCGACGAACGGGCAGATTGTGGCCACTCGGCACGTATGCTGCGCTCCCTGGAGGGTGCTCGATGTGCTCGAGCGAATACGGCGCCACAAAGCTGTACCCGCGCTGCGCCACGGTGATGATGTAACGCTGGCCGGCCTGTCCGTCGCCGAGGGCCTTGCGCAAGGCGGCCATGTGCACCCGCAGGTTGATGTCTTCCACCACGTTTTTCGGCCAGACCCTGGCGATCAGTGTTTGTTTGCTGACCACCTCCCCGGCGTGTTCCAAAAGGATCAACAGAATGTCCATGGCACGTCGACCCAGGCGCAGGGGCTGGTCGGCCTCCATGACCAGACGTTGTCCGGGATAGATCCGGTAGGGGCCGAAATGGATGGCTTGGTCGGGGGGAAGGGTCAACGTGTCACTCCTGCTTGCAGCCGTCTGATACGCGGTTTTAGAGCATATTCGTCAGGTTTTTACGGCAACGCAATGCGCTGGCCGGATGACTCTGCGGTGTCTGCCTGGACTGCTGGTTCTCCGCCCTTGTTCATGGGTTCCGTAATTATTGGGCGCGACGGTCTTGAAGGTATCGCTGAGGCTTTTGGCGCGCCAGGGAAAATTAACAACGTTTAACTCGTCCTGCGTCCGGTCTACGCTCAAAACTCTGCATCTTCAACGGCCACCGGTCTGTGGGAGCGAGCCTGCTCGCGAAGGCGGCGGGCACATTCAACATCGTGGGTGACTGATACAACGTTTTCGCGAGCAGGCTCGCTCCCACAGAAGGGCTGCCGTGGAACAAAGGGATTAAACATGTCATGAGGACGTCGGAATGAGCAACGTGGTGGTGGTCTATCACAGTGGCTACGGGCACACCCGTGTCATGGCCGAAGCCGTGGCCCAAGGCGTGGAAAGGCACGGCAGTACCTGCCGGCTGATTTCGGTCGAGGACGTGGACCGGCACTGGGACCATTTGCACAACGCCGACGCAATCATCTTCGGCGCGCCGACCTACATGGGTAGCGCCTCGGCACCCTTCAAGGGGTTCATGGACGCCACGGCGGCGTTCTACCTGGCCCAACCCTGGCGCGACAAACTGGCGGCCGGCTTCACCAATTCCGGCTGCCTGTGCGGCGACAAACTCAACACTTTGCTGCAGATGGCAGTGTTCGCCGCGCAGCATTCAATGATCTGGGTTGGCCTCGACCTGCTGCCGGCGCGTTCGAGCACGGGCGTGTTCGATGGGCAAATGAATCGCCTGGGCAGCTCGCTGGGCGCCATGGCGCAGTCGAATGTCGAACAGTCCCCCGAACGCGCACCGCCCCCCGAAGACCGCCGCACCGCCGCCCATCTGGGCGAGCGAGTGGCGCGGCTGGCTGAACGCATGAGCCACTCACCGGTTTGATTCACCCCAACACTCACTAAGGAGACAACACATGAGTACGTTCACGACCCGAGACGGCACCGAGATTTATTACAAGGACTGGGGCACCGGTCAGCCTATTGTCTTCAGCCACGGCTGGCCGTTGAACGCCGACAGCTGGGAGTCGCAGATGATCTTCCTGGCTGCCAAAGGCTACCGGGTGATTGCCCATGATCGCCGCGGTCATGGGCGCTCCAGCCAGCCGTGGACCGGCAACGACATGGACACCTACGCCGATGATCTGGCGCAGTTGATCGAGTGGCTGGACCTCAAAGATGCCGTGCTGTTCGGCTTCTCCACCGGCGGCGGTGAAGTGGCGCGCTACATTGGTCGCCACGGTACCGGGCGGGTAGCCAGGGCCGGGCTGATTTCTTCGGTGCCGCCGCTGATGCTCAAGACTGAAGCCAACCCTGGCGGCCTGCCGATCGAGGTGTTTGACGGCATTCGCAAGGCATCTCTGGCCGACCGTTCGCAGCTTTATATCGACCTCGCCAGCGGTCCGTTCTTCGGCTTCAACAAACCAGACGCCAAGCCATCCCAGGGCATGATCGACTGGTTCTGGATGCAAGGCATGACCTCCGGCCACAAGAACGCTTATGACTGCATCAAGGCGTTCTCCGAAACCGACTTCACCGAAGACCTGAAGAAGTTCGACATTCCGACGCTGGTGGTGCATGGCGATGCTGACCAGGTGGTGCCGATAGAAGCGTCGGGTATTGCGTCTGCAAAACTGGTGAAAGGATCTACGTTGAAGATCTACCCCGGCGCCCCCCATGGCTTGACTGATACCCACAAGGATCAGCTCAACGCCGATCTGCTGGCGTTTTTGAAGGACTAAGCGTTAATCCCTGGCCCCCCGATCCTATGCCATGGAAGCTTTGTAGCGGGTTTATTGCGCGTGAAGTTGAGCGGTGCAGGCGGGGCGGTGGGCCGGGGAGCGCACGGTGCGGCAACGCCATGCAAATGGAGTGATGCCTTCATTGCGAGTGAAGATGTGGCAGAAATGCGCTTGATCGCAGAAGCCGCATTCGAGACTGATTTGCGTCAGCGTCAGGTCAGTGTTCTGGATCAATTGCTTGGCGCGGGCGATGCGCTGGTTGCGAATCCAGTCCTGAGGCGAGAGCCCGGTGCTGCACTTGAACGCGCGGGAGAAATGGCTGCGCGAAAGGGCGCAGGCGCGGGCCAGTTCGGTCACTTCAACGGTTTCACCAAGGCGCTCGAGGATCAGTTGCTTGACCAGGCTTTCGCGCCACGGAGTCAGGCCGCCGGTCGTTTTCTTTCGCGTTTCAGTGGTCGTCTCGCGGACGACGTTTTGCTGAGAATGAGCCATGACAGATGTCCTTGTCGGTGAGCTTCATTTTTGGTCGCAGGGCTCTGGCAGGCGAGTTAAACGTTGTTAATTCCGTCGATGTGCGGTTGGTAACCAACAGCGCTAACTCAGCACATTGCTGCAATTTCTGCGGGTGCCAGCCGTGCAAAATCGACGTTATCTGGCGGCGTTGTGCGTGGCCGCTCTTCTGACTCGACCAAGGTGGTGGCATGCAACATTCTCTGGTTTGCGCGTTGGGGCTCGCGGCAGCGCTGGCGTCCGGCATTTCCTCGGCTCAGGCACCGGCGCAAGTCGGCGCGCAAGTGCCGGGTTATTACCGGTTGGCGGTGGGCGATTACGAGGTGACGGCGTTGTTCGATGGCTACAACGATCTGTCGCCCAAACTGCTCAAAGGCCTGACTCAAAGTCAGATCCGCGCGCTGCTGGCTCGCCGTTCGATTGAAACGCCGGGCGTACAAACCGCGTTCAATGCCTTTTTGATCAACACTGGCAAGCAATTGATCCTCGTCGATACCGGTGCCGGCCAGTGCATTGGTGCTACCGCCGGGATGCTGTCAGACAATATGAAAGCCGCCGGTTATGAGCCGGCGCAGGTCGATACGGTTTTGTTGACCCACCTGCATTTGGACCATGTCTGCGGACTGGTCGACGGCCAGCAGAAACCGGTTTTCGCCAACGCCACTGTTTACGCGGCAAAGGCAGAAGCTGACTACTGGCTCGATCCTCAAGCCTTCGGCAAGGCGCCCGAGGGTGCCAAGCCGTATTTCAAAATCGCCCAGGATTCGACCGCGGCCTACGTCGCGGCAGGTCGCTTCAAGACGTTCGATGCCGGTCAGTCGCCCGTACCGGGTGTGGAGGCGGTTATCGAGACCGGCCATACGCCGGGCAGCACCACGTACCGCTTCACCTCGCAGGGTCAGAGCATTCTGTTCATGGGGGATCTGGTGCATAACCTGGCGGTGCAGTTCGAACACCCTGAAGTGTCGATCGGCTTTGACGTCAACAGTCAGCAAGCGATCAAGAGCCGCGCCAGGGTTTTCAGTGATGCGGCGGCGAGCAAAATCTGGGTAACAGCGGCGCATTTGCCGTTTCCCGGCATCGGCCATATCGCGGCAGAGGGCAAGCATTTCCAATGGGTACCGGTGGAGTACGGTCCTTACAAACGTGCGGCCAACGTACCGCTGATCGAGTAAATTCCAACGCTAAGTGCCTGGCTGAACACACAAGGGGAATCTGCCTGTGAACCGTAACGATCTGCGCCGCGTCGACATGAACCTGTTAGTGATTTTCGAAGCGTTGATGTTCGAAAAGAACCTCACCCGTGTGGCTGAAAAACTGTTCATGGGGCAGCCGGCGGTGAGTGCCGCGCTGGGACGGTTACGGGATCTGTTCGACGATCCGCTGCTGTTGCGCAACGGCCGCGGGATGGAGCCGACAGGGCGGGCACTGGCGATTCTCAAGGAGCTGCAACCGGCGATGGATGTGATTTCCGGGGCCGTGAGCCGAGCTAAAGAATTCGATCCCGCTACAAGCTGCGATGTGTTTCGCATTGGGCTGTCGGACGACGCCGAGTTTGGCTTGTTTCCGCCCTTGTTGAGCCAGCTCCGGGAAGAGGCGCCAGGGATCATTGTGGTCGTGCGGCGGGCGAATTATCTGCTGATGCCGGCGTTGCTGGCGTCTGGGGAGATTTCAGTGGGAGTGAGTTACACCACGGATCTGCCGGCCAATGCCAAGCGCAAGACGTTGCGGGATATTCCATGCAAGGTGCTGCGTGGTGACAAACGACCGGGGGCGCTGTCGCTGGATGAATACTGTGAACGACCGCATGCGATGGTGTCGTTTTCGGGGGATTTGAGCGGCAACATTGATCTTGATCTCGCGAAGATCGGACGCAGTCGGCGGGTGGTGTTGGGCGTTCCGCAGTTCAGTGGGTTGCGGGCGTTGCTGGCCGGGACCGAGATGATCGCCACCGTGCCGGATTACGCCGCATGTGCGTTGGTCGAGGGGTGTGCGTTGCGGGCCGAAGACCCGCCGTTTCCGATTGAAGCGGCGCAACTTTCGATGGCCTGGAGTGGGGTGCATGACAACGATCCGGCGGAGCGGTGGTTGCGGTCGCGGATCAGTGAGTTCATGTCCAGGCCTTTGCCGATTTCGGCTTGACCGTGGCGGCCTCCGGGCCGACCTGTTTATATCCTGAAGTACCCAGTCCAACTGTGGGAGCGGGCTTGCTCGCGATGGCGGCCTGATAGCCGACCAATCTCTTTCAGGTGTACATATCCATTTCTGCGGTAACGGCGGCTGGCGGTTTCGCCCTTACGGCGAGGCACTTTTTTCAAACGCCAAAAAAGTACCCAAAAAGGCTCGCCCCAAGCGTCCGGCCCCTCGCCTAGGCTCGGCGTTCCTTCGTTCCGGTATTCATCTGGGGGCATCGCCTCCGGTCGGCTTCGCTTCGACCTCCTCTCGATGTGTTCGACTTCGTCGAACGGCGCTGCGCGCCTATCCCCCAGATGAACACCTCCACTCAGCCTGCCGAAGGGGCGGGTGGATCAAGATCAAGAGCTGCAGGCGAGCTAACGCTCGGCCTGTTGAGTGGTGAGAAGCGAAAGGCGTACGCCGCTCCATTGTGGGAGCGGGCTTGCTCGCGAAGGCGGCCTGACAGCCGACCTGTTTATATCCTGATGTCCCCTGTCCAACTGTGGGAGTCCGCTCGCGAAGGCGATGTGTCATCGAGCATTGATTTTGCCTGGCCCACCGCTATCGCGAACAGGCTCGCACACAAGGGATCTGCGGTGGATCGTACCGCCGGGCTCATCCACAAAAGAGCACACACATCCAATTTTTCCCGACCTCAGACCGGCACTATCAAACCAAGTCCCGGCGCATGAGCGCCGGTGGTTTTTCATTCGTGCAGGTAGCCCATGAATACGTCGCGATGGGATGAGCGGGCCCAGGATCTCGGACTGCTGTTTTTGCGGGGCAGCGGTGGTTTGTTTCTGCTGTGGGTGCACGGTTTGCCGAAACTGCTTAACTACACCGCTCAACTGCAAGTCATCGAAGACCCTTTCCACTTGGGCGCGAACGCCACGCTGATGCTGGCGATTTTTGCCGAGGTGCTGTGCCCGTTGCTGATCATCGCCGGGGTGCTGGTACGTCTGGCGTGTCTGCCGATTTTAGCGGTGTTGCTGATCGCGCTGCTGGTGGTGCATGCGCAATGGAGTCTTGATGAAGGGCAGTTCGGTTGGCTGCTGTTGATTCTGTTCACTAGCGTTCTTATCGCCGGGCCGGGACGGCTGGCGCTCAATGTCCGATTCGCCGGAGCTTTGCGTTATGCCTGAATCCAATCGTTTCGAGGAAGTCGTGACCCTGGTAATCAAGCACAGGATCAAGGCGGGTTTTGAAGTGCCCTACGAAGCCTGGTTGCGCAACATTGTCAGTATTGCCGGGCAGCAGGAAGGGCACTTGGGCGTCGATGTGATTCGCGGCAAGAGCGCCGGACTTGACCTGTACACCTGCGTGCTGCGCTTTTGCACCACCGAATCGATGCAGCGCTGGCTCGATTCACCGCAACGGCTGGAACTGGTCAACGAAGCCACGCCGATGCTCGCTGACGGCGACCAGACCGAGGTCAATCCGGTCAACGAATTCTGGTTCGCGCCGCAAGCCGACGCCGCTTCGCCACCACCGCCGCGATGGAAGCAGGCCGTGGTGACGTTGTTGGTGATTTTGCCGCACACCTTGCTGGTGCCGCTGATCTGGGGCCCGCTGCTGCAGCTCAATACCTTCCTGTCCAATTACGTGGTCGCGACGTTCCTGATCACGCTGACCATCGTCGTGTCGGTGGTGTACCTGTTCATGCCAATGGCGACGCGATTGTTCGCGCCCTGGCTGTCCTCTTCCACTCAGCCCAAGGAAAAGTGATGAACGCCGATCTGATTTTGTTCAATGGCCAATTTCATACGGTTGACCGTGAAAACCCACGCGCCAGCGCCGTAGCGATCAGCAATGGTCGTTTCGTCGCGGTCGGCACCGACGCCGAAGCCATGGCCCTGCGCGGTTCGGGTACGCAGGTCATCGATCTCAAGGGTCGCTGCGTCATTCCCGGCCTCAACGACTCGCACTTGCACCTGATCCGTGGCGGTCTGAACTACAACCTCGAATTGCGCTGGGAAGGGGTGCCGTCGCTGGCCGATGCCCTGCGCATGCTCAAGGATCAGGCCGACCGCACACCCACGCCGCAATGGGTGCGCGTGGTCGGCGGCTGGAACGAATTCCAGTTCGCTGAAAAGCGCATGCCGACCCTCGAAGAACTCAATCAGGCCGCGCCGGATACACCGGTATTTGTCCTGCATTTGTACGACCGCGCCTTGCTCAACCGTGCCGCGTTGCGCGTGGCCGGTTACACCCGCAACACGCCGAACCCGCCGGGTGGCGAGATTGTGCGCGATGCCAACGGTGAACCGACCGGCATGCTGGTCGCCCGTCCTAACGCGATGATTCTCTACTCGACCCTGGCGAAGGGGCCGAAGTTGCCGCTGGAATATCAGGTCAACTCGACCCGTCAATTCATGCGCGAACTCAACCGTCTCGGCCTGACCAGCGCCATCGATGCCGGCGGCGGTTTCCAGAATTATCCGGACGATTATCAGGTGATCGAGCAGTTGGCCAAGGACCAGCAGCTGACTGTTCGCATCGCCTACAACCTGTTCACCCAGAAGCCCAAGGAAGAGCTGACCGATTTCAAGAATTGGACCAGCAGCGTGACCCTGCATCAGGGCGACGATTACCTGCGGCACAACGGCGCCGGGGAAATGCTGGTGTTTTCAGCGGCGGATTTCGAGGACTTCCTCGAACCGCGTCCGGACCTGCCACAAACCATGGAAGACGAGCTGGAGCCGGTGGTGCGCCACTTGGTCGAGCAGCGCTGGCCGTTCCGTTTGCACGCCACGTACAACGAATCCATCAGCCGCATGCTCGACGTGTTCGAGAAGGTTAACCGCGACATTCCGTTCAACGGTTTGCCATGGTTTTTCGACCATGCCGAAACCATCACCCCGCAGAACATTGAGCGGGTGAGGGCGCTGGGTGGCGGCATCGCGATCCAGGACCGCATGGCGTTCCAAGGCGAATATTTCGTCGAGCGTTACGGCGCCAAAGCCGCCGAAGCGACCCCGCCGATCAAACGCATGCTGGCCGAAGGTGTACCGGTCGGCGCCGGCACCGATGCCACGCGAGTGTCCAGCTACAACCCCTGGACTTCGCTGTACTGGATGGTCAGCGGCCGTACGGTCGGTGGCCTGGAATTGCATGCCGAGGGCTTGTCTCGTCAAACCGCACTGGAGCTGTTCACCCACGGCAGCGCCTGGTTCTCTTCCGAGCAGGGCAAGAAAGGCATGATCAAAGTCGGCCAACTGGCTGACGTCGCGGCCCTGAGCGCGGATTTTTTCAGCGTCGACGAAGAAGCGATCAAGTGGATCGAGTCGGTGTTGACCGTGGTCGGCGGCAAGGTGGTGTACGCCGCCGGTGACTTTGAAAAACTCGGACCGGCCAGCGTGCCGGTGCTGCCGGACTGGTCGCCGGTGGTGAAAGTGCCGGGGCACTGGCGTCCGACCTCGCCGATGCAAGCGCAGGTTCACCATTGCAGCGGGCCGTGCGGCGTGCATTCCCATAGCCATGAAAAGGCGCGTTTGTCGAATGCGCCGGTCAGCGATTTCGCGGGTTTCTGGGGCGCGTTCGGCTGCTCGTGCTTCGCGTTCTGACGATCGCAGAAAAGCGCCGGCCCTGCACGTCGGCGCCGCATGTAACACCCATCCAACGAGGAGTTTCACATGAGCAACGTTCCGTACAAACGCCTGAACAAAGATGACGCCGTTGTCCTGTTGGTCGACCACCAGACGGGCCTGATCTCGCTGGTCCAGGATTTCTCGCCGAACGAATTCAAGAACAACGTACTGGCACTGGGCGATGTGGCCAAGTTCTTCAAGCTGCCGACCATCCTGACCACCAGCTTCGAAAACGGTCCGAACGGCCCGATGGTTCCCGAGTTGAAAGAGCAGTTCCCGGACGCGCCGTACATCCCGCGTCCAGGCCAGATCAACGCGTGGGACAACGAAGATTTCGTCAAGGCCGTTAAAGCCACTGGCCGCAAGCAACTGATCATCGCCGGTGTCGTCACCGACGTTTGCGTGACGTTCCCGACGCTGTCGGCGTTGGCTGAAGGGTTTGAAGTGTTCGTCGTGACCGACGCCTCGGGTACCTTCAACGAAACCGTGCAACAAGCGGCCTGGGCGCGCATGGCGGCGGCCGGTGCTCAACTGGTGAACTGGTTCTCGGTGGCCTGCGAGCTGCAGGGCGACTGGCGCAACGACATGGAAGGCCTGGCGAACCTGCTGTCGCCGCGCATTCCGAACTACCGCAATTTGATGAACAGCTACTCGGTGCTGACGTCGAAGTAAGTCCCGCCACAATGAAAAATGCCCGCCAATGTGCGGGCATTTTCGTTTGAGACAAAAAGCGGCTATACAGTGTCTGACTGTCAATCAGAGCGTGACAATGAACCCGTTCGAAGATATGCGTATTTTTTGCCAGGTCATGGACTCCGGCAGCTTCACCGCGGCGGCCGATCAATTGGGCCTGTCCAAGCAGTTCGTCAGCCGGCGGTTGATGCAACTCGAAGAGCGTCTGGGTGTGCGGCTGCTTAATCGCTCCACTCGGCGACTGGACGTGACACCACTGGGGCAGAGTTATTACGAGTCAGCCTTGCGTCTGCTGGGCGAAGTCGAGCAAGTAGAGCAGGGCATCGCCGGTCAGACCACTGAGCCCCGCGGCACTATTCGCATAAGCGCGCCATTGTCGTTTGCAGTGGTGCGTTTGGGCTGTTTGCTGCCGGTGTTTTTGCAGCGTTATCGCGATGTCACGGTGGAGGTCGATCTCAGTGATCGACCGGTGGATTTGCTCAGTGAGGGTTATGACCTGGCGCTGCGCATCGGCGTTCTGGAGGATTCGACGCTGATCGCCCGACGCATCGGCTCCATCCAGCGGGTGTACTGCGCCAGCCCGGCTTACCTGGCCGAGCGCGGCACGCCGCTCAAACCCGAAGACTTGCACGCGCATGACTGCCTGCCTTACGGCCATGGTCGTCAGGTGCAATGGCGTTTCGAAGGGCAGGGCAAGCCGTTGGTGGTCAATGTCACCGGGCGGATGCGGGTGAACAATGGTGAACTGCTCAGGGACGCGGCGATCGCCGGCATGGGGATTACTTACTTGCCGATTTTCATTGTGGGTTCGGCGTTGAAGGACGGCAGGCTGGTGCCGGTGCTGGAAGCATTTCGTTCCGAGCCGCTGACGTTGTCGGCGGTCTATCCGCAGCACCGTCAAGCATCGCGACCGGTGCAGGCGTTGATCGAGTTTTTGCGTGAACGGCTGGATCAGACTGAGGGTGGGTTGTAGCGCGGTTGGTTATAGTGTCAGCACGCAATTAATGAAAGACCCCAGTCTGGAGCGCGCAATGGAAATGCCGACAAAAGAAAAAGCCATCGCCAGCAACCGCGATGCCTGGAATGACTCCGCCCGACACCACAAGGACACCCCCGAATGGCAGTCCCGTTTGACGGCGGTTGGTTGTAGTGATTTTTGCTGCTTGGACGACACCCTCCGAGGGTTACTGGAACAGGTCGGTGTCGACGGCAAAGACGTGGTGCAACTGGGCTGCAACAACGGCCGCGAAAGCCTGTCGTTGTTTGCGCTGGGTGCCCGCAGCGTCACAGGCGTCGACCAGTCCGAGGCGTTCCTCGATCAGGCGCGGGAACTGGCGTCACGCTCGCCCCATGCGCCTGAGTTCATCGAGGCAGACATCCATCACTTGCCGACAGAACTTCATGGACGTTTCGACGTGGCCCTGATCACCATCGGCGTGTTGAACTGGATGCCGGACATCGCTGAATTTTTCCGCCATGTCGCACAAACCCTCAAGCCCGGCGGCAGCCTGGTGGTGTACGAAACCCACCCCTTCCTGGAAATGTTCGACCCCGAGTCGGCCGATCCGTATCGGCCGGACAGCTCGTACTTTCGCAGCGAACCTTTTGTGCAGGACCAGCCGATCGTCTACGAAGGCAAGATCGAACAGCAGGCCTCGACGTCCTACTGGTTCGTCCACACCCTGGGCGCCATCTTCACCGGCGCCATCGAGGCGGGATTGCAGATCAGCCACTTCAAGGAGTACCCGCATTCCAATCGCGAGGAACTCTATGATCGGTATGAGCAGCAGACGGTGCAGCTGCCGTTGTGTTTTACGTGGGTGGCGGTGAAGCGATAGGTTCCAGGCATAAAGCTATGTGCTAAACCCGCGATGGCCGCAACTCGGTCTCAGGACATCGCTTTCCGAGCGATGCAGGCCTTGATGATGCCTATTCGCGGTGTCGCTACCGTCCGCTATCCTTGCTCCACGCACATCGAACGGTTTTCCCCATGCTTTCGGTCCAAGGCGTCTTCAAAAGCTACGCCACTCCCCAGGGCCCATTAGCGGTTCTGCAAGGTGTCGACCTCACCTTGAAACCCGGCAGCAGCCTGGCATTGATGGGGGAGTCGGGCAGTGGCAAAAGCACTTTGCTGCACCTGATTGCCGGGCTGGACAAGGTCGATCGCGGCAGCATCCGCAGCGGCGAACATCGGCTGGAGCAGATGAGCGAAGGGCAACTGGCGAACTGGCGGCGGACCGAAATCGGCCTGGTGTTTCAGCAGTTCAACCTGATCGGCAGTTTGCGAGTGGAGGACAATCTGGCGTTCCAGGCACGACTGGCGGGGCGCCATGATTCGCGCTGGCAGGCGCATCTGGTGCAACGTCTGGGCTTGGCTGATTTGCTGCAGCGTTATCCGGAACAGCTGTCCGGTGGCCAGCAGCAACGGGTCGCGCTGGGCCGTGCCCTGGCGTCGCAGCCAAAACTGCTGCTGGCTGACGAACCGACCGGCAGCCTCGATGAAGCCACCAGCGATGAAGTCTTGAAGTTGTTGCTGGAGTTGCTCGACGACAGTCCTACCACCTTGTTGATGGTCACCCACAGCTCGCGGGTTGCCGCGCGGCTGGCCGAAAAAGTGGTGCTCCACGGTGGTCGTCTGGCTGGCGCGGACGAGCGCTGAGGTGCGGGTCTTTCGCGAAACGCTGCGGGCGCTGCTCAGTCATTGGCGGCAACACCCGGTGCAATTTTTCAGTGTGCTGACCGGACTTTGGCTCGCCACCAGCCTGCTGACCGGCGTGCAGGCGCTGAACAGCCAGGCGCGCGAAAGCTATGCCCGGGCCAGTCAGTTGATTGGCGGCGAACCCCAGGCCAGCCTCAGTGCGCCCAGCGGCGCGACCTTCTCCCAGCAAGT
Organism: Pseudomonas sp. PDM25; assembly: GCF_019219045.1. NCBI lineage: Bacteria > Pseudomonadati > Pseudomonadota > Gammaproteobacteria > Pseudomonadales > Pseudomonadaceae > Pseudomonas > Pseudomonas sp. PDM25. The sequence continues at coordinate 26,412 of NZ_JAHUWL010000020.1, forward strand.
GTTTGTCGACCTGCGCCGGGCGGGTTGGCCGGTGTCGCCAGTCCTGCAAGGTCGGGTGACGCTCAAGGGGCATGACGACCAGCGCTTGCAGTTGATGGGCATCGAGCCGGTGTCGCTGCCAGCCGGTTCTTCCGTGGCTGGGCAGGCGTTGCCGATTGAGCAGGTTGTCGAGTTTTTCAGCCCGCCGGGCAGTACCTGGATTTCGCCGCAGACGTTGCAGACTCTGGGTCTGCACGAGGGCGAACGCCCGCTGACATTGAGTGGTCAGGCCTTGCCGCCGCTGCATGCCCAACCCGATATGGCCCCCGGTGTGTTGTTAGTGGACATTGGCTTCGCCCAGCAGATTCTCGGCTTGCCGGATCAGCTGTCACGCCTGCTGCTGCCGAAGGATTTCACCGCGACCCTGCCTGATCAATTCAAAGGACAGCTGCAGCTCAAGACCAGTGGCGAAGAGAACAATTTGTCGCGCCTCACCGAAAGCTTTCACCTGAACCTCGATGCGCTGGGGTTTCTGTCATTCGTGGTCGGCCTGTTCATCGTCCACGCCGCGATCGGCCTGGCGCTGGAACAACGCCGTGGCTTGCTCAGAACCCTGCGTGCCTGCGGCGTCAGTGCACGGTTGCTGATTGCCGGTCTGGCGGTTGAATTGGGTGGGTTGGCATTGATCGGCGGATTGGTCGGCGTCGCCAGCGGCTACCTGCTGGCCAGCGTGCTGTTGCCGGACGTCGCCGCGAGTCTGCGCGGGTTGTACGGCGCCGAAGTGGCGGGGCAGTTGAGCCTCAGTCCGTGGTGGTGGCTCAGCGGCGTCGGCCTGAGTCTGTTGGGCGCGTTGTTGGCGGGGGCCAACAGTTTGTTGCGGGCTGCGCGCCTGCCTTTACTGGCCTTGGCCGATCCGCAGGCCTGGCATCAGGCTCACGCGCGCTGGTTGCGGCGTCAGGGTTGGGTTGCCGTGATCGCCGCGGTGATCGCAGTGCTGGCCTTGATCTTTGGCGACAGCCTGAGCAGCGGCTTTGTGCTGATGGCGGCGCTGTTGATCGGCGCTGCGCTGGCGTTGCCCGTGGTGCTTAACTGGGTGTTGAACCGGGTGCTGCATCGCAGTCGCTCGGTACTCGGCCAATGGTTTCTCGCCGACTGCCGTCAGCAACTGCCGGCCCTGAGCCTGGCGCTGATGGCGCTGTTGTTGGCACTGGCGGCGAACATTGGAGCGGGGAGCATGACGGCCGGTTTTCGTCAGACCTTCAGCGATTGGCTCGAACAACGCCTGACCGCCGAACTGTACGTTAATCCGCAAAATCCGGCCCAGGCCAGAGAACTGCAAACCTGGCTCAAGCAGCAACCCGAACTCACGGCGGTGCTGCCCAGCTGGCAAGTATCGATCCAGTTGCAAGGCTGGCCGGCGGACGTCTTCGGCGTGATCGATCACCCGACGTATCGCCAGCATTGGCCGCTGCTGGAAGCCTTGGGCGACAACCCTTGGGACCGACTGGCCAAGGACGACGCACTGATGCTCAGTGAGCAACTCGCCCGTCGGCTGAAGGTGCGCCTTGGCGATCACTTGACGATTCCCACTCCGAACGGCGCATGGTCGCCACGGATCGTCGGCATCTACGCCGATTACGGCAATCCAAAAGGCCACATTCTGGTCAACGTCAAGCATCTGCTGCGCGGCTGGCCGCAGCTGACACCGAGCCGTTTCAACCTGCGCATCGATCCGACGTTGATCCCCGCTTTCCTGACCGCGCTGCAAACCCGCTTTACGCTGGAGGATAGCCGAATCGTCGACCAGGCCCGGCTCAAGGGTTGGTCCACGCAAGTGTTCGAACGCACCTTTGCCGCGACCGCCGCACTGAACAGCCTGACCCTCTGCGTGGCGGGCGTGGCGCTGTTCATCAGCCTGTTGACCCAAAGCCAGAGCCGCCTCGGGCAACTTGCCCCCCTATGGGCGCTCGGCGTGACTCGTCGGCAATTGATGCTGCTCAATCTTGGCCAGACCTGGTTGCTGGCGGTGCTGACCCTGGTGCTGGCGTTACCGTTGGGGATCGCGCTGGCGTGGTGCCTGGACACGGTGATCAACGTTCAGGCCTTCGGCTGGCGCTTGCCATTGCGGGTGTTTCCGCTGCAGCTGTTGCAGTTGATGGGGCTGGCGCTGTTGGCGACTTTGTTGGCGTCGGCGTGGCCGCTGTATTCGCTGTACCGCACGCAACCGGCGGATCTGCTGAGGACGTTTGCTCATGAAGATTAAGGTCGGTGTGTTGCTACTGGCATTATTGAGCGGCTGCGATAACTCGGCGCCTGTTGAGAAAGGCTTCGCGGGGCGGGGTCATCAGGCCACCGCGTTTACGCCGGTGGTGCCCGGTCGGGTGTTCAGCTTTCCGGCGGATCACGGTCCTCATGACGGTTTTCGGATCGAATGGTGGTACGTCACCGCCAACCTCAAGGACGATCAGGGGCGCGAGTTCGGCGCGCAGTGGACGCTGTTTCGCAGCGCCTTGAAAGCGACGCCCGAAGTGGCCGGTTGGGGTAATCAAATTATCTGGCTTGGCCATGCGGCCGTGACGTCGGCGACAGTGCATCACGCTGCCGAGCGCTACGCCCGTGGTGGCGTTGGTCAGGCTGGTGTGAGCCTCGCACCGTTCAACGCGTGGATCGATGATTGGCGTTTCAGCAGTCAGGGTTCCGACCCTATGGCGGATCTTCAACTCAGCGCCCGGGACAAGCATTTTGGCTATCAACTGCGGCTGAGCTCCACGCGTCCTTTGGTGCTTCAGGGCGACAAAGGCTTCAGTCAGAAATCCGAACAAGGGCAGGCGTCGTACTACTACAGCCAGCCGTTTTTTCAGGCTCGCGGCACGCTGGAAATCGACGGCAAAACCTATCAAGTCAGCGGCCCGGCCTGGCTCGACCGGGAATGGAGCAGCCAGCCCCTGACCGCCAACCAGACGGGCTGGGACTGGTTTTCCCTGCATCTGGACAGCGGCGAGCAGGTGATGCTCTACCGCATGCGGCAGAAGGACGGCGCGCCTTACCTCACCGGCACCTGGATCGACGCTCAGGGCCAGACGCAGCGACTGCACGCCGCCGACATCAGCCTCACACCGCAAGACACCGCCAACGTCGCCGGGCGTTCGATGCCGATACGCTGGTCGATCAAAATCCCCGACAAACACCTCGACATCACGATCAGCGCGCTCAACCCCAATGCGTGGATGGCTTTGCGCATTCCCTATTGGGAAGGACCGGTGCAATTGAGCGGCAGCCAGGGTGGGCAGGGGTATCTGGAAATGACCGGGTATTGAGTCGGAACTCTCGGCAGAGCGATGGCCTCCTAATTCTAGAAGCCCGTTCACAGGAGCCCGCCATGAGTGAAGACCTGAAACCGCCCGACCTTGATTCGTGGCAGCGTCTGTTCGAAGACCAGGCCTACTGGCAACAATCCCCCGACGCCCATTACGCCGAACTGCTGCGAGTGGCCGACGACTTGCTGGGGCAGGGCGCCATCGACCTGGAACAATGGCAAGCCTTGAAGGCCAGGGCCGATCAGTCCCATAAAGACTCGCCTGCCGTGAACGTCGCCCAGGAGGTTGACGATCCCGAGGCTTGAGGCGTTCTCCAAGAAACTGCGAACACTCCCTCATCAGCGTCTATGCTCATCTGCGCAGAGGACGCTGGACGGTGGTTCAGCGCTCGTTGCTGCCTCCAATTCACAGGGAATGTACCGCTTATGAAACTTCACGCACTGACCAAAGCCATCACCCTTGCGACCCTGCTGTCTGCCGCCAGTCTTAGCGCCATGGCTGCGGACATCCCGCTGTCTGCCGTTGTGGAGGCGGATCAGGTCACCACCAAAGTTGTCTCGGTCGATGCTGCCAAGCATCAGGTCGTCCTGGAGGGGCCGGAAGGTCGTCAGGTCCATGTGCAATTGACCGACAAGGCCAAAAACCTCGGCAAACTTAAAGTCGGCGACCAAGTCGATATCAAGGTTACCCGCTCTGTCGCTGCCTACCTCGACACCGATATCGACAAAGGCCTGCCAGGCAGTGTCGAACGCGCTGGCGAAGTCCGCGCAGCCCCCGGCAGCGACAACCCGGGCGGCGAAGCCTACCGTCAGGTGCAGGTCCAACTGCAAATCACCAAAATCGACGTGAAGAACAATCGGGTAACCCTCAAAAACCCCGCCGGCCAGTCCAAGACCGTTGACGTCGTAAGGCCCGAAGTTCAAGCGAAATTGAAAGACCTGAAAGTTGGACAGAGTGTCGTTGTGACCTATACCGACATGTTGAAAGTGACCAGCAAGCACTGAAGTTGAGTATTAGCTCTATATGTTGATTGTTCTCGTACAATTTTTATGTATAAGAACAATCAATTTTAATGGTCTAACTGGTGAGTTTGCTGGTCTGTAAAATAGTATTTGGCCCGACATTTAATCGAAAGTTGTTTCGATAAATTTCATGTTCATATACGCGGACATATTCGAAAACTTCAATTAAAATACTTCCCGTTCGCCCAGTGTCAGGGCTCTTTACCGGTGCATGGATTGCCAGGCCATTACACTGGGCGAACACCTTCTCGAAGTGCGGTACGCACATGCAGCAATACGTTGTTCCCCTGAACACCGCCTCCCGTTTGCCATTCCGCTACCTCAAGCACACCTCCAAACTGAGCCGCACACTCGGCAACTCCGATCTTGCCCTGCAGCACAACAAAGTCATCAACCTGAAACTGGCCGTTGCTTCGATCGACGACGTCGTCATCCGTCCTGGCGAATATTTTTCATTTTGCCGCCTCGTGGGTCGGCCCACCCGCAAACGTGGTTATGTCGAAGGCATGGAGCTGTCATTTGGTGAAGCCCGCAGCAGCATCGCGGCGGGATCTGCCAACTGAGCAACCTGATTCACTGGATGGCGATTCACTCACCTTTGGTGGTGGTTGAGCGGTCAAACCACAGCTTCGATCCCTTTCCTGACGAGGGGCGGGTACTGCCATTCGGCTCCGGGGCTGCGATCTTTTACAACTACATTGACCTGGTGCTGCATAACTCGACCGATCGCCATTTTCAGTTAAAGCTCAATGTCGCCGAGCAACAGTTGGAGGGGGAGTTGTTGTGCGATCAGGCGAGAGAGTTTCGGTATCACGTTTATCAACTTAGGCATCGGTTTGTGCGAGACGGTGGGCGGGTTTTTCGGGAGAACGAGATATGGCGGGAGGTCAGGAGCAAGGGGGCAGGAGAGTCAGGTGTTGAAGAGCGAGCGGCTTTATAAGAATCGGGTGGTGGTTAAGTATGAGGTTGAGGAAAGTTTGCTGACTTGAACGTGTTACGCCTGTCAAAACTGCTCGCTGAGATTGTAGCGGCAGTATTGCAACAATATTGACGGTTCAGTTCCGGAAATAATGCTCATCCAGTTGTCGTCTCCGAATCAGCAGGTATTCCTCCCAGACCTTGGGGAAATCCTCATCCTTGGTGAATGGGAACGTCAGATAAATATGCTTGCCTGTCACGCTTATATACTGACGCGCGCGTTTGAAGGCAGGTTGTTCGTACATCGAAATGCTTTCATCGTAACCGTCGTGGCGGTGAACCCGGCACGTTGAACAGCGTTTTGCAGATTGAGGTAAGGCATGCGGTGGACTCCTGTCCGGGGTGAAAGCGCTGGTTGAAGGACCAATAGGGGGCATAACTGAACTAAAAGGAGACAGATTCCTCGTGATTGTGTAGAAAACAAGTCTGTTCCCTTGTTCCCTTGTTCCCTTTTTTCTAAAGATCCTCGAGTTCGATGGTGCAGCCGTTTCTTTTTAAATTTTTAATTTCTTGATCGAATGAGTAGTTTGGTAAGTCTCTGTTTTTTCTGTCGTACTCTGTTCTTAAGAGTCTAAATAGGCGGCCTATGTTTACTTTGTCTTTTGTCTCAAGGCTCTCAATTAGGTCGTAGTTGTCGGCCGATAAAAATTGAAACATGCTTCTTGCTATGTAATAGGCTGCTATGTTGGAGAATAGCCCTTCAGCATCTTCGTAGTTTTCAACCAGGTATCGAACGTATTCTTGAAATATAGTTGTCAGTAGGCTCTGTGGCGCGTTTTGGATTTTGAGTACGCCGCACATTTCCTGCCAGTTGCTAATGTATAGATGGTCGCCCCATTCGGACCCCCTTGCGAAATAGATGCCATTCCCTTTGAAAAATTCGGAAATCTCATGCTGATCTAAGGCGATTTCGAACGTGGTTTTCATTGTTCCTCTTAATCTCCTTTAACCCACATTCGTAATGCCTTGTGGTGTTCGATTTTTATGATTACAGGTTTCTGAAATTATTTGGTCTACCATCGTTGGCAAGCTTTGTTATGCGTCGATTGTAAGTTTCAATATCCTGTGCGTTATTAGATTTATAAATCTCTTGATACAGAAATTCCATGCAGTTGGAAATTATTTGTTTTTCATTGTTTGATAAGTCGCGAATCAGATCAAATCCGTTTTCAGATAAGGTTGGGATTTTTTTTCGCATGTAGTAGTAACATCCTATGTTTTCCAGCAGGTCGTTTGCATCATCCATACCGTTTGTGATGGTTTTTAGGTGTTTTTCGAATGCGCTTTTCAGAGTGGCAACTGGATTTTTTTGTGTTTTGAGAAACCCGCAAAGGCCTTGCCAATTAATGACGTGTAGCTGGGTTCCCCAGTCGGGGTCTTTCGTAAAGTAAATGCCACTACCTCTGAAGTATTCCGGGAATTCATCTCTGTTTAGCGCTTTTTCGAAATTGCTGATCATTGAAGGTGTTCCCAGTCATCAAGTTTGCTCAACCCAAAAGGGACACCCATTAGCCAGTCTCAAGTCAAGGCTAATGGGTGTCCCTTTTTGGTCGGTTCTAGGTAGCGACGCCACGATCAATTCCTGGCTGAATTATCAATAGATGGTCTACTTCTCGGTTTCGGCAGCGTTCGACAAATGACAGTGCTGAAGCTGGGTCTTTTATATATGTATCAAAGGTGCTCTTGTCAATTTCGAAATACTCTTCATAGTCAATCATTCGGTTACTGACGGGTATCGAAACGTAGAGCTTCCCTGATTCTTCAATGCCGACAGAGAATCGTTCCCTTTTACTGAAAAATACATCATTGAATTCCATTATTTTTTCTATGAGTTTAGCGGTGATGTCCTAGTTTTGGCGAGAAAAGAGCAGACTAATTTATTTTCTATGAAAATAAATTAGTCCCCTCTTTCCTGCTTTTTCTGTTTCGAAAATATATCTGTCCTAGTTTTTCTTCCACTTTTTCCTTGATGTCAGCTACAGTTTTTCTAGATCAAATTGGCAACCATTTGTCTTTATTTCAGACAGGAATTGGTCGAGGCTAATCACAGGCTTGCCAGCATTTTGGTTGGCGTACTCTCTACGTAGAAGTCTGAACAGCTCGCCGATTATTTTTTTGTTTCTTTCACTAAGGCTCGCTATTAAGTCAAAGCTGTCTTCGGACATGAACGATGTATCATTTCGCATTAGATAGTAACAGCTTATATTTAACAGCAAAGAATCCGCATCTTCGTAGCGGCTCTGTAGTGATGTTAAGTACTTGCTGAATACGTCAAGTAGTATTTTATTTGGGTTTTCTTCAGATTTTAGATATCCGCACTGACCTTGCCAGTTGTTTATATAGAGGTGATCTCCCCAATCAGGATCTCGGGAAAAATATTGTCCTTGACCCTTGAAAAACTCCGAGGGCTCATTGTTTTCTAGTGCGATCTGAAATTTGGTTTTCATTGAGGTTTTTCCTAGTCCTCAAATTGGCTTTAACCCAAAGGGGGCAGATTTATTTCCGCGATTGCGTGAAAAAATAAATCTGTCCCCTTTGTTTGTTGCTTTGTTTGTTTATAGGTCCATAAAGCTGTCGCGCTCATTATAATGTTTTATGGCTTTTAGTATTTCCTCATTTGTTGCAGATTTTTTTTGCTTCAGTGCGTTGAATGTAACATCTTCCAAAAGCTCATCGGTAAACCAAAACTCGAGATTATTTTGAGTAATGCTCTCTGGGAAAATCTCTTCGTCGTCATCGGTGATCTCTGAGTATTCATCAATCACGCAGTCGGTTTCCAGGGTCGCTTGGTCCGATGATCCTTTTCCATAAACACAATAGGTAAGAGTTTTCTGCTGTGTTTTTAATAAATCGATTAGATCGGCAAGCTTGATGGTTTGTTTGTATTGCACAGTTAGTGCTCCAATTATTCTGTTTTGATTTTCCCTTCTCGGCCTTCTCTACCACCACCCCATATATCTCGCCCACCTTTTCCAGTTGGGTGGTATACAGAGTGTTCACCTGCATGGTCCGCTCTATGGACAAGCTGCAACAATCCGGGTTTTTCGTTGTGGTGCCAAGTGTAACCTGTAGGGCTGGAGCCCATGTTTCGCTTTGGATCGTCGACCCAGGTTTTGAGCTCAGGGTTTCGTCGATACATATTCTTTCGAAACGCTGGATCGTCATTCAGTTTTTTGATCAAGTCTTTGTTAGCTCTGTTGAACTGTACCTTGTCACTCTTCAAATACAGGTTTTCTAACTAAAAGGGGACAGATTTATTTTCGAGATTACGTAGAAAATAAATCTGTCCCCTTTTTCTTAAATAATTAACAATCATTGATATGTCAATAAGTTGATTCAGGTGGGATATATCATCAAATGTGATTGTTCCGCCAAGCTCAATTATTTTTTTGGTGTTCATTTGGTTTTCCTTCGACCAAAAGGGGACGGATTTATTTTTGTGGTTGCGTAGAAAATAAATCTGTCCCCTTTTTCTTGTACCTTTTCTTGTAAGCTGAGTTGCTGAGTTGCTGAGTTGCTGAGTTGCTGAGTTGCTGAGTTGCTGAGTTGCTGAGTTGCTGAGTTGCTGAGTTGCTGAGTTGCTCAGTTCCTCTGTCACCCTGTTTTCCTAGTCGTTGTTTTTGGCATAATTCGTTAAATACTTGCCAGCCAAATCTCGCACTGTTGCAGTTTTTCGTTATCGTTCATCGCGTGAGATATTCTCTTGTCGATCTCTTTGAATTTATTTGGTTCGTTTTCTTGATAGAACATTAACCAGCCGTCTCTGCCGTCGTGTTCTATCATGTATTTTTTTTCATCTTTTCTGACGCTTAGTGACCAGGAAGAAAAAAAATCTGGATGGTCCGAAAATACCATTACTGTACAGCCGCAACGGCTTGCCACGTCATATAAATCGGATTGCTTCATTCGTGACCTCCTAGATGTGTATCAGATAAATTATTGGGTTTTTTCGAAGTTTCCTTTAGCGCTGCTAAAGACTTGAGTGCCGCCCCCTGATGACGGTTGCGTGATACCTTTCACAGACCAAGTATCATCTATCGGTTTGGCTGTCGATTTCAATACGCGCGTTTTTTCGGTCGTTCGATAAATACCTTGTAGTTTTAGTTCTACCGTGCCCGCTGCACGATTATCTCCTAGTGGACCAATGCCAAGCTCTGATGGGGTTGTAGCAGGGTTCAGAGAGTAGTAGTTGCCTTGTGGAGCGCCGGGTGATTGAAATTGATAAACGGTTTTTCCTCGATTCAACGTCTCTACATTTACTGGTTGATTAAAATCGATACCGTTCAAGTGGCCCGGAATGCTTGTCTCTTCAAAACCTTGTGTTCGATAGAACTCTGTAGCGGTCTCTTTTCTTCCACGAGCGTTGATATCGTTATTGATATCCCCTGTCCGACCGTACTTTTGATTAAGTTCAGCTCGCCTGTCATCTGGGCAGTTGCTGGGAACGCAGCTCAAACCCAACGGATCCACCCACCCCGTAGGGTTAGGCACGTACTGGTAGTTATTTAACCCACCTGCGAGCTTGATCGGATCCGGCGTCAAGAAGCGGCCAGTACACGGATTGTAATAGCGATGCCGGTTGTAATGTAAGCCCGTTTCCGTATCGAAGTACTGACCCTGGAAGCGTAGCGGGTTGTCGATTTCAGCAATGTCGAGGGTGGCGAGGTTACCGTAGGCGCGGTATTTCGCCGACCACATGATCTCGCCGCTGTAGTCGGTGAGTTCCTGCGGGGTGCCAAGGTGGTCGAGTTGGTAGTAGAACGGCTCGGCTTTGAGTGGGCCTTCGCCATCGAGCATCGCCAAAGGACGGAAGGTACCCGGCTCATAGATGTAGCTGCGATAGAGATTGCTCGCGCTTTCGGCGATGAGGCGTTCGCCTTGCCACAGGAACTCTGTGGTTTGGCCGTCGACGGTTTTGGCGATTCGACGGCCGAAGGCGTCGTACTTATAGCTTGCGACGCTACCGCCGGGAAGGCTGACCCCGATGAGGCGGTGTTGGCAATCGTAACGGTACTCGGTGACAAGTTTTTGCCCGGTGCCGCGGCGTTCGCGGATCTGATTTCCGTAGGCGTCGTAGTCGTAATGGCGGTCGCCTTGCATTAGCAGGCGGTTGCCTTTTACGTTGGCCAGGTTCGTGGTTGGCTGGTCGCCTTGACCCAGGAGGTTGCCCGCTGGGTCGTGGGCAAAGCTTTCCGGGGTGGTGCCGCGGACGTTGATCAGGCGGTCAAGCGGGTCGTAGTGGAAGCTGCGATTACCTTTGCGACTGTCATCGATGCCGGCGAGGTTGCCGTTGGCGTCGTAGGCATATCGGCGCTGGAACAGGTTGCGATCTTGCTGACTGACGCTGTGAGCTTGCAATCGACCTTGTTCGTCGTACTGGTATTGGCTGAGCAACAGACCCTGTTGACGCTGCTGTTCGCGACCGGCTCTGAATTGGTGGGTGGTCAGGCGCGAGCCATTGAGGTCGATGCTGCTCAGGCGGCCGCCGGATTGGTGGCGATAGTCGAGTTTGCTGCCGTCAGGTAGGCGGCAATGGCTGAGCTGGCCGAGTTGGTCGTACTCGTACCGTAGGGTGCCCCAGCCTTGGTGCTCGGTGATCAGGCGATCTTGCAGGTCGTACTCGTAGGCGAGGGGCCAGTGGCCGTCGTCGACGTTCACAAGGCGACCGAGGGCGTCATAGCTGTAGTGAATTTTCTCGCCATCGGCCAGGGTTTTCACCAGCAAGCGGCCAGCGGTGTCGCGTTGGTACTCAGTGACCAGCTCACTGCCGTCGTCGCCGAACTCGGTTTTTTTCAGCAACTGGCCGTTGAGGTCGTATTCGTAGGCGGTACGTCGACCGTCGAAACCGGTTTCCTGCTGGATGAGACCATTAGGGTAATAGTTGAGGTGGTAGTGCTCGCCACGTTGGTTTTCGATCTCGCTGAGCAGCAGGCGCGAGTTGTCGTAGCGATAGCGCAGCTGGCTGCCATCCGGGTTGATGCGACGGCTGACCAGGTGCAGGTTATCGGCGTATTCGAAGCGGGTGACGCGGCCTAGCTCATCACGTTCGGCGGTGACTTTGCCGTACGCGTTGTAGGTGAATCCACGGGTTGCGCCACCGGGCAGGGTGATTTGCGCGAGACGGTTCGCCGCGTCCCATTGGTATTGAGTGATCGCGCCGCTTTCGTCCTGGCGAGTGATTTGCCGACCTAGCGCGTCATAGCGGTACTTGCGCTGACCACCGTCAGGCAGCTGTTCTTCGAGCAGTTGGCCGAGATTATTCCAACCCAGCTGATGACGGCTGCCGTCGGGATGACGGATTTCCAGCAGGCGGCCCTGGCGGTTGTAGCTGTAATGGGTCGAATTGCCGTCCGGGTCGATTTGTTCGGTGATGTCGCCTTGGTCGTTGCGCCAGTATTTCCAGCTCGCCGGACCGCGGTTCACCACGCGGACGAAGCCACGGTAGTACTCGTAGGTAGTCGGTGTATCTTCCGGTGGAATAACCGCGACCAGTCGGCCGGCTTCGTTGTACTGGTATTCGGTGACGGCGCCGAGTGGGTCTTTTTCGGCGATCAGGCGACCCTTGTCATCATAGGCCTTCAGGTGTTCGGCGCCATCCGGGTCGACTTTTGCGACCAGTCGAGCCTTATCGTCGTGGGTGTAGACCTCTTCACTGCCGTCGGCGTTGGTAACCGTGACGCTGCCCTTGTCATCCCAAGCGTAGTGCGCGTCCATCTGCGAGAAGCTTGCCCAGTGACGGATGCAGCGTGCCGACTTGCCTTCTTTTTCCCATTCCCAGTAGTAGCTGGCGCCACCAGCCAGTTGCCGCTCGAGAATGACGTTTTGGTCGTTGTAGGCATAACGCTCGGCTTCACCAGCGGCGTTTTTGGCTTCGATCAGACGGTGCTGGGCATCGTAGCCATAGGTGACCAACGTCTGGATGGTGCTCCAGGCATCTTCCAGATTGTCTGCCGGGCTGAACTGTTGATAGTCGATGGCGACGATGTGCTTTCGATCGTAACGCACGAGGAGGGCGCGACCGGCACCGTTATCGACACGTTTGATTCGACCGTGGATGTCACGAGTAATGTGCAGGCGATTGCCATAATCGTCACTGATGGCAATCAGCGTCGCGCCTTGGGTGTTGTAGCGGAAATGGTAGAACTGGGTGCGTTCACCGGCTTGGGTGAGGATCAGTTCGGAGGGATCCTCACCGAGGAAAATCGCCGCTTCCGACAGGCTGTTGGTGATCGCCGGGCGCTGCACACTTGGCAACGGGAATGTGGTGACGCGGTTTTCGTGGTCGGTCCAGATCACCTCGTCGCCGTTGATGTCGACGCGTTGCGCGAGGGCGTGGCTCCAGCCGTAGCCGAGGCCGCAGTCGATTTCCGCGGCGCTGGTGCGATAAAGGCGTGTCCAACTGAAGGGCAGCAGACCGCCGAGTTCGCCGTCGGTCAGGGTCAGCAGTTCTTCGCCAGTGACCATTGATACCGGGCAACCATTGGTGCAGGTTTTCTTGGCACAGGTGGCGCTTTTGTCGTCAGGTGTTTTTGACTGAGTAGAAGCGTCGTCGACCTTTTCCTTTGGTGCGAGGGTGGTCTGTTTTTCTTTCTTGCCACGCGGAAACGAAGAGGCGTCTTTCACTTCCTGCTTTGGCGTATCCGTGGTTTTCGGCACCTGACTTTTAGAACCGTTGGCGGCAGCCTCGTCGATTTTGATCGCCGCCGTTTTGGCTGGCTTCATCGGCACATTTTTGGCGCTGGCAATCAACGGCTTCGACACTTCGGCGTGTGCTGGCAGGCTGTGCTTGCCGCTCAGGGTCATCAGTTTCGCGGCCAGCTCTTCAAGGTACTTGATCGCTGTACCGGATTTGACCGTGGACAGGGCTTTGGTCCCCACCCGCACCGCAATACCTGCACCTCCAGTGAGGCAAATACCCAACACCACGTTGATCAGGAATTCCGACGCAATGGCTGTCACCACGTCGACGATGACTTGCGGTGGCAGCATGCCGACCCACGCCACAATCGCCGAGACGTAAATGAACATTAATGGTTCGTCACTGAGGATCAACAGACCCGAAGCAATGGATTCCTTGGACGCGGCATAGAGCTTGTCGATCTCGACATCCGACAGGTACTTGCGCAGCTTTTCGAGGTTTTCCTTTGGGTGTGCGAGCAGTTCGAACAGGCTTTTGATGTCATCCCACAGCCTGAGCAGCGCTTTTTCCAGGCCATCCATCGCTCGTTTTAACAGAATGACAGAGCGGCCCGCACGGTCAGCAGCCGAGTAACTGGCCCACTGAGGCTGAAACTTGCCCGACCATTCACTTTGCAACCAACCATTGAGATTGCCGATCACGCCCTGGTAGGAGTCGTACAACGCTTTGACATTGCTTTGGGATACGTTTGGGAAAAAGGTGATGCGGTACATTTGGCCTTTCTTGCAGCCGTTAATCACCTGGATGCCGCTCGGGCCGATCGTTGTTTCAATGACGGGGCCGGTAACGTCGTCGTAGAAAGTGCCTTTGGTGACGGGTTCCAGTTTCACTGGCGTGTTGCCAATCGGTACGAAGCGCGCCGACTCGAACATGTGGATCAGCGTGAAGTCGCCTACCAGAGGGCAGGTCGCATAGGTCTCGACCTTACCGGTTTTGGTCTTGCGTTTGGTCACGCTGACTTCATTGCCGACTTTGAAGGTCTGGTCGACATCCAATGCCCAGCCGGTCAGGAAACCGTCTGCCCAGTCCTTGTAATCACTCAGGCAATTTTTGAAGTCTTTGAGAATCAGATTCACGTCAGGGGTTTTGGCGTCCAGCACGCGCAGGACCAAGGTACCAATCGGGGTATTCATGACGTGACTTCCTTTGTCAGCTCAGCAGCAAGACGCTCTGCCATATCTTCTGTATTGGATTGTTGGCGCACGAAGCGCTCGACCTTGTGGCGCAAGTTGCTTTCGGGGAAGGCGAAGAACAGTTCCGGGCAGTCCTCTCCCAGCCACTGCATCAGGTTGTCGACGACGGTGGTGTGGTCTTTTTTCGCCAGCGTGTCGACTAACTTCTGCGGCACCTCCCACCACGGCCAGGCTTTGGCCGGTGGCACTCCCCTCGGTCCCACTTCCAGTGTCTGGCCATTGATCAGGTAGCGGTCAAACACCGGCAAAATTTCACCCGCGCCAGCACCCAATCCTTCAAGAATCGGGAAAATATGTCGCCCGTCCCAGAACCGAAAAAACACCTCGGTGCCATCGGGCATATGCACTTGAGTCAAACTGCGAAGATGTTCGAACACCACGTCCGGCGTGCTGGTGGACACCGCCAGCCAGCCCCAATCCTGAGCGTCGGTTTCAGCAATCCACTGAAGGAAACCGGCGTTGGACTTCAATTCGGCGAGGTAGGGCATCACTGGCTGCCAATCGGCGTACGGCGTGCCGCTCCAGATCGGGATCAGTTCAGGCGCCATCTCCTGCTGGTAGAAGGCCTTCAGTGGCTCGGCATCGCTAGCCGCACTGACAATCAAATAAAGTCGTTCATTAACCTGCAACGGCCGTTCAGCCAGCCAATTCTGCGGGGTCAAAAGATCAGATCGCACAAGCACCTGCCTTGCATTTCTCGCACTCTTCACAGAACGGCGCGTTGCGTTTGAGCGTATTGATCTGCGCCGGGGTCAGGACCGCGCCGGCCTTGTCCGCATCCGCCTGTTTCAGCACGCCGGGCATCAACGGTGCCGCGCCAGTCCCGCTACCGGGACTCCCGCCGGAGTTCATGTTGATCACCGGCCCGCTCAACGTCACACCGCTGCCATCAATCTTGATGAAGCTGCCGCCGCCCTTGAGGGTCAGTTCGCTGCCGGCTTCGAGCACGACTTTCATGCCGCTGCTCAGGTGGATTTCCTGGCCGGCTTCGATGAACTGGCCGGTGCCGACTTTGATGTGCTGGTTGACGCCCACGGTGAGGTGGTCGTTGGCGCGGGTTTCGACTTTGCGGTCGGCGTAGACGGTGTGGTGTTCTTCGGCTTTGAATTCGCTGTAGCTGTTTTGCTCGACGGTGTCGTGGCGTTCGTTGCCGACGCGGATTTTCTGGTCGTGCTCGACGTTTTCGTCCCAGTCGCGTTGGGCGTGCAGGAAGATTTGTTCCTGGCCCTTTTTGTCTTCGATACGCAGTTCGTTGTAACCGCCGCCACCGGGGGAGCTCAGGGTTTTGAAGGTGCTGCGGGTCTTGTTCGCCGGCAGGGCGTACGGGACGACGTTTTCCTTGTGGTACAGGCAGCCGCTGATCAGCGGTTGGTCGGGGTCGCCTTCGAGGAAGCTGACGAGCACTTCCATGCCGATGCGCGGGATGGCAATGCCACCGTAGTGGGCGCCGGCCCAGGCGGAGGAGACGCGCAGCCAGCAGCTGGTCTTGTCGTCGGCCTGGCCTTCGCGGTCCCAGTGGAATTGCACTTTGACGCGACCGTATTGGTCGCAGTGGATCTCTTCACCTTTTGGTCCGGTGACCACGGCGCTCTGGCTGCCGAGGATGCGCGGCTTCTTTTGCGTCAGGGGCGGACGGTTTGGTACGTCCCACGGGGTGGCCTGGAAGCGGTTGCGGTAGCCCTGGTGGAAATCGTCTTTCAGGTTGGTGGTGCTGCTGGTGACCGATTCTTCCAGCACTTGCGGCTGTTTGCCTTCGTGGAGGATTTCGGTGAGCAGCCACAGGTCGTTCCATTTGGCTTTAGGGTGTTGGGTCAGGGCCAGGAAGTGGCCACTGACCAGCAACGGCTGATCGCTTTTGCCTTCGGCGAGCTGGAAGTCGCTGCGGTGACGTTCGAGGGCGCGTTTGGCCAAGTGCTTGCCGCGTTCGCGGTCGATGAAGCGGCCGGGGTAGTCGTAGTCTTCGAGGTCGGGCAGGGCGTCGCCACGGTTTTCGCTTTCCAGCGTCAGGCGTGGTTTTTCGAAGTCGTAGTCGCGGCGGGTGGTGCGGCTGGTGCGGGTTTCCAGGCGCAGGTCGAAACGCTTGATCACCGGGTCGTTGGCGACCATGCCGGAGTCTTGCTGGTAGGCCACGGGCGCGAGTTTCGGGAACACCGTCTGGTCATCGCCGAACACCAGCTTGTGGGCGGTGGCGCTGTGCTGAAAGTGGTAGTGGATACCTTCTTCCTCGCACAGACGCTGGACGAACTGCAGGTCCGATTCGTCGTACTGAACGCAGTAAATGCGCTCCGGATAAATCGCCCCGACTTTGAATTCGTAGGCATTGCTTTGGATGCCGTGCTCTTCGAGGACGCTGCCGATGATTTTCGGCACGTTAAGGTTCTGGAAGATGCGTTGGTTGATGCGGTGCGCCAGGTAAGACAGTTGCGGGCGCAGGGTCACCGCGTAGCGGGTCAGGCGCTTGCCGGAATCACCCTGGGCGGCGCGGTAGATCTGGCCATGAATGCCGCTGCCGTCAGGTGAGAGCTGCAAAAAGGCCGGTTTGTGCAGCAGGGTCTCGAGGTCCAGGGACGGCTGTTCACTGACCAGCTCCACCTCAAACACAAAAGGCTGGCTGATGGCTTCCCGACCTTGCAGGGAAAAAACCTGGAAGTCGCTGGAAAGACCTTCGATGGTCAGGGCAAAGTGAGTTTGATTGGCCGGCGCGAACATCCCTTGTTCCTCGTGCAGTGCTGCGGCGTTCGCCAAGACCGGAAAAAGGAATCAGCAGACGCAAAATTCTGGAAGGGCGGAAACAACATCGACCAGCAGAGCTGGCCGATGCTTGTGACGGTCGGCCTGACTTAGGCGACCGGCTGACGCCAGTCATCGGAACCCGAAGTACCGGATACTTCGTGGGTCCAGGTGATTTTGCGGTAGGTGAACTGTACTTCTTCCAGGTGGGTGAAGTGCGAGTTCGACGGATCTTGGCAGTTGTGCATTTTGTTGTTGATGGCGACGATGATCGCGTCTTCCAGTTTGGTGGTGTAGTAATGCTCTTGGGTACCTTGAGCCGAAGTGCGGTACCACTGGATAACGATTTCGCTCATGCGCTCGCCGGAGGTCAGCGCGGCTTGCAGCAGTGGCGAAGCCTTGTCGTAGACCTTGGTGATCACGACTGGCTTGTGAACGCGCTGACCGGTCGGTTGGCCGGACTGTGGGTCACGCGGGATGATCACGTCGTGGCTGAAAGCCTGAACCATGACCTGGTCTTCGTGACCTTCCTGGTAGGTGTTGCCAACCGAGTCGGCGGTGAACGCGCCGGCAGTGATCAGACCTTGTTTCTCGCCAGTGACGGACATGTACGCTGGTGTAGCCATGGATGTGCTCCTTGCTAAAAGTTAGGGTGCCCGGGAGGCGGTATCGCCCGGTGGGTGCCTGACTGTTATCAAGGTCCGTGCCAGAAACGGTTAACACTATATAAATCATGTGGTTAAGAGATTTTTTCGACCCCGTGGAGAATGTTCGACGGCGATCGCCTGTGAATGTGCGCAAGAAGTTGCGCAGTACTGCGCAACTTCTTGCGCACTTGGCTGGGGGCCAGACAGGCCGGGCGATCAGTCACCCGGGAAGGGCTTTCGCAGCGATGAGTGCGCAACTTCTTGCGCATCAAGGCGGTTAGCCATCACTCGGTGACCCATCGTCTGATTTGCCGAAAAACGGTAGCAGAACCGCTAGGGTGACAGGTGCAACGAATGCTGCAGCCTGGAGGTCAAACTCAGCGCCGAGATGAATGAACATCTGCGAACTCAAGGAGAACGAAATGAAAATCCTGATGGTTCTAACGTCACACGATCAATTGGGTGACACGGGTAAGAAAACCGGCTTTTGGCTGGAGGAGTTTGCCGCACCGTACTTTGCCTTTAAAGACGCCGGCGCTCAGTTAACCCTGGCCTCACCCAAGGGTGGTCAACCACCGCTGGACCCAAAAAGCGACGAGCCGGACGCGCAAACCGCAGCCACCGAGCGCTTTCGCAAAGACTCCGCCGCCCAGTCCGCATTGGCGTCTACCGCTCTGCTGAGCAGTGCGAGAGCTGAAGATTACGACGCGGTTTTCTATCCCGGCGGCCATGGCCCGCTGTGGGATTTAGCCGAAGACAAAATCTCGATCGCTCTGATCGAGGCGTTTTACAAGGCAGGCAAACCGGTCGCGGCCGTCTGCCACGCACCGGGTGTGCTGCGTCACGTCAAGGGCGCGGACGGCCAGCCGCTGGTCAAAGGCAAGCGCGTGACGGGCTTTACCAATACTGAAGAAGAGGCTGTGCAACTGACGAAGGTTGTGCCGTTTTTGGTGGAGGACATGCTTAAGGAGAAGGGTGGCGTCTATTCCAAAGGGGCTGACTGGGCGAGTTATGTGCTCACTGATGGTTTGCTGATTACCGGTCAGAATCCGGCGTCGTCCGAGGCGGCCGCTGAGGCATTGTTGGCGAAGCTGGCTTAAATCCCTGAACGGCCAAAATATTGGCCGGACACTTTCATGTGGCGAGGGAGCTTGCTCCCGCTGGGCTGCGCAGCGGCCCCGATTTCTGCGAACGATTGCAGATTTTTGTGAGTGCTGCGCACTCAAGCGGGAGCAAGCTCCCTCGCCACAAGGTCAAGCCAGACTCGACAATCCCATTGCCTCGCGGCATTCCTCGATCGAGCGTCGCTGTGTCTCGGCATACAATGCCAACTCATCAATCGTCGATCGCCCCAACGCTTTCTCGAACACCTGCCGGTTCGATTGCACGCCATAGTGGGTTTGCGCCGCATCCCCCAGGTTCGACTGAAAAATCCCCGCTGCGCTGACTGGCAGGAAATCTTCGTACACCAACGGTTCAACCCGCAAATACCCGCCGTTGAGCAGATCCTCCAGCGACCACGATTTCAACTCATCGGCTGCCAACCCTTTTTCCGTCACGAAGTAGCGAAAGTACGCCAGTTCCTCTCGGCGCATGCCCTCAATGGTGTCAGGGAATTCTGCAAAGTGCTGCGCCATCAGCGCGTTGTAACGTGCGGCATTGGCCTCATTGGGGAAGTCTTTCAATTCATCCCGGGCAGCGTTGAGCAATCGGTCGTAAAGCGCCCGGCCTTTGGGGGTGAGCGCCGCGCCGCGTTGCTCGATCTCGCCGAATCGGGCGCTGTGGCTGCCGTGAGTCTGGGTTTGATCGGTGAAGGCGACAGGCTCATCCAGCGCCTTGAAACTGGTCTGACGCAGCAGGATCGGGCACTGACGGCGGGGCGGGCCTTCGATCACCGCTTTGGGGGTGATGCCGTGGGCAGGCATTTGCGCCTGGACGATGTCGATGTCCAGGGTGCGCGGCGTCAGGTGGTTGATATGCGGGCCGGTGAACGCCACTACGTCGGCGATCAGGCGATGCTGGGCGCTGAGCTTGCGGTACTGCTCGGCGGTCACGGTGGCGGTGTGATGCCAGCGGAACGTTTCCAGCGCCTGCTCGACGAAGTCCCGGGCCTCCTGTTCGGTAAGGCCGCCCTGGGTTTCGGCGCGCTCGATGAGGGTCAGCGCGGTGGGCGTGAAGATCGAACGCTTATCCAGCACCGACTGAGCGAACGCTCGCAGTTCCAGGTCTTCGATCAGTTCCAGGCGCAGCAGGGAGGTGAATACCCGGAACGGGCTGACCTGCAACGCCGCCTCATGCACCGCGCGAAAAGCCGTGGAGTGTACCGGCACGCCGGCCGGGGTCAGGTCGTAATAACCCACCGGTTGCATGCCCATTACCGCAAACAACCGGGCGAGGGTGGCCAGTTCATCGGCGGTGCCGACACGGATCGCGCCATGCCGCTCCAGGTCCAGGCGCTGGATTTCACCGGTGCTGCTCAACTGTCGGGCGATGTGTGGATCGCTGGCAAGCACGTGACGGTTGGTCTGTTCCACCAGTTCCATCAGCGCGCCGTACAGCGGCACTTCTTCGCGGTACATGTCGGACATCGCTTTGGAAAAGCGTTGGCGGATCAGGTCAGGGCTGACGAAGTTCGGGTGACTCATGAAAGAATTCCTGGTGCGGTGACGTAAAGGATGCGGGAAAAGATCGCAGCCTTGCGCGGCGCCGACAAACGAAGAATCTTACGGACTTCATTCTGCAAAGGACTGCATGTTCAGTGCAGCCGTTGATCCTGAGGGCTTTCCGAGCGCAGCGATGCCAAAAATTCCCGATACAGCCGCGCCGTGTTCGTCGGTTGTTCCACCATCGGCATATGGCCGGTGTGG
This sequence comes from Pseudomonas sp. PDM25, assembly GCF_019219045.1. NCBI lineage: Bacteria > Pseudomonadati > Pseudomonadota > Gammaproteobacteria > Pseudomonadales > Pseudomonadaceae > Pseudomonas > Pseudomonas sp. PDM25. Next base: position 46,844 of record NZ_JAHUWL010000020.1, read on the forward strand.
TCCCAGACTTCCACTCGCAGATCGGCGATGCCTTTGCTCCAGATCGCCACGCTGCTGACATCGATCAAGCGGTCCTTGTGCCCCCACAGCAACAACGCCTGGCACTTGATGTCGGGCAGTTTCGGCTCCATCGGCGGGCTGGCGCGTAAATCCCTGAAGATTTCTTCCAGCTCATCGCGACTCTGTTCATAGCGTTGCGCGATGGCGTCCAGCACCACCTTGGGTACCCACGGCGGTTCGGCCATGGTCATGGCGTAGAAGCGCTGGAATTCTTCCCGTGAATGAATCAGGAACGGGTTGTGGCCCTTGGCCAAATGCCGCTCCAGGTCGCTGGCTTCGGGGGCGGTGACACCTGCGGGGTCGATCAGGGCCACCGAAACAATGCGATCCGGGTACGTGGCCGCCAGCCACGCTGCCATGTAACCGCCCATCGAGTTGCCGATCACATGGACTTTTTCGACGCCGCAGACATCGAGCAACTGGATCATTCGCTTGGCCTGCAAGGGAATGTCGTAGCCGCCGCCCGCCTTGAAGCCGGTTTCGCCATGGCCGGCGATGTCGGGGATGATCACCCGATAATTGCCCACAAAGTGCCGGGCAAAACGCAGCCAGACATTTTTGTCGGCGCTGTAGCCGTGGAGCATCAGCACGCTGCTGGATGCTTCGTACGGCCCGCCTTGCCAGGTCGAAACAGTCATTTCGGCGATCGGCACGACAATTTTGTGCAGCCCATACAGCTTCGCCTCTACCGACATGTTCAAGTCATAGAGCCAATGACCGATGGCCGGGTAACTCAACCAGCTCCAGGCCACGAAAACGGCGATTGCGACAACCAACAAAAGCATCAGGCATCTTCCTTTTACGTGATCAGGACAGAATGTGATCAGCGGGTTTCAGCGCCCTGGTCAACCGGTGATAGCTGAAACTGAACCCCGGAAACATCGCAATCACATGACCGCTCTTGCTTTGATACCAACTGTGGCAGCCCCCGGACTTCCATACTGTGCGTTCCATCTCCCGGTGGATCATTTCAGTGTAGGTACGTTCTGCTTCGGGGCGTACTTCGATGCTGCGCAAACCGTGTTCTTTTAACGTGCGGATGCAATCGAGAATGTAGTTCATCTGGGGCTCGATGATGAACAGCGCCGAGGTATGGCCGATGCCGGTGTTGGGGCCGGTGACGATAAACAGGTTGGGGAAGTCCGGCAGGCTGATGCCAAACATTGCTCGCCCGCCTCATGGCTATGCCTTGGTATTCAGGCCGCCCGCCGGTGATGGCTATTTGCCGCTTCCCTGATAGACTCTCACCACACTTGACCCCTTGTGTTTTCAGGTTCCGTCTCAGTGGCGCAGAGGCCTCTATGGGAAAAACGGGAGGAAAAGGACTTTCACTGGCCAGGAGGCTCTATACATCGCGAATCCTGGGTTTAGCCTTGGGGCTGTTTCTCGTGAGCGCGGCGATGTATCCACTCAACCCTGCACCGTGGGTCTGGGTGGCGATGCTGCTCAACGCCGTACTCTGGCCGCACCTGGCCTATCAATGGGCGCGCCGCGCGCCAGTGCCTTATCACGCCGAACACCGAAACCTGCTGGTGGACGCCTTTCTCGGCGGCTTTTGGGTCGCCGCCATGCACTTCAATCCGCTGCCCGGCGCGACGACCCTGGCCATGATGGCGATGAACAATGTGGCCATTGGCGGTTTGCGTTTCCTGTTGGCAGGAACCGTGGCGCAAGTTCTCGGGATGGGCGTCGGACTGCTGATTTTCTCCCCCGCCTTCGTCCCGCAAACCAGCCAACTGCAGATGTATGCCTGTTTGCCCTTGATGTGTTTGTATCCGCTGGCATTGGGCTGGATCTGCTTCCGCCAGGCTCACACCCTCGGCCGACAAAAGCGTGAATTGCTGGCCCTGAGCCGCACCGACAGCCTCACCGGCCTGCTGAACCACGGCGCCTGGAAGGATCAACTGGAAATCGAATTCCAGCGTTGCAAACGTCAGCAGCAGGGCGGGGCGATTGCGCTGATCGACATCGACCATTTCAAATCCATCAACGACACCTACGGCCACGTTGCCGGGGACATCGTGCTGCGCCAGTTGAGCAAAATGCTCAAGCAGAACCTGCGCGCGGCGGATGTTGCCGGGCGCTACGGTGGCGACGAATTCTGCGTGATCCTCCCGGACCTTCCGCTCACGAGCGCTGCCGCCGCCATGGATGCCCTGCGTGATCGCTTCGCCACCTTGGGCTACGAGCAGAGCCCGGCGCTGACAGTCAGCCTGAGCATCGGCCTGGCCGCCTTCAACCCGGCCCACACCGACGCGACCCTGTGGCTCAACGACGCCGACCAGGCGCTCTACGAAGCCAAAGCCAGCGGTCGCAACCGCGTCATCTGTTGCAGCGATAGCAAACCGCATCACCCATTACTTGATTCGGTGTGATCCATCACCAGTAATGTCGCCTGACATTCCGCCATCGCGAGCAAGCTCGGCTCCTACAAAATCACGTTGACCTGTAGGAGCAAGGCTTGCCCGCGATGGCTTCAACTCGGTCCAAAGCCGAACGCTCAGTGTCGCATTCGGTCTAGAGCCTTGCGCCGTAGTCAGGTAGGGTGTTTTTCACCTCCCGACACGAAACAAGGATCGATTCATGACGTTCAAACTCCCTCGCTCCCTGCTGGCCACCAGCCTTGGCCTGACCTTCGCCCTCGGCGCTTTCGCTCCCGCCGTTTTCGCTGAACCGCACAAACAAGTCCTCGCCGATTCCGAACAGTACAAGGGCGAAGCCCTGAAGTTACTGGAGCGTTTGGTGAACATCGACTCCGGTTCCGGCTATGAACCGGGCCTGACGAAAGTCAGTGACATCGCCATCGACGAACTGAAAAAACTCGGCGCGACCATCGAGCTTGTGCCCAATACCCCGGACAAAAGCAGCCATGTGATCGCGACCCTGAAAGGCACCGGCAAGGCGAAAATCCTGCTGATGGCGCACATGGACACCGTCTTCAAGGAAGGTTCGGCCGCCGAGCGTCCGTTCCACATCAAGGACGGCCGCGCCTACGGGCCGGGCGTGATGGATGACAAGGGCGGCATCGTTGCCGGGATCTATGCGCTGAAAGTCCTGAAAAACCTCGACTTCAAGGACTACGCGCAAATCACCTTCCTGCTCGACGCCAGCGAAGAAACCGGCTCGGACATCGCCACCGACCTGATCAAGAAAACCGCCAAGGCCCACGACGTCACCCTCAACCTCGAACCGGGCCGTCCGGCGGATGGCCTGGTGGTGTGGCGCAAAGGCAGTGCCACCGCCGTGGTCGAGGTCAAGGGTAAGGCGGCTCATGCCGGTGTCGCGCCGGAGCTGGGACGCAACGCCGCCATGGAAGCGGCGCACCAGATTTTGCAGCTCGGCAAACTGGGCGACGCAGAGAAGAAAACCACCATCAACTTCACCGTACTCAAGGCCGGCGACCGCACCAATGTCATTCCGGATCAAGCCACCGCCAAGGCAGACGTGCGGGCGGCGGTGCCGGAAGAGTTTGACCGGATCGAGAAGGACCTGGCGCGGGTTTCGAAAGACAAGCTGATTACTGACACCGAAGTCACCACCACCCTTCAGCGCGGATTGCCGCCGATGCCGCAAACGCCGGAATCGGATCGGTTGATGGCCATGGCTCAGGGGATTTACGGGGAGATTGGCCGTAAGTTGACGGAAGAAGGCAGCGGTGGGGCGGCGGATGCCAGTCTGTCAGCGGGGGTGGGTACGCCGACGCTGGATGGGTTCGGGATTGTTGGCGGGAATATTCATACGCCAGAGGAATACGCGGAGGTAGAGAGCGTGGCGCCGCGGATTTACTTGTTGTCGCGGATGATTATGGAGTTGGCCAAACGCTAATCTCACCGCTGATCGTTCCCACGCTCCCGCGTGGGAATGCCTCAACGGACGCTCCGCGTTCGGCTTTGGATGGGACGCGGAGCGTCCCGGGCTGCATTCCCACGCAGAGCGTGGGAACGATCAACTTGTGGCGCACAACTTTCCAAGACGTTTCCTACGACGTACCCTGTTGCCGCGTTTCGGCTTCGACCCCTATAGTTCGGGCTCGCGGAAAACACCGCGAACGACCTTGGCCGGTCGATTATCTGAAACGCAACAGCGCCAAAACGTTTTATGGCGGCTGTGCGCGGGACACTCTCGGGTGTGCCGGGTCTTTCAGGTACCGGTCGGCCAACCCGCACACGGCTGCCACCTTACATTCGCTTGGCCGCGAACGGTGGTAGCTCAACCTGGAGTTACATCAATGTTCGACCAAGTCATGCCTCGTTACCTCCCCATCGACACCTACGACGCCGAAACCCCGGTGCTCTTCATCAACACTCACAAAGAACTCAGCGACATCGCCGCGTGCGCTGCGCATCGCTTCACCGTGGTTCGCGATCTGGCGGACACCTTGACCAGCCTGAACCTCAAGGACATTTCCGATTGTGATTTGACACGCGTTACCCGGGCGGTTCATCTGCTGATGCGCGAAGGCTGCGCGATGCTGAATGTGGTTCAGGCGCGGGCGTTGCAGCGGGAGCGGGAGTTCAAGACCGTAGTTTAGTGGTGTGGCATCTGACGCTATCGCGAGCAGGCTCGCTCCCACATTGGATTGGTGGTGTTCACGAATCTTGTGTTCACCCCAAATCCCTGTGGGAGCGGGCTTGCTCGCGAAGGGGCCATTGCAGTCACTACTTCGACATCTGCTGAACCGCTACTCCTTCACGCTCATAAACTCTTCCGCCCAACGGATGTATTCCTCAGGCTGCGTATAGGTATGAGTCAACTCGGTCGCATTCAGGTCCGACGCCTGAGTAAAGAACTGCCGTTGTTCCCGCAGGCTGTCATACGTGGCCTTGATCGCGGCGAAGTACGCGCCGTGACCATCGATGGTGACCCGCACGCCCAGTTCGGCCAGGCGTTTGTCGTCGCGAAGCAACGGGTTGCCGTAGGTGACCAGCATCAGCGGCACGCTCAGGTGCTCGGCGATTTGTTCGAGGTGGTCGAAGTCTCGCACGCCCACCATGCAAATCCCGTCCGCACCGGCCTGCTGGTAATGACAGGTACGGCTGATGACTTCCTGCACCGGCAGGATCCCGGCGTTGGTGCGGGCGATGATTGCCATTTCCGAATCGACCCGGGCTTCCAGTGCCGCACGAATCTTGCCGGCGCCTTCCGCCACCCCGATCAGGTCGGTGGACTTGCGGCCGAACTGGGCGGGCAGCAACGTGTCTTCGATGGTCAGGGCGGCCACACCGGCGCGTTCGAGTTCGACGATGGTGCGCATGACGTTCAGCGCGTTGCCGTAGCCATGGTCGGCGTCGGCGATGACCGGCAGTTGGGCAACACGACCAATGCGAGTGGCCTGCTCGGCAAACTCGCTGAGGGTGATCAAGGCAAAGTCGGGGGCGCCCAGTACCTGCAACGATGCGACTGAACCGCCCAGGATCCCCACTTCAAAACCCAGATCAGCGGCAATGCGGGCCGACATCGGGTCGAAGACCGACGCCGTGTGATAGCAGGTGTTGGAGGCGAACAGCTCGCGAAAGTTACGGCGTAAATCTTGATGAGAAAGCCTGGACATATGAGTTCCACCACTGAAATGGGAATGGAAGGGCTTGAGCAAAAGTGTCAACGCCGAAGGAACAAAAGGCTATCACGCGAGCGGGGGAAGGATGATGACGAATTTGCAGAGGCGGATGGGCAACCGTCGGTCACGCCGCAACAGCCTGCTGCTGTTGATTGAGCAGTGGCACAGCGCGCACCGAGTTGCCGGGTTGCAGTTGCAGGCGTTTGGCGGTGAGGCGGTCGACGATCAGGCTGTTGCCCACCTGTCTGGCCTGGGCGGCGGTGATGCGGCAGTTTTCCAGGCGACGGTTGTGGATCAGCCACACCGGGGCCTCCTCGTCGGGTGTGCCGATGGCCAGCACCAGCGGTTGGCTGTCGCGCACGGTGCGGATATTCGAGACCGGGGCTTCAATCACCGGGCCGGCGTCGAAGATGTCGATGTAACCCTTATGGGCAAACCCTTCGGCGGTGAGGATTTTCAGGGCCGGTTCGGTGTTCGGGTGCGCCTTGCCGATCACGGCCTGGGCCTGTTCGGTGAGCAGGCAGGTGTAGAGCGGTTGGCGTGGCATCAGTTCAGCGATGAACGACTTGCTGCCCAGCCCCGACAAGTGATCGGCGTGGCTGAAATCCATCTTGAAGAAGTGCCGGCCCAGGCTGTCCCAGAACGGTGAACAACCTTGTTCGTCGGCGCTGCCACGCAGTTCGGCGATGAGTTTGTCGCCGAACAGGTGCGGAAACTCGGCCACAAACAACAAGCGCCCCAACGACAGCAATCGACCGTTACTGCCCTGGCGTTGATCGGGTCGCAGAAACAGCGAGCAAATCTCCGATTGACCGGTCATTTCATTGTTCAGGAACAACGTCGGAATCTGTCGCCGGATACCCAGGTCCGGTGACGAACTGACCGTGAGCCCGACCCGGTAGTTGTACCAGGGCTCGCGCAGGCCCACGGCGCCCACCAGAGCACTGACGCCCACCAGTTGCTGATCGTCGTCTTCGAGCACGAAGAGGTAATCGGCATCGGCGCGTTCGACCTGTTCGGCGAAGGTTCGTTGGGCCCAGCGTACCCGGTGGGCCAGGCGTTCCTCGTTGGCCGGCAGGGTGGTGAAGCCGGGGCCGGCCTGGTGCACCAGGTTCAGCAAGGCGGGCAGGTCGGTGACGTGAACCGGGCGGACAATCATGATGCAACTCCTTCTGCACGCCCGCTCGGGCGTTGTCGTTGGGCGCGGGGCCGGGTGATGCTCACAGGGCGATCAGCCGGATCGGGCTGCCTTCGGTCACGTTCAGGGCGGCGCACATCTCGGTGCTCAACCCCACAGGTTGCCCGGCCTGGTAATCCAGATCGGCGACGATAGCGCGATAGTCCTTCAGCGAATCGTTGCTCACCAGATAGCTGCCACGGGCATCAATGGACGCACCCGGTTTCGCCGTGCCGGTCTGGCTCTGGGCGATGGAACGGATGCCGGGAGTGCGCGCATACAACGTCGGACCGCCGTCGAACAGGTCGATGTAGCTGTTGGTTTCGAAGCCTTCGCGCTCGAGGATATCGAACGCCTCCTGGCCATCGGGGTGGATGCGGCCGATGCAGTCCTGCGCCGCCTGGGGCAGCATCGGCACGTAGATCGGGTATTGCGGCATCAGTTCGGCGAGGAAGGTTCGGCTTTCCAGGCCGCAAAGTCGTTCGGCCTCGACATAGGGCAGGTCGAAGAAATGCTTGCCCACCGCATCCCAGAATGGCGAGTGCCCTTCGTCGCTGCTGAAGCCAACGATCTCGGTGATGACGGCTTCGGAAAATCGCTGTGAGTGGGCGGCGATGAACAATAGCCGCGCCCGGGACAGCAACTCTGAAAACCGTGTGCGCACCAGCGCTGCGTCAATATGAAAACCCCGCAGCAAGGTATGGCCGCTGAGGTCGTGGCACAACGACAGCGCGGGCACGCCGTGCTCGATGTTCAGCTCCCGCGAGGCGCTGGTGAAATGCCGGTTGCGCAGACTGTAGAACGGCTCGCTGAAACCGGCGGTGGCAAGGATCTCCGAGCAGCCCACCAAGCGTTCTCGGGTCAGATCTTCCAGCACGAAGAAGTAGTTCTCCGGGCCATGCCCCTCAACGTTTTTTTCGAATGAGGCGCAGGAGTCGAGAATCTTCTCGCGCAGGCATTCGGTGTCGTCCGGCAAGGACGTGACGCCTACCAGACTGTCGCGCGCCAGTTGCTGCAACTGGGGCAGGTCGGTTAACTCGACTGGGCGTAAGACCAGCATGGATGCACTCCTGTATCAAAGGGTTCGGTGGTTGGCACCGAACCTGACTATCACTGTCGGTTTCCACGCGTTCAATCGGCGGTCGCCTGAATTTTTGTCAGACGCCGCTCTATTTCTTGTCAGCCATTGCTTGGGTCGGGCAGTACCGCACGGGTGCCCAGTTTGTTGAGTACAAACAGGTAGGCCAGGCCCAGGGCAATCCAGATCAGGCCGAGTTTCTGTGCGTCGACGCCCATGTTGTACATGATCGCCGCGACGATGATGAAGCCGATCACCGGGCAGATCAGGTGACGGATCACCTGGCCGGATTTCTGCCGACGCCAGTAGTAGTTGATGACCGTCAGGTGCAGCAACATGAAACCGCTCAGTGCGCCGAAGTTCACCAGCGAGGTGAGGGTGTCCACCGAGTTGATGAACAGGTAGCAGATCACCAGCGACAGCACGGCCACCAGGTAGATGCTCACGTACGGCGTGTTGTGTTTGGGATGAACCTTGGCCAGCACCTTTGGCAGCTTGCCGTCCCGGGCCATGCCGAACAGTAGACGAGACACCGCTGCTTGAGAGGTGATTGCCACCGCAACACCCCAGGCCAGCGCCGTCGCCACGGCGGTCAGGGTGGCCAGCCAGCTGCCGGCCGCGAGTTCAGCGATTTCATAAAAAGCCGTGTCAGCCGATTTGAAACCCATGCCGGCCGCCAGATCCGTCGCAATCCAGGTCTGCACGACGAAGATCACGCCCATGACCACCAGCGTGATCAGCGCGGCCTTGCCGACGCTGCGGCCCGGGTCACCCTTGATCTCTTCGGCGAGGGTGGAAATCGCATCGAAACCGAGGAACGACAGCACCGCAATCGACACCGCTTGCATCAGCAGGGCGAAGTTGAATGTCTCGGGGTTGTACAACGGCGCCAGTGTCAGCTGACCGTTACCGCCACCACTGTGCAGCGCGTTCCAGGCGTAGAACAGGAAGATCCCCAGCACCACCAGTTGCGCCAGCAGGAAGATGATGTTCATTCGCGCGGTGAAGGTGATGCCCCGCAAGTTGACGAAGGTCGCGCTGACCAGGAAGGCCAGGATGAAACCGACCTTCGGAATGTCCGGGTACAAATGATTCAGGGCCATGGCCGCGTACACATACAGCAGCGGCGGAATCAGCAGGTAATCGAGGAGCATCAGCCAGCCGGCGATAAACCCTACGTGCTGGTTCAGGCCCCGTTGCGCGTAGGAATAAACCGAACCGGCAATCGGAAAGGCCCGAGCCATGCTGCCGTAACTCAGGGCCGTGAAGAGCATCGCCACCATGCCGATGATGTAGGCCAGCGGTACCAGCCCTGGCGCCTCGGCGTTGACGTAGCCATAAACACCGAACGGTGCGATGGGGATCATGAAGATCATCCCGTACACCACCAGGTCGGTCAGTGACAGGCTGCGTTTCAACTCTTGCTTGTAGCCGAATTCTTCTATTTCCATGAAGCCCTTCTCCTTGATATGAACACAGCTACACGCTGCGAGTTTGAAGCGATTGTTTTACAACAGCGGCGCCAGGTAGTCGGTAAAACGATTGACGCCTTCAGGCGTGCGCAGCAGGTCATTGCGCACCTCGATCAACACTGATTCAAGGCCTCGTGCATCACCGTGGACCGGCACGGTCATGTCGCCCAGCGGGTTGATTTTGTACGGCTCATTACCGGCAACCTTCAGTGGGTGCTGACTCAAGCCATCGATCAAACGCTGGGCATATTCCTTGGCCTCTCTATACAACACGCCAACTTCAAGCACGCGGGGCTGGCCGTGATAGACCGGCGTGAAACTGTGAATCCCCACCACCCGCACCGGGCGTCCTTGAGCGACACGCACATCGATCAAGTCTGTCAGACGCGAGTGAAACGGTTCGAACAGGGATTGCCGACGGTGCTCGCGGGTGGCTTCGTCCAGGTCCCGATTCCCCGGCACCTGATAAATCTCGCTCTGCGCCGGAATGCTGTCCGGGGCCTGGCGCGGTCGGTTGAGGTCGACCAACAGGCGCGAATAATTGGCCGCCAACAGGGTTGCGCCCAATACGCGGGACAAGCCCTCGGCCAGCGCCAGGGCGCCGATGTCCCAGGCGATGTGCTCATGGGCTGCCTCGTGACTCAGGCCCAGGTCATTTAACCCGGCCGGAATAAAACGGCTGGCGTGTTCGCACACCAGAATCAACGGGTGATCGGAGTCTTCCCGACTCAGGGTGTACGCGGGCCCGGTGTAAAGACCGAGCTCAGCCGATTCAGTACAGGCGCGCATAGTGCTCACAGCGTTCGGCGGGCGACAGCTGTTCCGTCAGCGTCAGTTCCTCGGCTTTAAGGGCGAAGTAGGTGTCCAGCAACGCGCTCGGCAGGGCCTCGATCAGTGCCTCGCTGTTGCGCAGGCAATCCAGGGCCTGGGCAAGGGACGCGGGCAGGGCGACGATGCCGCGCGCCTGGCGTTGTTCTTCGTTCAGGGCGTCGGGGACTTCATCGGTGATTGCGTTTAAAGCCAGGCGTTGTTCGATGCCCAGCCGGCCGGCAATCAGCAGCGCGGCCATGGCCAGGTGCGGTGAGGACGTGGCGTCCATGGCACGAAATTCCAGGTTGTATTGCGACGCCACCGTTTTGCCGCCAAGGCTTGTCGTCGGGCAGATTCGCAGCGCCGCTTCGCGGTTGCGTTGCCCGAGGCACGCGTAGGACGCGCTCCAGTGATGGGGCTGCAAACGCTCGTAGGACACCGGCGTCGGCGCGGTAAACGCACAAAGCGCGGGCAGGTAATGCAGGATGCCGGCGGCCCAGTGCTGGCCGAGGGTCGACAAGCCATTGGTGGTGCCGGCGTCGTACATTACTGGCTGGCCAGCCAGGTCCAGCAGGCTGACGTGCAGGTGTACGCCGTTGCACACCGCATGCTCCGAGGTCTTGGGCGCGAAGCTCAACGCCAGGCCCATCTGCCGGGCGATCTCGCGGGTGATTTCACGCACGTTCACCGCGCGGTCGGCAGCCGCCACCCCAAGGGTCGGGCGACAGGTGATTTCGTATTGATGCTTGCCGTACTCGGGCAGGAACATTTCCGGCTCGACGCCAGCGGCACGCAGGGCGCTGAGCAGCCAACCGCCAAATTCGGCACCCTGACGCTGGGCTTGCAGGGAAAACGCCAGGTGTTCAACGTCGCCGGTGTTCAAGTTGAATTCATGCTCGAACGCTGCGTTGACCTGCAAGCCCAACTCGGCGCGATAACGTTCTACCTCATTGCACAACACTGTACGCGGGCAGGCACCCCACGGGCGGCCATCGGTTTCGCAAATGTCACTGTGCATAAAATCCAGCGCCGGCGCATTGGCATCCGGGCCGTTACTGACCGTCACTCGGCTGTGCAGATCAGGCATCAGCCGCAAATCGCCATAAGCGCCCCACGGGTTGGCGTAGGCGATGATGTCTTGCGGGGTCAGCGCGCTGTTGGCCGGCACCCAGCCACACCCCGTTCTTTGATAATGCTCGAGTTCGTCCGTGGGAAAGGAGCGTCCGCGTGTCACGCCGATCAGGTCGGTGGTAACGAGGGTGGTCATGGGAAGTGGCAACAGGCGCTCGCTCATGGCTGCATCTCCTGCAACCGGCCGAGTACCGTCTGGGTGTCGGTGATCCAGCAGTAACCCCTGATTGCATTCAGGCAGGCCTGATGCCGCGCGGGCGTGTAAGTCGCGCAGGCATCTTCCACCAGCGTCACCAGATAACCGCGGTCCGCGGCGTCACGCACGGCCATGTCCACGCACTGGTCAGTGACGATGCCGGCGATGATCAGGTGCCGCGTCCCGAGGTTGCGCAGCACGTAGTCGATGTTGGTGGAGTTGAAGACTCCGGACGAGGTCTTGGGCAGCACGATTTCGTTTTCTGCCGGGGTCAGATCGTCGATGATCCGCGCTGGCGGGCTGCCCTTGGGCAAGTGCATGTCCGAGAGCTTGTGGTCCAGCGAGCGGTCGCGGCCATCGGCGGTGAGGCTTTCGATGATCGTGTGCAACACGTTTTGCCGGGCGCTGCGAAAGGCGCTGAGCAACCGGCGTTGATTGGGCACCACCTGCATGTGGGTGCGGGTCAGGAAGTACTCGGCGTCCGGTCCGTTGAGGTGCGGGTCGAACTGCGGCTCAAGCCAGGCGCGTTGCATGTCCACCAGCAACAGCGCGGTGTGATCGGTGACGAATGGCAAATCCCGAGGTGAGTGGTGGGGGAGCGTGAACATCCTTATTTATCCTCCAGCAGGTGGGTGTCGAAGTCGGTCCGCAGGGCGTCGATGCCTTCCAGGCGATCGGCCAGGTCCGGACTGCGCAGGGTCAGGCAGGCGATCAGCGCCTCGACCTGGGCCAGCGCCGGAACCAGGGTGTCGAAGGCCGACACCGATTCCACCGGCGCACTGATAATCAGGTCGGCCATTTCCCGCAACGGTGAAGCATAGATGTCGGTGAACAACACCACGCGTGCATAGCGACTTTTCGCCGCATTGGCCACGCGCAGGGCCTGTGACTGATAGCGGCGATAGTCGAACACCAGCACCACGTCCTGACGCTGCACGTCGAACAATCGGTCGGGCAGTTGCGCGTTGTCTTCCAGGGCGAAACAGCCTGGCCGCAGCAAGCGCAGGTGATTGAGCAAATAACTGGCGAGGAAACTGCTGAAGCGCCCGCCGAAGCAATGCACCTGATGGCGGGTGTCGAGTAGCCATTCCACCAGAATTCGCACATCTTCGGGTTGGGTCAGCGCATGGGTGTCCACCAGCGCTCGATGGCTGTGCGCCAGATATTGGCTCCAGACGTCGCCTTTCTGAAGATTGGAGCGAGGTTGCAACAGGGTGCTGGGGGAGCGGAGGCGGTGGTCCATGTCGCTGAGCAAGGCATCCTGGAAATCGGCATAACCGCTGAAACCCAGTTTTTTGACCAGTCGCACGATGGTGGGATCGCTGACACCGGCATGTTCGGCCAAACGTGACATCGGGCCCAGTCCGTTACGCGGGTACTGGTCCAGCAAGGCACGGGTGACTTTGCGTTCCGACGGCGTAAGGTCCAGGCCGGGATCGGTGATCAGGTCTCTGAGAGAAGGCATCCGGGCTCCTGCTGGATGAATATGTCGGTTTCATTTCATAAATTGCTAAAACAGTATTTATGTAGCGGACTCAACATGTCTAGTGAATTTTTCGATGGTTTTTTAAAGCCCCAAAACAGGGCAAAAACCCCGTGGGCCTTGGGCTACATGGAAGTCGACAGAGCTTGTAGGCCATCGCCCATAGTGGTGTCGGATATCGCCGTTTTTTCCAGGTGCGTGTGAGTCAGGACCTGTGTTTGCTGGATCAAACGAAACGCCCTGGGTCGCGCTTCTTACGGCACAATTGGCAATAAATCGCGGTGTGACGCCGTTTTCAATTTTCATCGACAGAGTGATCCTTCGTGCAGGCAACCCGTTTGACTTTGATGTGCCACGCTCGAACCGTCGCACAAAAATTGGCGTGTTTTCCTACGAATGAGCCAATAGAAATGGATTGGCAATCGGCAAGGGGATCGCGTCGTGCTCAGTTCAAGGGGACGCCGCGACTGGTGTGTGGACCTGAACTGCGAACCCGGCAAACCGCCGAGTTGTTCGGCAGTGACGTGGAGATTGTCGAGGCGTTGAGGGATTGCGATTTCGGGCACTGGAAAGGCGCGCGGATCGACGATCTGCAAAAATCCTCAGCCCAAGCGCTACAAATCTGGCTCGATGATCCGAATTCGGCGCCCCACGGCGGCGAGTCGGTGGTGCAACTCGGTGAGCGGGTGACCGCTTGGCTGAAAACGCTGGAGGCCACTGCGGGACACATCGTTGCCATCACCCATCCGTTTGTCATTCGCGCCGCGCTGACGCAGGTGCTGCAAGGCACAGCGTTCAACCTGATCGATGTTGAACCGCTGTCGGCCATTGAGTTGCGCTTTAACGGCCGCTGGCGCTTGCGCTTGCTGGGCACGGACCCTGAGGGAACACGTTGATGAAAAAACTTCTGGTCATCGGCATCGGCGCCGGCAACCCCGACTACATCACGATGCAGGCCGTGAAAGCGCTGAACCTTGTCGACGTGTTTTTTCTCATGGACAAGGGCCAAAGCAAAGACAAACTGATCGACCTGCGCCGCGAGATCTGCGAGCGCTACATCACTGATCGCGACTACCGCTTCGTCGAAGCCCACAGCCCGGAGCGTGAACGCGGTGATGTGGACTACAAGGCCAGCGTGGAAGACCTGAACCTGGCCAAGCAGCAGACGTTCGAACGGTTGATCAGCGAGGAAATGACTGACGAGCAGTGCGCCGGTTTTCTGGTGTGGGGCGATCCGGCGTTGTACGACAGCACCATTCGGATCTTGCAGGCGATTCTGGCCTCGGGCCGGTGTGTCTTCGAATTTGAAGTGATCCCCGGCATCACCAGTGTTCAGGCGCTGGCGGCGCAACATAAGGTGCCGCTGAACCGCATTGGCCGCTCGATTGAAATCACCACTGGCCGACGGTTGGCGGCGGGGCAGGTGAGCGATGCCGACAGCCTGGTGGTGATGCTCGATGCAGAAGATTCCTACCATCGGGTGGCGGATCAGGAGACGGAGATTTACTGGGGGGCTTACCTGGGGACGCCGGATGAGATTTTGATCAGCGGCAAGCTCAGGGAGGTGGCGGATGAGATTGAACGAGTGCGCAAGGCGGCTCGATTGGCCAATGGGTGGATTATGGATACGTATCTGTTGCGTAAGCCTTGAGCGCATCGGTGTCTGGGCTGACGCCTTCGCGAGCAAGCCCGCTCCCACATTAGACCGCGTCCGTCCAAACTACTCGGTCAACTGTGGGAGCGGGCTTGCTCGCGAAGAGGCCCTAAAGAACACCTCAAGAAATCGCTTTTACCCCGTGCCCAAACCGCTCCCGATACACCGAAGGCGGCACCCCGACCACGTTGCGAAACGCCACCCGAAAACTCTCCACCGAGCGATAACCGCAGCGCTGGGCAATCTGGTCGGTGTTCTGGTGGGTGCTCTCAAGCAGCTCGCGGGCCCGGGCCAGGCGCTCATGCTGCAACCACGCCTTGGGCGGCATGCCGGTGGCTTCAGTGAAGCGGCGCAGAAACGTCCGTTCGCTCATCGCCGCTTCACTCGCCAGCTCACGCACCTCCAGCGGTTCATGCAAACGCTCGCGCGCCCATTGCATGACGCGTGACAAATCGCTACGCGGCGTCGGACTGACCGGTATCGGAATGAACTGCGCCTGGCCGCCGGTGCGCTGCGGCGACATCACCAGCCGCCGCGCCACCGAGTTGGCCACCTGCGTACCGAAGTCCCGCGCCACCAAGTGCAGGCAGGCATCGATACCGGCAGCGCTGCCGGCCGAGGTGATCAGTTGACCTGAATCGACATAGAGCACGTCCGGGTCCACCAGAATGTTCGGAAAACGCTCGGCCAACTCAGCGGCGTAACGCCAGTGCGTGGTGGCGCCGCGACCGTCGAGCAAACCGGTGGCTGCCAGCACGAACACCCCCGAGCAGATCGACAGCAGCCGCGCACCCCGGGCATGGGCCTGGCGCAGGGCCGCGATCAATGCCTCAGGCACCGGGGCGCTGCGATCACGCCAGCCGGGAATGATGATGGTCCGGGCGTCTTCGAGCAGTTCCATGCCGCCATCGGCCAGCACCTGAATACCGCCCATGGCGCGCATCGGGCCCCTATCGACGGCGGCGATTCGGTGTTCGTACCAAGGGAAGTCGAACTCCGGGCGGGCCAGGCCGAAGATCTCCACGGCGATGCCGAACTCGAACGTACAGAGGCCGTCGTAGGCCAGAATCGCGACCAATCCAGGGGTGGGCTGCATTTGGCGGAAAGTTCCCGGTGAGTGTCTTGTGCGCCACTGTAGCCGCAAGCGTCGGGCCGATAAAGTCTTCTCACACCCACCGAGACTTTGGAGTACAGCCCATGACCAGCCTGGTCCGCGAGATTCCCGCCGCCCCATCGGCCATCGCCCTGATGCATTTCAGCAACCGTCTGACCTTCGAAACCGACTGTTCCGACGTCCACGGCAGCCAACAGGCCAGCGAAGTGGATTTTATCCTGGTAGACGTGCGCGGCCCGCTCGCGTTCGAGCGTGGCCATGTGCCGGGAGCGATCAATATTCCGGGGCGACTGCTGAACGCTGAAGCTCTGGCGGCCTACCCGAAAACCAGCGTGTTCGTGGTGTATTGCGCCGGGCCCCACTGCAACGGTGCCAACAAGGCTGCGGTGAAACTGGCGGCGCTGGGTTACCCGGTCAAGGAAATGATCGGCGGGGTGACCGGGTGGCTGGATGAGGGGTTTGAGTTGAGTGTTGCGCTGCAACGGCCTGCCAGCACCGTGATCGGTTGCGAATGTTGATCTTGCTCTAAACGGATGCCCACCACTCATCAAGCGTCGCCTGCAACCACTCAAACACGGCTGCATAGGCGGCGCTGTCCTGTTGACCCCGGGGCAGCGGTGACTCTTCGGCAAAGTGTTCATTGAGCGTTGCCACCGATTCAGCCGTCCACTCCGGATGGAACTGCAAACCCACCCGCGTTGGCCCGACGCGATACATCTGCTGCTCGCACTGATCACTGCTGGCCAGCAACTGAGCGTTTGGTGGCAGGTCGATGGCGTCTTCGTGCCATTCCAGCACCTGCAACGTCTGGCCATCGACAAAGGTCACGGGCGTCCAACCGGTTTCGGTTCGATCCATCCGCCGCACATTCCCACCCAGGCTCAGCGCCAGTAACTGCGCCCCCAGACAAATCGCAAACACCGCCGCGCCTTGATCCAGGCTGCCCGCCAACCACTGGCGTTCAACTTCCAGCCAGGCTGGCCCGGCGTCGGATTCATAAGGCCCGCCCAACAGGATCACGGGTGCGGCACTGACTGGCGGCAACTGGCCGAGGTCGGCGCGAAACACGTTCAGGGTCAAACCTCGGGACGCGGCCCACGTGGCAATGGCGCCGGGACCTTCGGCGGGGTGGTGCTGGATCAGGTTCAACGTGGGCATAGGGCTCTCTTGTAGTTTTTGCTTGTAGGTTTTGTCTGAAAAAAGGGCTTGTCCTACAGTCTTTGCACCGGCTTGGCGCACGCTTCAAGGGACTTGAATCTTTCGGCTGCATTTCTATAAGTATTTGTCGCTTAAACACAATTTGCCCTCCTTGAGCCGCTCTAGACTGCCGGCCACTTCGGTCTTCACCTACCGAAATCTGCCAATAAAAGCCTCCGCACACAGGAGTTATAAATGAAGAAGCTAGTGATGTTCGGTGCTCTGGCACTGTCGATGTTGTCTCTGACGGCTGTGGCCGAAGACGCCAAGCCGATCCGTCTCGGTATCGAAGCCGGTTACCCGCCATTCTCGATGAAAAACCCTGACGGCAAACTCACCGGTTTCGACGTGGACATCGGCGACGCACTGTGCGAGCAGATGAAAGTGAAGTGCACCTGGGTCGAGCAAGAGTTCGACGGCCTGATCCCGGCGCTGAAGGTCAAGAAAATCGACGCGATCCTGTCGTCCATGACCATCACCGACGATCGCAAAAAGAACGTCGACTTCACCATCAAGTACTACCACACCCCGGCGCGCTTCGTGATGAAGGAAGGCACCGACATCAAAGACCCGCTGACCGAACTCAAAGGCAAGAAAGTCGGTGTGCTGCGCGCCAGTACCCACGACCGCTTCGCCACTGAAGTGCTGGTGCCGGCCGGTATCAATCTGGTTCGCTACGGCTCCCAGCAGGAAGCCAACCTGGACATGGTCGCCGGTCGTCTCGACGCGATGCTGGCCGACTCGGTCAACCTGGACGACGGTTTCCTGAAAACCGACGCCGGTAAAGGCTTCGCTTTCGTCGGCCCGACCTACGAAGACGCCAAGTACTTCGGCGGCGGCGCCGGTATTGCTGTGCGCAAGGGCGATACCGCCCTGGCAGAGAAATTCAATACCGCCATCAACGAAATCCGCGCCAACGGCAAGTACAAGCAAGTGCAAGACAAGTACTTCGACTTTGACGTTTACGGCCAGTAATCACGCCGTTCAAAAAAGTGGCAACCGTTGACGCGGTTGCCACTTTTTTTATGCCTTGATGATTTATTCTGCGCAGCACGCGAACACAGGAGCACCCCATGCAACGCATCGACCATTCACTGCCCTGGAGTCACCTGGGCACCGAACGCACCCTCAGCGTGTTTCGTTTTGGCGCGGGCACCCGCAAGGTCTACATCCAGGCCAGCCTGCACGCGGATGAACTGCCGGGCATGCGCACGGCGTGGGAACTGAAAAAGCGTCTGGCCGAACTCGAAACCCAGGGCCAGTTGCAGGGCGTGATTGAACTGGTCCCGGTGGCCAATCCCATCGGTCTCGATCAGCACCTGCAAGGCAGCCACATGGGCCGCTTCGAGCTGGGCAGTGGCAAGAACTTCAACCGCTCCTTCGTCGAACTCAGCGCACCGGTGGCCGAGTTGATCGGCGATCGGTTGGGCAGTGATGCGGCGGCCAACATTGCGCTGATTCGCCAGACCATGGGCCAGGTACTCGACGATTTGCCGGCACCGGCCTCGCAACTTGAAGCTATGCACCGCTTGCTGCTGCGCCACGCCTGTGAGGCCGACATCACCCTGGATCTGCATTGTGATTTCGATGCGGCGATTCATCTGTATGCCTTGCCGCAACACTGGTCTCAGTGGCAATCCCTGGCGGCGCGTTTGAAGGCCGGGGTGGCGTTGCTCTGCGAAGATTCTGGCGGCAGTTCATTCGATGAGTCGTGTTCAACCCCGTGGTTGCGCCTGGCCAGGGCTTTCCCTGAAGCCGCGATCCCGCCGGCCAACCTGGCGACGACGCTGGAGCTGGGCAGCATGGGTGATACGCGAGTCGATCAGGCTCAAGCCAATTGCGAGGCGATTCTCGGGTTCCTCGCCGAACAGGGTTTCATCAAAGGCACTTGGCCTGCGGCCCCGAGCGAATGCTGTGAAGGCATGCCGTTCGAAGGCACCCAATACCTGTTCGCGCCGCATCACGGGGTCGTCAGTTTCCTGCGCGATTCGGGTGAATGGGTGGAGAAGGGAGATGCGCTGTTTGAAGTGGTCGATCCGCTGAATGATCGGGTCACGACTGTTTGCGCCGGGACCAGTGGGGTGTTGTTTGCCATCGATCGCGGGCGCTATACCCAGCCGGGCACCTGGCAGGCGAAGGTCGCGGGGCGCGAGCCGATTCGGGTCGGGAAGTTGATTAACGACTGAGGATTTTAGTCGTTTTCGAGGCCGCCTTCGCGAGCAAGCCCGCTCCCACAGTTGACCGAGTTGTCTGGACTAATGCGGTCAACGGTGGGAGCGGGCTTGCTCGCGAAGAGGCCCGATGAAGTGGCGAAGATGTCCAGCCAATTATCGACATCCCGATTCACAGTGTTAGGCTTTGCCCCGAATCCTGCACTTGTGAAGGAAGGTTTATGTTGAAGTTTCTCGCTCTGCTGACACTCCTGGCGTCCACCGCCGTCCACGCTCAAATCCCGCTGCAAACCGATCTGCCACTCAAGTACCTGGAGCAGGCCAACCCCGAATCGCGCAATCAGCCCCTGGTGATTTTCCTCCACGGTTTTGGCAGTAACGAGGAGGACCTGTTCGACATCAAGGATGAACTGCCTGCGTCATACAACTACCTGTCGGTACGCGCACCGATGGTGATGGAGGAGGGCAGTTACAAGTGGTTTCGCGAGAAGGGCAACGCGGCCTACAACGGTGAGACCGATGATCTGAAGTCCAGCGGCCAGGTGCTGCAGGATTTCGTTGCACAAGCGGCGAAGAAATATCACACCGAACCGAGCAAGGTGTTTCTGGTGGGTTTCAGCCAGGGCGCGATCATGTCCTACGAGGTGGCCCTGCGTCACCCCGAGGCGGTGGGCGGGATCGCGGCGTTGAGCGGGCGGATTCTGCCGGTGCTCAGGTCCGAACTGAAACCGGATGAAAAGCGCCAGGAGCTGGCGATTTTCATCGGTCATGGCACCGCGGACAAATGCCTTCCGTACATTGACGGCACGGACGCCGACAGCCTGTTGCAGAGCCTGTCACTCAAGCCTGAATTTCATGCCTACCCTGGCGTCGGTCACAGCATCAGTGCTGCCGAAATGCAGGACTTGAGCGCCTGGTTGCAGCGTCTCAATCCCTGACGCTTACTTGCCGGTGACGATCTGTTTGACCAGCGTCTCGTGGCCAGCATTGTCGCTGAGGCGGGAAATCACCTGAATGATCGCCATGCGCGTGTTGGACGCGGCCATCAGCGTGGTGTCGAGGGTTTTGCCGCCGCCTTGGGTGGCGGTGCTGTCGATCTGCCGCAACCCCAGGCCAGTGCCTTTCTGGGTCAGGCTTTTTTCACTGAGTTTGGTGAAGTCCGGCAGCGCCGTGGCTTGTTGGGTGGCGAAGTCAGACGCCACGGAGTCGAGGAACTGACCGTCGTTGTCTTTGACGTTGAGGCCGCCGGGGATGGTGTTTTCAGCGGCGATCACGACGGTTTTAGTCGCCTGATTGGTGTACATGGTGCCCGTTGCCCCGGCGGTGCCGGTGGTCGCGTCGCCGGCAGGCAGCGGGTTGGCGACGAAGCCTTTAGGCAGGCTGAACTTGAACTTGCCGCCGAGCATCGAGACGTTCTGTGCCGGCGCGGCATCGCTGGCAGTGGCCTTGGCGGCCTGCGCATTCAGCGCTCCCAGACTGGCAACCGCCGTCAACAACAGGACAACGGCTTTTTTACTCAACAATGACATTCAGAAACTCCAGTGGATGGTCGCGCGTTCGCCGCAATCATCCCATGGAATCCACTTTCTGGCAGCCCTCAGTCCTGTGGCAGGGACAGCGTTACGCCTGACTCTGAGACAAAAGAGTTCTCTTTAAGACCATGGTGTTACGTGTCGGCCTTCTGCAAGTTCTTTGATACGGTCGAACTGTCTTTTGAACCCATGACCAGTCTCTTCGTCACCAACAACATCCCCAACGAAACCACCACTCCCATCGCGAATCCCCACCAACCAAAATTCGGCAACGTCAGCGCCAACACCAGGCAAAACGCGGCGAACGAATACATCCCGGTCGCGGTGGCCCGCAACAATGCAGCGGTAAATGCCGGGCCGCGGGTTTGCTGGGAGAACACCGCCATCACGCTGCCCAGCACCGGGAACACCGCGAGCAGACCGCTCCAGCGTTCACCGACGGTGCTGGCCAACAATGTGACAGCGAGGGTGAGCAGGGCGCCGGCAATCATGCGTAACAGCAATTTGTCGGACTTCGGCGCCGGGGCCGAAACGATCGGCTGTACCGAGGGAAACAGATACGGCGCCGCCAGCAGGGCAGTCGCGGCAGCGATCACCGAGAACACCAGGGACGGCGGAATCAACGACAGCACAACGGCCGCCGTGGCCCAGACCAACAGCGAAATCACCAGCGCCCACGGCCACTTCGCGCGTTGTGCAACCTGAGCGTAGGTCACGCAAAAGGCAATCATCGCGAACATCGCCGACAGCGCTGCCGTCGCCGATTGAGCGGCGAACACCTGGCCCTGCTCGATGGCGAGAAAGAACAGAATCGGCCCGACCACCACCGGCAACCCCGACAGCCAACCGGCGACACTCGGTCCCCAGCGTTTACCGGCCAGGGAAATCAGCAAGAGAAATCCTGGGATGACCAGCAGTTTGAGTAGCAGCACGCCCGCACCTCCGACCTGAGTGAGGCGGCAACGTTAGCATTGCGTGGGCGGGATTGCTCTATAGATGTCGTGATTTTGTATACAAAAATGAAGGTTTCAATCACGACATGCCTGTGTAGGAGCCGAGCTTGCTCCGGGCGGCGATTCGACGATGGCGATCTGACAGGCTATTCAATATTGAATGTGCCGCCGTCATCGTCGGATCGCCGCCCGGAGCAAGCTCAGCTCCTACAGGGTTTTGCGTACACCAAAAAAGCGTGAGGCCAGCGCGGTGCGGCGTGGGAACTATCAGTCTGTCAGTGGTGTGAAAACGCCTCGACCACAAACTCGATGAACACCCTGGTCTTGGCCGGCATTAACGTCCGGCTCGGGTAATACAGCGAAATCGGCCCCGCGTCGGCGTGCCAGTCGGGCAGCAGGCGCACCAGTTCGCCGCGCTGGATGTTCGCCAGCACATCCGGCAACACCAGCAGCGTCACGCCCAGGCCGAGTATCGCCGCTTCGCGCATGGCGGCCGGGTCATTGAACACAATGTGTTCATTCAGATTGGCCGGTGCTTCGTTGCCTGCGCCATCGTGCATCAGCCATTGGCGAATCCGCCCGGTGCGGGTGCCGCGCATCACAATGCCGGTGTGTCCGGACAGGTCTGCCGGACTGTCGGGCAGGCTGCGTCCTGCGAGGTAGGCGGGAGAGGCGACCGCCACCACATGCGCCGCCGCCAACGTCCGCGACACCACACCGGGCATTAACTCGAAACCGCCGCCAATGGCCGCGTCATACCCTTCGGCAATCAAATCCACGGGGCGGTTTTCGAAGTGCCATTCCGGGCGAATCAATGGGTAGCGCGCCAGAAACGCTGGCAGCAGCGGCAAGACATGGCCGATGCCAAACGTCGGCGCCAGACTGATCTTGAGCACGCCCGTCGGCTCACCTTGGTCGCTGCTCACCGCGCTGATTGCTGTCTGTAACGCTTCCAGATTGCCGCCGATGCTCGTCAGAAAGCGTTCCCCGGCTTCGGTCAGGGACAGCTTGCGGGTCGAGCGCTGGAACAGCCGCACGCCGATGTTGCGTTCGAGCATCGCCACGTTGCGGCTGACAGCGGCTGGGGTCAGCGCGAGCACCCGTGCGGCGGCGGAAAAACTGCCGGTCTCGGCGCTGCGGACGAAGGATTCGAGGTTGGCGAGGGTTTCCATGGGAATCACCTGCTAGTCATGCTTGAAGATCATTCAAGGCATTACCCGCTAATCAAGCGCTAATGGCAAGCGCAGTATTCACTCCAACGACAACCCACGGAGTGAACAACCATGAGCACCATCGGAATCATCGGCGCCGGCGCAATCGGCGCAGCCTTTGCCAGAGCACTGTCGCGTCAAGGCATTGAAGTGGTTATTGCCAACAGCCGTGGCCCGCAAAGCCTGGCCTCGCTGGTGGAAGAACTCGGGCCAACGGCGCGTGCCGGAACCCGCGAGGAAGCCGCCGCGCAAGCCATCGTGCTGGTCGCGGTCAATTGGTCGAAGTTGCCGACCGCGCTCGCCGGCCTGCCGAATTTTGACGGACGGATTGTCATCGACGCCAACAACTCAATCGAGGCGCCATCGTTCAAGGCGGTGGATTTGCAGGGGCGCACATCCAGCGAAGTGTTTGCCGAATGGGTGCCCGGTGCGCGGGTGGTGAAGGCGTTCAATCACCTTCAGGCACGTTTTCTGGAAAGCGATCCAGCGGCGGAGGGCGGGCGGCGGGTGCTGTTTCTCTCGGGTGATGATGCCGATGCGAAAGCTCAAGTGGCGGCGCTGATCGAACAGCTGGGCTTCTTCGGGATTGATCTTGGGGAATTGAGTGTCGGGGCGCGGCTGGTGCAGTTTCCAGGCGGTCCGCTGCCGGTGCTGAACCTGGTGAAATTTGCCTGACAGCCAGGCAAAAAGAACCCGGTGCGACGTGAGTCGCACCGGGTGTTTTGCCAGACGGCGAACGGATATTCGTGGGTCCCCGCGCCATCTGTTGAACGCTTTACGCCCGCTCGATCGCCAGTGCCACGCCCTGACCACCACCGATGCACAGGGTGGCGAGGCCTTTCTTGGCGTCACGCTTGATCATTTCATGCAGCAGAGTCACCAGCACTCGGCAACCCGACGCACCGATCGGGTGGCCCAGGGCGATAGCGCCGCCGTTGACGTTGACCTTGTTCAGGTCCCATTCCAGGTCCTTGGCCACCGCCAGCGATTGTGCAGCGAAGGCTTCGTTGGCTTCGATCAGGTCCAGTTGGTCGATGGACCAGCCGGCCTTGTCCAGGCAACGACGAGTCGCGCTGACCGGGCCGATGCCCATGATCGCCGGGTCTACGCCCGCGTTGGCGTAAGCCGCGATTTTCGCCAGCACGGGCAGGCCGAGGGCCTTGGCCTTTTCCGCGCTCATCAGGATCACGGCGGCGGCACCGTCGTTCAGGGACGAGGCGTTACCAGCGGTCACCGAACCGTCCTTTTTGAAGGCCGGTTTCAGTTTGCCCAGTGCTTCAGCGGTGGTGCCGGCCCGTGGCTGTTCGTCAACCTGGAAGGCGACTGGGTCGCCCTTGCGCTGAGGAATCAGGATCGGCGTGATCTCATCGGCAAAACGCCCGGCTTCGATGGCGGCCGTGGCTTTCTGCTGCGAGGCTGCGGCGAAGGCGTCTTGTTGCTCGCGAGTCAGGCTGTACTTCTCGGCCAGGTTCTCGGCGGTGATGCCCATGTGGTAATCGTTGAACGCATCCCACAAACCGTCGCTGATCATGGTGTCGACGATTTGCGCGTGACCCATGCGCAGACCGGTGCGCGCACCGGGCATGACGTAATTGGACAGGCTCATGTTTTCCTGGCCGCCGGCAATGATCACATCGGCATCGCCGCAGCGAATCGCCTGAGTGGCCAGGTGCAGGGCTTTGAGGCCCGAGCCGCAGACCTTGTTCAGGGTCATCGCAGGCACGGTGAAGGGCAGGCCGGCCTTGATTGCCGACTGGCGCGCAGGGTTTTGTCCGGCGCCGGCGGTCAACACCTGGCCCATGATCACTTCATCGACTTCAGCAACGTCCAGACCGGTTTGCGCCAGCAGCTGACGGATTACCGCAGCACCGAGGTCAACCGCGGACACGTTGGCCAGGGCACCCTGGAAACTGCCGATGGCGGTGCGGGTGGCGGCGACAATGACGACTTCTTGCATGGAATGATTCCTCACTGGGCAGCGAACTGCATTTCCGGAACATGATCCGGCACGATCAGTTTACCGGCGGTCTTGGCGACAATCTCCTCGACGCTGACGCCCGGTGCGCGTTCCTTGAGAATGAACGCGCCGTTTTCGATTTCCAGGTAAGCCAGGTCGGTCAGCACACGCTTGATGCACCCGGCACCGGTCAGCGGCAGGCTGCATTTGGACAGGAGCTTGGACTCACCGTCCTTGGACGCGTGGGTCATGATGACGATGATGTTGTCTGCGCCGGCCACCAGGTCCATGGCGCCGCCCATGCCCTTGACCAGTTTGCCGGGGATCATCCACGAGGCGATGTTGCCTTCCACGTCCACTTCAAACGCACCGAGTACGGTCAGGTCGACATGACCACCGCGGATCATCGCGAAGGACTCGGCGGAGGAAAAGATCGACGCGCCGATACGCGCAGTCACCGTTTGTTTGCCGGCGTTGATCATGTCGGCATCGATGGTTTCTTCAGTAGGAAAGGGACCCATGCCCAGCAAGCCGTTTTCCGACTGCAGCATGACTTCCATGCCTTCAGGGATGTAGTTGGCGACCAGGGTCGGAATGCCGATGCCCAGGTTCACGTAGAAGCCGTCCTGCATTTCGCGGGCGACGCGTTGAGCCATTTGTTCGCGGGAAAGTGCCATTGTTGTTATTCCTTCATTCGGTCCGGGGGCAGGGGATCACTTACGCACGGTGCGCTGTTCGATGCGCTTCTCGAACGTGCCGCAAATGACCCGGTCGACGTAGATGCCAGGGGTGTGGATCTGCGCCGGGTCCAGCTCGCCGGGTTCGACGATTTCTTCGACTTCGACCACGGTGATCTTGCCCGCGGTGGCGGCCAGCGGGTTGAAGTTCTGGGCGGTGTGGCGATAGATGACGTTGCCGAAATGGTCGGCTTTCCAGCCTTTGACGATGGCGAAGTCACCGGTGATGGATTCTTCCATCAGGTACTTGCGGCCATGGAATTCGCGGACTTCCTTGCCGTCGGCAACGGGAGTGCCGACGCCGGTGGCGGTGAAGAACGCCGGGATGCCGGCACCGCCTGCGCGCATTTTTTCGGCGAGGGTGCCTTGGGGGGTCAGGACCACTTCGATTTCGCCTTTAAGCAGTTGGTCTTCGAACAGTTTGTTCTCGCCGACGTAGGACGCCACCACCTTGCGGATCTGCCGGTCTTCCAGCAGCACGCCGAGGCCGAAACCGTCGACGCCGCAGTTGTTGGAAACCACGGTGAGGTCGCGTGTGCCTTTGCGCTTGATCTCGGCGATGAGGTTTTCCGGAATCCCGCACAGACCGAAGCCGCCGGCGATCACGGTCATGCCGTCTTCAAGACCTGCAAGGGCTTCCTCGTAGGAACTCACGCGCTTGTCGAAACCTGCCATATGCACCTCTTTTATTCTTTGTGGGCGGCTGGCTAGCCGTATGGGGTAGGAGTGTCTCGCTGAAGGATTCATTTGTTAAGTTGATTTTTAAGGTTGATTGATAGATAAAACTCACCAATAACCCCTGTGGGAGCGAGCCTGCTCCGGGCGGCGATCCGACGATGGCGATTTCAAGGAAGCCATCGCGGGCAAGCCGTACTCTTAATTACTGGAGCAACTCGCACATGACAGTCAAGCAGATCCGCGCATTCCTGGCCGTGGCCCAGAGTCTGAGTTTTGCCGTGGCCTGCGAGCGGTTGCACCTGTCGCAATCGGCCTTGAGCCTGACCATTAAAGCGCTGGAGGAGGGGTTGGGCGGGCGCCTGTTCACCCGCAACACGCGCAATGTCGCGCTGACCGCAGAAGGAGAATCACTGGTGCCACTGGCACGTCGCCTGATCGCTGACTGGGATAACGCCGAGGATGAGCTGCGCCAACGCTTCACCCTCCAGCGCGGTCGCGTGACGCTGGCGGCGATGCCCTCATTTGCCGGCAACCTGCTGCCGCCGATCCTGAAAACCTTTCGGGCGCGCTATCCGAAGGTCAACGTCACGGTGAATGACGTGATCAACGAGCAGGTGCTGGAGATGGTGCGTGACCGGCAGGTTGAGCTGGGGGTGGCGTTTGAACCGAATCAGAGTTCGTCGCTGGCATTCACGCCGTTGTACATGGACCGGTTTGTGGCCGTTGTGTCGAAGGATTCTCCTTTGGCGGAACTGGAAGACATCGATTGGCAGACCTTGCTCAAGGAGCCGTTCATTACTTTGCAGCGACCGTCCACGGTGCGGGTGATGCTCGAAGAGCACTTGCAGGCGCGTGGGATGAAATTGCCGGTGGAGTTTGAAAGCCATCAGTTGGCGACGGTTGGGCGGATGGTGGCCAGCGGTTTGGGGGTGAGTGCAGTGCCGGCGTTGTGCGTCGGGCAGATGCTGGAATTGGGCGCGCGGTGCATTACCTTGCGCGATCCTGTGGTGGAGCGGGCGATTGGGGTGCTGACCAAGCCAGGGGTGGAACTGTCGGCGGCGGCGCAGGCGCTGTTCGATATTCTTAAAGCCGAAAACCTGGGCCAACAGGTTTCTATGCACTGATCACAATCACTTGTGGGGGCGAGCCTGCTCGCGAAGAGCTCGGCACATCCGACATCAGTGTTGACTGATACTCCGCTATCGCGAGCAGGCTCGCTCCCACAGGGTTTTAGGTTGATCAGCGCGAGAGGTGTTGCGTCAGTAGGGGTAAAAGTTGCTCGCACGAGGCCTCTATTTTCAAATCTAGAAGGTCATCCGCCCGAGTCTTCCCCAAATTAATCGCAATCAACGGTTTCCCCTGATCCGCCACCGCCCG
Organism: Pseudomonas sp. PDM25; assembly: GCF_019219045.1. NCBI lineage: Bacteria > Pseudomonadati > Pseudomonadota > Gammaproteobacteria > Pseudomonadales > Pseudomonadaceae > Pseudomonas > Pseudomonas sp. PDM25. Next base: position 74,389 of record NZ_JAHUWL010000020.1, read on the forward strand.
GCACAACCGAAACGCTGAATACGCCATCAACGAAGACCCGACCACCAACAACCCCGCAGCCTTTTCGACCGCCGCCATCGCTTTGGCCGCCGTTATCTGCGCCACATTCTCGCCAAAAAACACCACGTCCGGCTTCATCCGCTCACCTGCGCAGTGCGGGCAATGCGGTACCTGAAAACGTGCCTCAAACGCTGCATCCAGCAGCGTGTCGCCATCCGGGGCTTGCACCGCATCCACGCCGGCCAGATACGGATTCTGCGCTTCCATCAATTGCTGGATCGAATCCCGCTCGCTGCGTTTCCCGCAGTCCAGGCACAACACCCGGTGCAGGCTGCCGTGGAGTTCGATGACGTCATGGCTGCCGGCCTGGTCGTGCAGGGTGTCGACGTTTTGAGTGATCAGCCCGCTGATCTGCTGCGAACTTTGCAAACGGGCCAAGGCCTCGTGGGCCACGTTCGGCTGAGCCTGGCGCACCCGCGGCCAACCGAGCATCGCCCGCGCCCAATAGCGACGCCGGGATTCGGGCGCCGAGAGAAACTCCTGATACATCATCGGTTGCCGGCCACGCCGCACGCCTTGATTATCGCGGTAGTCCGGAATGCCCGACGGAGTGCTGATACCGGCGCCGGTCAGGACCACAAACGGCTGCTCGGCCATTAACTGCTGAAGGTGGCCGAGTTGTTCGCGGATGTGGCTGTCGAGCATGTTCAACACTCCGGTGGACCATGAGTGTTTGCAGGGTAGCATTGGCCGACAACCCTGTAGGAGCACAGCTTGCTGGCGATGGCGATTTCAAACACACCATCGCCAGCAAGCTGTGCTCCTACAGGGATCGGGTTTACTTGCGCGCCTCCAGAATCAGGTTGAACGGCGTTTCCGTGGCCCGCCGGAACGTCTTGAACCCGGCCTCAGTGAAGACCTTGCGCAAACGCGCCTCGCCAGCCTGGGCGCCGAGCCCGAGGCCGACCTCCTGGGACAGCGAGTTCGGGGTGCAGATGAAGGTCGAGGCGGCGTAGAACAAGCGGCCAACCGGGTTGGTGTTGTCATCGAGCGAGTCGTTGGCGAACGGCTCTACCAGCAGCACCGTGCCATCCGGTTTTAGCGCGTCATAAGCGTGCCGCGCCGCGCCCACCGGGTCGCCCATATCGTGCAGGCAGTCGAAGTAGCAGACCAGGTCATAGTCGTCGCCGGGGAAGCTTTTTGCCGTACCCTGGAAGAACCGCGCACGCCCGGCCACGCCACCTTCTTCGGCGCGCTGGGTGGCGACGGTGACGGAAGGCGCGTGGTAGTCGAAACCGACGAACCGCGATTCCGGAAACGACTGGGCCATGATCACGGTGGAGGCGCCGTGGCCGCAGCCGATATCCGCCACCTTGGCGCCAGCCTCCAGTTTGGCGACCACGCCTTCGAGCGCCGGCAGCCATTCGGCGACCAGGTGCGCTTTATAACCTGGCCGGAAGAACCGCTCCGTGCCGCTGAACATGCACGGATGGTGATCGCCCCAGGCGAGGGCACCGTCGCCGCGCATGGCGTTGACCAGTTTGTCCTTGTCATGGAAAAACGATGCGACCACCCCGATGCCACCCGCCACATAGACCGGCGAGTCTTCGATTGCCAATGCCAGGGCTTGCTCTTCGGGCAGGCGGAACTGGCCGTCGCGGTGTTCCATGTAACCGGAAGCGGCGTGGGCGCTGAGCCATTCGCGCAGCAGGCGGGTGTTGCAGCCGGTTTTGTCGGCGAGGGCTTCAGGGGTGACTGGCTGACTGTCGGCCATGGCCCGGTACAGTCCGAGCTCTTCGCCGAGGATGACGTTGGCGAGCATCGCCGCGCCGCCCATGTCGTTCACCAGTTTGCCCATGAAATCATTGAGTCTTGCCTCGTCCATCACGTGTGCTCCTTCAGCAGGATCACAGTCCAGAGGCCTTGTTTTCCGAGGCGTTCACCTCTGAACGGTGGTCGTTGGAATGAACAGGACGATAAGCACGTCCTGCGTGCACTAAGTTTAGTCCGGGGGCCGTGCGCCGCTGCCTTGAGCGACGAAAGTTACATTTCCCTGACTGACACTGGACCCCTGTGGGAGCGGGCTTGCTCGCGAAGGCGGACCTCCAGTCGACAATGATGTTGCCTGACACACCGCCTTCGCGAGCAAGTCGGATCGCCGCACCGCCGCTCCCACAGGGGATTTGTGTTGTGTATTGCACTGTATCTGACAGGCTTCCCGATACAGTTCCCTGCACTATCAGGGCATTGCCGAACACAGACCCGATACATCCTTTCGGTTAACTGTGATTGCGTCCTGGCAATCATTGAGATCGACACCAATGCAGACCCCCATCACATCAGCGAAGGCGACCGTCGGGCTCGGTTTGCGTCGCGGTTTAATGAAGGACCTTCAGGCAGCCCGCGTGGGCGATTTCGATTTTCTGGAAGTCGCGCCGGAAAACTGGATCGGTATCGGTGGCGCTCATGGTCATGCGTTGCGTGCCCTGGCCGAGCGCCATCCGTTGTCCTGTCATGGCTTGTCACTGTCATTGGGCGGCCCGGCACCGCTGGACGTCGGGTTTCTGCAGGAAGTCCGGGTTTTCCTCGATCACTACAAGGTGCCGCTGTACAGCGAACACTTGAGCTACTGCGGCGATGACGGTCACCTTTATGACCTGCTGCCGCTGCCCTTTACCGAAGAAGCGGTGCACCACGTCGCCGCGCGAATTCGTCAGGCCCAGGACATTCTTGGTCGGCGCCTGGCGGTGGAAAACGTCTCCTACTATGCCGCGCCACAACAGGACATGGACGAGCTGACCTTCACCAACGCGGTATTGCGCGAGGCCGATTGCGACCTGCTGCTGGACGTCAACAACGTCTACGTCAACTCGATCAATCACGGTTTCGATCCGCAGACCTTTCTGGCCGGCATCGATTCGGGCCGGGTGGTGGCCATGCACGTCGCCGGGCATTTCGATGAGTCTGACACCTTGAAAATCGACACCCACGGCGCTTCGGTCAAACCAGTGGTCTGGTCGTTGCTGGCAGAGGCTTATGCTCGCTTCGGCGCGCAACCGACGCTGCTGGAGCGGGACTTCAACTTTCCGGCATTTTCCGAACTGGTAGCCGAATTGCAGACCATCCGCCGTCTGCAAATCGAGGGGGTGAAGCGTGGATAAGCCGAGCCTGTTTCAACAGCAAAACACCTTGGGCCTTTACCTGCGCGATCCCGAGCATTGCGCGCCACCGGCCGGGATGGACGTGACACGGGCGCAGGTTTACCGCGACCTGATTTTCGCGAACCTGTCGTCGTTGCTCAGCGGGACGTTTCCGGTGCTGATCAAGATTCTCGGTGATGAACACTGGCGTTCACTGGTACGGATTTTCCTGCGCGACTACCGCGCGCACACGCCGAAATTCGGTGAGATCGCCAAGGAGTTCGTCGAGTTCCTGGCCTCGGAACCGCAAGCGTTGAGCGAAGGGTCGTGGCCGCCGTTCATGGTGGAGCTGGCGCATTACGAGTGGGTCGAGATGGCGTTGCAGCAGTCTGAGGCCGAACCGTTGCCGCTGAGCGATGCCGGGTTGTTGCTGGACCGACCGTTGCAGGTTTCGCCGCTGGCCTGGCCGTTGGCGTATGCCTGGCCGGTGCAATTGGTGGGGCCGGATTATCAACCGCAGACAGCGCCGGCTCAGCCGACATTGCTGTTGGTGCGTCGGGCGCAGGACTGGAGTGTGAAGTTTTCTGCACTGAGCCCGTTGGCCTGGCGGTTGTTGCAGCGGATTGAGGAATTTCCTCAACTGGACGGGCGTGAGCAGCTGGAAGGATTGGCGGTGGAAGCGGGGATGGCTGGGGCGTCGGAGTTTATGGAAAACGGGGCAGTGCTGTTGCGGCAGATGCATGAAGAAGGGGTGGTGGGCTACTGAAAACACCGCCAATCCCACAGGGATCTACTTTGTTCTTGAGTTAACGTCAGGTCTGGGGAATCAAGCTTTGCCGGCAATCCAGCACCAACCGCGCACCGCCGAGTTCACTGGTACCGACTTCAAGCGTAAACCCATGCAAGCTCACAATCGCCGCCACGATCGACAGCCCTAGCCCGAACCCGCTTTTCTGGTTGCCGCCCTCTGCACGATAGAACCGCTGGAACACGGCCTCCCGCTCTGCCTCCGGAATCCCTGCCCCCGAATCGAGCACTTCGATCCGCGTATGCCCACCCTCATTGACCCCCCGCAAAATCACCTCGCCACCCGGCGGTGTGAACTTGATCGAGTTGCTCAGCAGGTTCGCTACCGCTTCGAAGAGCAACGCGCGGTCGCCATTCAGTGGCGGCAAGATGTCAGGCAGTTGCAGCTTGAAAACCAGTTCGCCTTCTTCCGCCAACGGCAGATAAAAGTCGTGCAGCTCTTGCAACAACGGCACCGGATCCAGCTGCACAAAACCCGAACGGCGCTGACGATCTTCCAGCTCGGAAATCCGCAACAACCCTCGAAAGCGCGCCATCAAGGTGTCGGCCTCACCGAGCACTGAGTCCAGTTGCACCGCCAGCGTCGAACCCTCATCAGCCTGTTGCTGAATCCGGTACAGCTGCGCCCGCAGGCGCGTCAGCGGTGTGCGCAGGTCGTGGGCAATGTTGTCGCAGACGCCCTTGACCTCGTTCATCAAGCGTTCAATACGTTCGAGCATGGCGTTGACGATGGCGGCGAGCATGTCCAGCTCATCGCGGCGATTGGACAATGGCAGGCGGCGGGTCAGGTCGCCGGCGACGATGGCCTCGGCACTGGCCTGAATCCCGCGTATGCGCCGCAAGGGGCGGCGGCGCAACAAGTGCCAGCCGGCGATGCCCGGCAGGATTGTCAGGGTCACGCCCCAGAATAACGCGTGGAGGATGATCCGGGTCACGGCGAATAACGAACCGTTATCGCGCACCAGCACCAGCCAGCGTCCATCCCGGGTCTGGGTCGCCACGGCGTCGCAGCTGTCAGCAGGCAGGGTCGGGTCGTCGGAGTCGGCGCAGTCGCTGAGCATGTGAATCTTGCCGTCCAGCGGCAGGTCTTCGGGAATGTGCTGCAGGGCGCCATTGAGGTAGCGATGCTGACTATCGAACAGGCCATAGGCGTCGATGCCGCGAATGTCGAAGGTCATGCTGACGGCGAGGGCGTCCATCAGTTGTTCGCCTTGAAAGCGCGAAAACAAATGCTGGCGCTGCATCAGCGAGTGTTTGGCCAGGTTGTCCAGGTAATCGGACACCTCGTAGTACATGACCCCCATGAGAATGCCGCTCCAGAGCACGAACAGCGAACTGTAGAGCGCCAGCAGGCGGCTGCTGGAGGAACGCCAGCCTTTAGACGGGTTCGGCAATGACATAACCCGAGCCTCGCACGGTCCGGATCAATGGGAGATTGCCGGGCGGGTCGATCTTCTTGCGCAGCCGGCCGATGTGCACGTCGATCAGGTTGGTGCCGGGGTCGAAGTGGTAACCCCAGACCTCTTCGAAAATCATCATCCGCGACAGAATCTGCCCGGTGTTGCGCATCAGGAATTCCAGCAACTTGTACTCGGTGGGCAACAGCATCAGCAGCTGACCGTCGCGGCTGGCTTCATGGCTGATCAGGTTGAGCTCCAGATCCGCCACCCGCAACGTGGTGGCCTGGGCGGTCACGGTGTTCTGCCGGCGCAGCAGGACTTCGACCCGGGCGGCCATTTCATCGGTGGCGAACGGTTTGGTCAGGTAATCGTCACCGCCCGCGCGCAAGCCGCGCACACGCTCATCGACGTCGGAGAGGGCGCTGATCATCAGGATCGGCGTGGCCACGCCCATGGTCCGCAGCGTGGTGACAATCGCCAGACCATCGAGCTCGGGCAGCATGCGGTCGAGGGTGATCAGGTCGTAGTTGCCGCTGACCGCGCGCGCCAGACCTTCGCGGCCGTTGTCGACCCAATCCACGTCGAGGCCGTGGCTGCTCAATTCGGCAACGATTTCCCGGGCGGTCACGGCGTCGTCTTCGATGGTCAAGATGCGGGTCATAGGGCGGGCCTGGTAGTCAGTTCATGGCGAAGGTGTGGGCATTTTGCCAAGAAACGTCGGCGACTTTTTAAATTAACTTTCATGTTGATTCATAAGCCTGCCCGGAATATTGATATCATTCGGCCATAACTCTAATAGGAAGTTGGATTGTGCGCACTTTGATTTGTCGTGGCTGGATGCCGATTGTCCTGTTGCTGCTCTGCGTTACTAGCGGATCCGCCTGGGCGGGCAATACACCGTGCTCGGGAAAAAAGGGCGGTATCGATCGCTGCGATGGCGATCTGTTCCTGTGTAACGATGGCTCCATCAGTGGCTCGAAGAAAAGTTGCTCGGCGATGTATGGCGGCACCAGCCAGGCTCGCCTGCAAACGCTGTTGCAGAGCGCCGATGGTTGCACATGTGGCAGCGGTACATTCTGCACGGGACCTAGGGGCGGGGTGTATTGCCTCACGCCCAGCGGTAATAAGAGTTACAAGCGCAAGTAGTTCGTATGCAATGCATAAAACCCGCCGTTACTGACAGTTCCTTGCAAATTGCAAGGCCATTGGAAGTTCAAACTTTATAACTTATTGAAAAACCGCGATTTATTTAAGGTTGGCGACTGGCACGGTGACTGCACTTCCTCCGTTGAAGAGTTGTATCACCATCTTTCCTGCCTGGAGCGATATAACAATGAATAGATCCTCTGATGGTTTCTATCCGGCCCTCGAAGAAACGAGCACGCTCTCAGGCGTGTCCTGGGGCGCGATCTTCGCAGGGGCCGCTGCGGCGGCAGCGTTGTCGCTGATTCTCGTGCTGCTCGGCTTTGGCCTGGGTTTTTCGGCGGTGTCGCCGTGGGCCAATGAAGGGGTGAGTGCCAAGGGCCTGGGTATTTCAACGATTGTCTGGTTGGCGGCTACGCAAATCGTGGCTTCCGGACTGGGCGGTTACATCGCCGGTCGTTTGCGGGTGAAGTGGGCGTACATGCACGGTGATGAAGTTTACTTCCGTGACACTGCCCACGGCTTTCTGGCCTGGTGCGTGGCAACGCTGGTGACGGCGACGCTGGTGGTCGGCTCGGTCAGCAGCATCGTCAGCGGTGGCGTGCAGGCCGGGGCGAGTGTGGTCGGTGGCGCCGCGAGTGCCGCGACTCAAGCCGTCGGTACGGCTGTCGGCAACACTGACAGTGACCCGTACGGTTACTTCGTCGACAGCCTGTTCCGCGATGATCGTCCGGCGGCGGTCAGTGATGACGCCGTTCGTGGCACCGTGACGCGCATCTTCGTGCGCAATCTGAGCAACGACGGTCAACTGGCTGCCGAAGACCGCATCTACCTGGCGCAACTGGTCGCCCAGCGGACCAACCTCACTCAAGCGGACGCGGAACGTCGCGTTGATGAAGTGTATGCCCGCACGCAAAAAGCCGTGGCCGACGCCAAACTCACCGCCCAACAAGCCGCCGACACCGCCGCCAAAGTTGCTGCCTGGACTTCGCTGTGGATGTTCATTGCGCTGCTGATCGGTGCGTTTTTCGCCAGCCTCGCTGCAACCTTTGGCGGCCGTCGTCGGGATGCCGTGGTGTATCTGGAATCCGACGCTTACGTGACCACCACTTCACTGCCTGTTCGCTAACCCAGGAGAACTACCATGCGCTCACTACTGCTGTTCTTTCTCGGCGTACCGATCCCGATCATCATCCTGATCGCCCTGTTCATGCACTGATTTACGCTGGGGCACAGGCCTGTGCCGCTTCTGCCTTGGGTGGAAGCGGCGTTTTTGTGTGATCGGAGTGGCAGCCAACTTGGTGTTGAATGTGACTGTCTCTTCGCGAGCAAGCCCGCTCCCACAGTTGATCTCTAGTGTTTGGAGATTTTGCATCCACCGCAGGACAACTGTGGGAGCGGCGGTGCGACGATTCGACTTGCTCGCGAAGGGGCCAGATCAGACACAACAAATCCATCTACTCAATCGGCGTACTGACAAAATCCTCAAGCCCTTCGGCATATGCGGTAAACGCATTGATCTGTGGAAACCGATTCTCATCCACCTGATCCGGCACTACCAGACGGGTGAAACTCCACGCCACCGCCAACGTAATCCCGTCTTGAGCAATCGTCCCGTCAGTCTTCAGCGGCTGCATTTCCAGCTCCCGCTCCAGCGCCGAATAGGCGGCCGCCAATTGCCCTTCGACCCGCTCCACCCACGGTTCAAACTGAATCTCCGCTGGTCGCAGGTTGCGTTCGTAGTAGAGCTGTACGGACTTTTCGCACGCCGCCAACGCCAGGCCGATCAGGCGCAACGAGCGCAAGTGCTGCTTCAGGTCACTGGGCATCAGGCTGTTGGCGGGACGGGCCAAGGCTTCGAGGTAGTCGAGGATCAGCGTCGAGTCGATCAACACCTCGCCGTCGTCGAGCACCAGGGTGGGCGCCTTGACCACCGGGTTGATCTGCTGGAATTGCTCGAAATGCCGAAACACCGAAACCGACTGGTGTTCCAGTGGGATGCCAAGGCGTTTGGCAGAGATGGCGACGCGCCGCACGTACGGTGAATCCAGCATGCCGATCAGCTTCATTGAACCGCTCCTTCAGATGTCCATTTCGGGATGGACAACCTTAGTTTAGCTTCAGCGAGCTGCAAACGGCGTGGCGCTAATCCTCGAAGCCGACCTGTTCGTGAATCTCATCGACCTTCAATTCCAGCCGATAGGCCACGGCGATAAACAGCGCCTGGCACAGGCACAGCGTTGCACTCAACGAACGGAAGGCAAACGAACTGCCTTCGTTGACCAGCAGCACGGTGTTGGCGCGCTTGGCCAGGGGCGAGAGGTTGCTGTCGGTGATGATCAGGGTTTTGGCCTGATGGTGCTGGGCAATGCGCAGGCAGTGCTGGGTTTCCTTGCCGTAGGGCGTGAAGCTGATGGCGATCACCAGGTCATTGGCGCGCACGCTGCGCATCTGCTCGCGGTAGCTGCCGCCGAGCCCCGAAACCAGATGGATACGCTTGTTGGTGTGTTGCAGGTTGTAGACCAGGTAGTCGGCCACCGCGAATGAACGGCGCACCCCGACCACGTAGATGTTGTCGGCATTCACCACCAGGTCGACGGCCTTGTCGAAAGCCTGATCATCGAGTTCCAGCCCCAGGCGTTCGATGCCCGACAAAGTCGCATCGATGCACTCGCGCGCCAGGTCGCCGCCGCTGGCCTTCTGCGACTTGTTGGCGATCATGCTGCGAATGCGCTGCTGGTAGTTCTGCACCGGTGTGGTCTTGTGGGTATAGGCCTCGCGGAACAGCGCCTGCATTTCGCTAAAGCCGCTGAAGCCGAAACGCTGGGAAAAACGCACGATCGCCGACGGGTGCACTTCGCACTCACGGGCGATGTCGCTGATGCGGTCGACCATGATCCGGTCGCTCTGCTGGCTCATGTAACTGGCGATGCGTTTGAGCTGGCGCGGCAGGCTTTCGTATTCGTTGGTGATCAGCTGCAGCAGACGCTCGGCGTTGATCGGGGGGCTGGCGAGATCGCTGTCGGGCGTGCTCTCGGTCGTCGCCGGCTGATCGGTGCGGGTCATAAGGAATCCTTCTGGCTTGTTCTTATAGGGACGACAGAGAGCGTCATCCCCTGACAATAGGTTGGCTGTGCGCAGTCTACAGGGTAGGCCGGAATAAAATCTTGAGCGTGCGGTCAGTACGAGGTGTGCTGAAACGATGCACTGCCTCTGGAACGCCTGTAGCAAAGTTTATTGGAAAAAATATTCCACGTAAAAAATATTTGGAATAATTATTGATTGTTCGGTCCCGGACGTTTTAGTCTGCATCCCACCAAGAGTGTTCGGCGCGGCATCGCCCCGAACGCAGGCTGATAAAAATAACAGGAGCCAGCATGGGCCAGACTCGTTTTGCCAGTGGGCGTCAATTGGATCTGATTTGCCTGGGGCGCCTAGGCGTCGACCTCTATGCGCAGCAAGTCGGCGCGCGGCTGGAGGATGTGAGCAGCTTCGCCAAATACCTCGGCGGGTCGTCTGCCAACATCGCTTTTGGCACCGCTCGGCTGGGCCTTAAATCGGCGATGCTGAGCCGGGTAGGGGACGACCACATGGGCCGCTTCCTGGTTGAATCCCTGACCCGCGAAGGCTGCGATGTCAGCGGTATCAAGATCGATCCGGAGCGCCTGACCGCCATGGTCCTGCTGGGCCTCAAGGATCGCGAAACCTTTCCCTTGGTCTTCTACCGCGAAAACTGCGCCGACATGGCGCTGCGGGCCGAAGACATCAGCGAAGCCTTTATCGCCTCCAGCAAAGCCTTGCTGATCACCGGCACCCATTTCTCCACCGACGGCGTCTACAAGGCGAGCATCCAGGCGCTGGATTACGCCGAGAAGCACAACGTCAAACGGGTGCTGGACATCGACTATCGCCCGGTACTGTGGGGCCTGGCCGGCAAGGCCGACGGCGAAACCCGTTTCGTCGCCGACCAGAACGTCAGCCAGCACGTGCAGAAAATCCTTCCGCGTTTCGACCTGATCGTCGGCACGGAAGAAGAGTTTTTGATTGCCGGCGGTTCCGAGGATTTGCTCACCGCGCTGCGCAATGTGCGGCGCCTGAGTGCGGCGACCTTGGTGGTCAAGCTCGGTCCGCAAGGTTGCACGGTGATTCACGGCGTCATTCCTGAGCGTCTCGAGGACGGCGCCATTTATCCCGGCGTTCGGGTGGAAGTGTTGAATGTGCTGGGGGCTGGCGATGCCTTCATGTCCGGCTTCCTCGCCGGTTGGCTGGAAGACGCGAGCGACGAGCGCTGCTGCCAGTTGGCCAATGCCTGTGGCGGTCTGGTGGTGTCGCGCCATGCCTGCGCGCCGGCCATGCCGACCCGCGCCGAACTCGCCTATCTGTTTAACAGCCCGGTGCCGATTACCCGGCCGGATCAAGACGCGGTGTTGCAGCGTCTGCATCAGGTCAGCGTGCCGCGCAAGCAGTGGAAGCAACTGTTCATTTTTGCTTTCGACCATCGCGGGCAACTGGTGGAACTGGCGCACAAGGGCGGTCGCGACCTGAGCGCCATCGGCGAACTCAAGCAACTGTTTATCAAGGCTGTGGAGCGGGTCGAAGCCGATTTGCGCGAGCAGGGCATCGAGGCCGATGTCGGGCTGCTGGCTGATCAACGCTTCGGCCAGGACTCGCTGAACGCCGCCACCGGCCGTGGCTGGTGGGTGGCGCGTCCGGTGGAAGTGCAGGGTTCGCGGCCATTGGCCTTCGAGCATGGGCGCTCCATCGGCAGCAACCTGATCGCCTGGCCGCAGGAACAAATCATCAAGTGCCTGGTGCAATTCCACCCCGACGACGAGCCGTTGCTGCGACTGGAACAGGAAGCGCAGATCAAGGGTTTGTACCAGGCCTCCCAGGTCAGCGGTCATGAGCTGCTACTGGAAATCATCCCGCCCAAGGATCATCCGTCGACCCATCCGGACGTGCTGTATCGCGCGCTCAAACGCCTCTACAACCTGGGCATTTACCCGGCGTGGTGGAAGATCGAAGCGCAGAGCGCCGAGGAGTGGAAACAACTCGACGAATTGATTCAGGAACGTGATCCGTACTGCCGAGGCGTGGTGTTGCTGGGGCTGAATGCACCGGCAGCGGCATTGGCCGAAGGGTTTCAACAGGCCAGCCAGAGCCAGACGTGCCGCGGGTTTGCAGTCGGCCGGACGATTTTCCAGGAGCCGAGCCGCGCGTGGATGGCCGGTGAAATCGACGATGAAACGTTGATCCGCCAGGTGCAGGGCACGTTCGTTGAACTGATCGATGCCTGGCGCACGGCCCGGTCTTGATGGACTGACGCATTTCAAATGTGGGAGCGGGCTTGCTCGCGAAGAGGCCGGCACATTCAACATTTTTGTTGCCTGACACACCGCTTTCGCGAGCAAGCCCGCTCCCACAAGGGATCTGCGTCGTTCTTACTGGTTATGTAAAACAATAAAAGGTGCAGCCATGCCCGCTATTCGAATTGGCATCAACCCGATCTCCTGGAGCAACGACGACCTGCCGTCCCTCGGTGGCGAGACGCCGCTGAGCACCGCCCTGAGCGAAGGCAAGGAAATCGGCTACGAAGGTTTTGAACTCAACGGCAAATTCCCCAAGGACGCCAAGGGTGTCGGCGATGTACTGCGCCCTTACGACCTGGCGCTGGTGTCCGGCTGGTATTCCAGCCGTCTGGCCCGTCGCTCGGTGGCCGAAGAAATCGACGCCATCGGCAGCCATGTCGAGCTGTTGGCCAAAAACGGCGCCAAGGTGCTGGTGTATGGCGAAGTCGCCGACTCCATTCAAGGTCAGCGCATTCCTCTGGTGGAACGCCCGCGATTCCACACCGAACACGCCTGGCAGGAATACGCCGACAAGCTCACCGAACTGGCGCGCTTCACCTTGTCCCAAGGCGTGCGCCTGGCCTACCACCATCACATGGGCGCCTACGTCGAATCCCCGGCGGACATCGACAAACTGATGGCGTTGACCGGCAGCGAAGTCGGTCTGCTGTTCGATTCGGGCCATTGCTACATGGGTGGCGGCGAACCGTTGCAGGTGCTGCGCAAACACATCGAACGCATCTGTCACGTGCATTTCAAGGACGTGCGCAAACCGGTGGTGCAACTGGCCCGCAACAACCTGTGGAGCTTCCCGGACTGCATCATCAACGGCACGTTCACCGTGCCCGGCGATGGCGACATCGATTTCGGCGCCTTGCTCGACGTGCTGCTGGCGGCCGGTTACCACGGCTGGCTGGTGGTCGAAGCGGAACAGGATCCGGCGGTGGCGCCCAGTTATGTCTACGCCAAAAAAGGCTACGACACCTTGCGTGCGCTGCTCGACGAGAGGATTGCATTATGAGCCTGCTGGTCAAAAGCAACGCCCGTGGCCGGACCATGGTCGAGCTGGGCAAAGGTGAGCTGGAATACGTCGGCTTCGCCGCTTATCGCTTGAGCCTGGGCGAGACCTTGCCGGTGTCGGCCGGTGATAAAGAGCTGTGCCTGGTGCTGCTCAGCGGCCGGGTCAGCATCAAGGGTGAAGCGCCGGGGCAGGGCGCGTTCGACTGGGACAACATCGGTGATCGTCAGTCGGTGTTCGAAGACAAATCACCCTTCGCCGCGTACTTGCCTCCCGGCAGTCAGGCGCAAGTGGTCGCGCTCAGCGATGTGCAAATCGCCGTGTGCGCCGCGCCCGGTTCTACCACCAACGGCCTCGGCCCACGGCTGATCAAACCCGACAGCATGAAGCGCAGCGTACGCGGCAAAGGCGCCAACACCCGTTATGTCTGCGACATTCTGCCGGACACCGAGCCGGCCCATTCGCTGTTGGTGGTGGAAGTGCGCACGCCGTCGGGTCACTCATCGAGCTACCCGCCGCACAAGCACGACACCGACGATTTGCCGCACCAGAGTTTTCTCGAAGAAACCTATTACCACCAGATCAACCCGCCCCAGGGCTTCGTGTTCCAGCGGGTGTACACCGACGATCGCAGCATCGATCAGGCCATGGCCGTGGAAAACAGTGACCTCGTGGTTGTGCCCAAAGGCTATCACCCGGTCAGCGTGCCGTACGGCTACGAGTCGTACTACCTGAACGTGATGGCCGGACCCAAGCGCGTCTGGCAGTTCCATAACGATCCGCAGCACAGCTGGCTGCTTGATCTCTGAACTAAAAGCCTGAATTCCAACCTCTGCACGGAGAACACGATCAATGAGCAACGCCCCGATCATCGGCCATTACATCCACGGTCAAGTGCAAGACAGCAGCAGCGAACGGTTCAGCAACGTCTTCAACCCGGCCACCGGCAGCGTCCAGGCGCGCGTCGGGCTGGCCAGCCAGAAGACCGTCGACGAAGCCGTCGCCTCGGCCCTGAAAGCCTTTCCGGCCTGGTCCGAACAATCGTCCCTGCGCCGTTCGCGGGTGATGTTCAAGTTCAAGGAATTACTCGACCAACATCACGATGAACTGGCCGAAATCATCAGCCGCGAACACGGCAAGGTGTTTTCGGACGCCAAGGGCGAAGTCACCCGGGGCATCGAAATCGTCGAGTACGCCTGTGGTGCGCCGAACCTGCTGAAAACCGAGTTCAGCGACAACATCGGTGGCGGCATCGATAACTGGAACCTGCGTCAGCCACTGGGCGTGTGTGCCGGCGTCACGCCGTTCAACTTTCCGGTGATGGTGCCACTGTGGATGATCCCGCTGGCGCTGATCACCGGTAACTGCTTCATCCTCAAACCGTCCGAGCGCGACCCGTCCGCCAGTGTGCTGATGGCCCGTCTGTTGAGCGAAGCCGGTTTGCCGGACGGTGTGTTCAACGTGGTTCAGGGCGACAAGACCGCCGTCGACGCGTTGTTGCAACACCCGGACATCGAGGCGATTTCCTTTGTCGGCTCGACGCCGATTGCCGAGTACATCCACCAGCAAGCCACCTCCCGCGGCAAGCGCGTGCAGGCGCTGGGCGGGGCGAAGAATCACATGATCGTCATGCCTGATGCGGATCTGGATCAAGCGGCGGATGCCCTGATCGGTGCGGCTTACGGCTCGGCCGGCGAGCGCTGCATGGCGATTTCGATTGCCGTGGCGGTGGGCGATGTCGGCGACCAGCTGATTGCCAAACTGTTGCCGCGTATCGATCAGCTCAAGGTCGGCAACGGTCTGAAGGGCGACAGCGACATGGGGCCGTTGGTGACAGCCGAACACAAGGCCAAAGTCGAAGGTTTCATCGACGAAGGCGTGGCGCAGGGCGCGCAGCTGATTGTCGATGGCCGCAATTTCAAGGTGCCGGGCGCCGAGAACGGTTTCTTCGTCGGCGCGACGCTGTTCGATAACGTCACGACTGAGATGAGCATCTACCAACAGGAAATTTTCGGCCCGGTACTGGGCATCGTTCGGGTGCCGGACTTCGCCAGCGCCGTGGCGTTGATCAACGCCCACGAGTTCGGCAACGGCGTGTCCTGTTTCACCCGCGACGGCGGCATCGCCCGGGCCTTCGCCCGCACGATCAAGGTCGGCATGGTCGGCATCAACGTGCCGATTCCGGTGCCCATGGCCTGGCACTCATTCGGCGGCTGGAAACGCTCGCTGTTCGGCGATCACCACGCTTACGGCGAAGAAGGCATCCGCTTCTACAGCCGCTACAAAAGCGTGATGCAACGCTGGCCCGACAGCATCGCCAAGGGCCCTGAATTCAGCATGCCGACGGCCAACTGATTCACCTGTGCGGAGAACAACAACAATGAGCAAACCCCTGCGTTTCGCCCTGAACCGTATGGTCGCCCCACGTTTGTCCCTGCCCGCGTTCATCGAGTTGGCGGTGACCCTCAAGGCCGACGCCATCGAAATTCGCAACGACCTTAAAGGCGTCGAGATCGAAGACGGCACCGCACCCGAGCGCGTCCGGGAGTTGTGTGCCGCCAAAGGCATTACGGTGCTGTCGATCAACGCGCTGTATCCGTTTGATGTGTGGAATGACGAGCGCCGCGCACAGGCCTTGAAGCTGGCCGGTTATGCCCGTGATTGCGGCGCTCAAGGGTTGGTCATGTGCCCGCTCAACGACCGTGCCGACCCGCGGAACGAGGCCGCACGTGCTTCGGGTCTGCGCACGGCGTTGACTGAACTGGCGCCGATCCTGCGCGAACACGGCATTCTCGGTTTCATCGAACCGCTGGGTTTTGAAGAGTGCTCGCTGCGCCGCAAGCGCACGGCGGTGGACGCAATCAAGGCCATCGGCGGGCTGGATGTGTTCCGTCTGGTTCATGACACCTTTCACCATCACCTGGCCAGCGAGCATGAATTCTTTCCCGAACTGACTGGCTTGGTGCACATCTCCGGTGTCGAAGATGCCGAGGCACCGTTGGCGACCATTCGCGACGGCCATCGGGTGCTGGTGGGCGAGGGCGACATCCTTGGTAACGCGGCGCAGATCGACACCTTGCTCAGCAGCGGTTACAGCGGCTACCTGTCGTTCGAACCGTTTGCCGACAGCGTCCATGGCCTGGCGGATATCCAGCAGGCGATCGGCGCGAGCATGGACCACCTGCAAAAATCTCAAGGCTAATGGAGATCCCTTGTGGGAGCGGGCTTGCTCGCGAAAGCGGCGGCACATCCAACATTGATGTCGCCTGACACACAGCCTTCGCGAGCAAGCCCGCTCCCACAATGATCAGTATTCACAGCACATACCGGATTTAGCTTCAAAGGAAGGTGCAAGCATGACTACGACACGACTGACCATGGCCCAGGCCCTGGTGAAATTCCTCGATAACCAGTACATCGAGGTCGATGGGGTTCAAAGCAAATTCGTCGCCGGGATCTTTACCATTTTCGGCCACGGCAACGTGTTGGGCCTGGGCCAGGCCCTGGAACAGGACAGTGGCGACCTGATCGTCCATCAGGGTCGCAACGAGCAAGGCATGGCCCACGCGGCCATCGGTTTCGCCAAGCAACATCTGCGGCGCAAGATCTACGCCTGCTCTTCATCGGTAGGGCCGGGCGCGGCGAACATGCTGACCGCCGCCGCGACGGCGACCGCCAACCGCATTCCCTTGCTGCTGTTGCCCGGCGATGTCTATGCCTGCCGCCAGCCGGACCCGGTGCTGCAACAGATCGAGCAGTTCCACGACCTGAGCATCAGCACCAACGACGCGTTCAAGGCCGTGAGCAAATACTGGGACCGCATCAACCGTCCCGAGCAACTCATGACGGCGGCGATCCACGCCATGCGCGTGCTCACCGACCCTGCCGAAACCGGCGCGGTGACCCTGGCCTTGCCACAAGATGTGCAAGCCGAGGCCTACGACTACCCCGATTATTTCCTGCAAAAACGCGTGCACCGCATCGAACGTCGTCCGGCGACTGAAGCGATGCTCGGTGATGCGCTGGCGCTGTTCAAAGGCAAGCGCAAGCCGCTGATCATTTGCGGTGGCGGTGTCAGATACTCTGGCGCCAATGCCGCCTTGCAGGCGTTTGCCGAGCGCTTCGATATTCCCTTCGCCGAAACCCAGGCCGGCAAGAGTGCGGTGGTGTCCAGTCACCCGTTGAACGTTGGCGGCATTGGCGAAACCGGTTGCCTGGCGGCGAATCTGTTGGCCAAAGATGCGGATCTGATCATCGGTGTCGGCACCCGCTACAGCGATTTCACCACCGCGTCGAAATCCCTGTTCCAGCATCCGGAGGTGCAATTTCTCAACCTCAATATCAGCCCGTGCGATGCCCTGAAGCTCGACGGCGTGCAACTGCTGGCGGATGCCAAAGTCGGCTTACAAGCCTTGGCTGAAGCCTTGGGCGATTACCGTTCTGCGTGGGGCGATCAACCGCGTCAGGCCAAGGCGCAACTGGACGAGGAAGTCGACCGTCTCTATCAGGTCGAATACCAGAGCAAAGACTTCATCCCGGAAATCAACGACCACATGGACCCGGCGGTGCTGCGCGAATTCATCGAACTGACCGGTTCCTGCCTGACCCAGAGCCGCGTGCTCGGTGTGCTCAACGAAACCCTCGCCGATGACGCCGTGATCGTCGCCGCCGCCGGCAGCCTGCCCGGCGACTTGCAGCGCAGCTGGCGCAGCAAGGGGGTGAATACCTATCACGTCGAGTACGGCTATTCCTGCATGGGTTACGAGGTCAACGCCGCACTGGGCGTGAAACTCGCCGAGCCGGATCGCGAGGTCTATGCGCTGGTCGGCGACGGCTCTTACATGATGCTGCACTCGGAGCTGGCGACCTCGATTCAGGAGCGACGCAAGATCAACGTGGTGTTGCTGGACAACATGACCTTCGGTTGCATCAACAACCTGCAGATGGGCAACGGCATGGACAGCTTCGGCACCGAATTCCGGTTCCGCAACCCTGAAACCGGCAAGCTCGACGGTGGTTTCGTGCCGGTGGATTTCGCCATGAGCGCGGCGGCCTATGGCTGCAAGACCTACAAAGTGAACACGGTTGAGGAACTGCAAGCCGCATTGGCCGATGCGCGCTTGCAGACGGTGTCGACGCTGATCGACATCAAGGTTCTGCCCAAAACCATGATTCACGGCTACCTGTCGTGGTGGCGGGTCGGCGTGGCGCAAGTCTCCACCAGCGCCCGCACCGATGCGGTGGCCAAGACCCTGAATGAACGACTGGCCAAGGCCCGTCAGTACTGATTGCTCTACAAAAATTCCAACAGGAGAACAGACATGTCTTTGAAGCTTGGCGTCATCGGCACCGGGGCCATCGGCCAGGACCACATTCGTCGTTGCAGCCAGACCTTGCTCAACAGCCAGGTCGTTGCGGTGACCGACATCAACTTGCAGCAAGCGGCGAAGGTCGTTTCCGACTTGAAGCTGACCGCCGAGGTTTATCCCGACGGCCACGCGCTGATCAAGGCGCCGGAAGTCGAAGCGATCCTCGTCACCTCCTGGGGCCCGAGCCACGAAGCGTTCGTGCTGGCGGCGATTGCGGCGGGTAAGCCGGTGTTCTGCGAGAAGCCGCTGGCGGTCACCGCTGAAGGCTGTCGCAAAATCGTCGAAGCCGAAGTGGCCTATGGCAAACGCTTGGTGCAAGTCGGGTTCATGCGTCCATATGACGAAGGCTATCGGGCACTTAAAGCCGTGATTGACAGCGGTCAGATTGGTGAGCCATTGATGTTGCACTGCGCGCACCGCAACCCGACCGTGGGCGAGAACTACAAGACCGACATGGCGATCACCGACACGCTGATCCATGAACTGGATGTGCTGCGCTGGTTGCTCGACGATGATTACGTTTCGGTGCAAGTGGTGTTCCCGCGCAAGAGCAGCAAGGCCCTCGCGCATTTGAAAGACCCGCAAATCGTTCTGCTGGAAACCGCCAAGGGCACGCGCATCGACGTGGAAGTGTTCGTTAATTGCCAATACGGCTACGACATCCAGTGCGAAGTGGTGGGGGAGACCGGCATCGCCAAACTGCCGGAGCCGTCGCAGGTTCAGTTGCGCAGCGGGGCGAAGTTGTCCAACGCGATTTTGATGGACTGGAAGGATCGGTTTATTGCCGCGTACGACGTTGAGTTGCAGGCGTTCATCGACGGTGTGCGGGCCGGGCAGGTCGGTGGCCCGTCAGCGTGGGATGGCTTCGCCGCTGCCGTCGCAGCAGACGCGTGCATCGAAGCACAGAACAGCGGGGCCATCGTCAAAGTTGCCCTCCCTGACCGCCCACACTTCTACGGCTAACCCCGCTCCTTGTGGGAGCGGGCTTGCTCGCGAAGGCGGTGTGTCAGGCGACATCAATGTTGACTGTACTGACGCCTTCGCGAGCAAGCCCGCTTGTACAGGGCCGTTTAGATCGAGTGAGCGATTACATAACAATAAGAAGGAATGCACACATGCGTATCGGACTTGTCGGTTACGGCCATGGCGGCCGGTTTTTCCATGCTCCGCTGATCAGCAGTTTGCCGGCGGCGACGTTCGTGGGTGTGGTCACCCGTTCACCGGAACGTCGACAGTTGCTGGCGGCCGAGCACCCAGGGGTGCCAGCGTTCGACAGCATCGGCCAACTGGTGGAGGCCGGGATCGATGTGCTGGTGGTGTCCACCCCGCTCAAGGGGCGTCCGGCATTGGTGCTCGATGGTATCGAACACGGGGTGACGGTGGTCAGCGACAAACCGTTCGCCGCCGATGCGCAGCAAGCTCAAACCCTGATTACCATGGCCGAGCGCCAGGGTGTGCAGCTCAGCGTCTACCAGAACCGTCGCTGGGATTCGGACTTCCTGACCGTGCGCAAACTCATCGAATCCGGTGCATTGGGCCAGGTCACCCGTTTCGAATCGCGGATCGAGCGTTACTCACCGCAGGCGGTGAACAACGGCAGTGGCGGTGGTTTCCTGCGCGACTTGGGTAGCCATCTGGTGGATCAGGCGTTGCTGTTGTTCGGCCCGGTGACAAGGGTCTACGCCGAGCTGGATTACCTGGAAAAAGGCCAGGTTTTCGATAACGGCTTCTTTATGTCCCTGACCCATGCCAGTGGCGTCACCTCACACCTGGGCGGCAGCTGCCTGCAAAACACCCCCGGCCCGCGCTTTCGGGTGACCGGCAGCCAAGGCTGTTACAGCGTCGATGGCCTGGACGGGCAAGAAGCATCGGCGCTCGCCGGGCTCTCGCCGAAATCCGAAGGTGAACGCTGGGGCGTTGAAGAGCATCGCCGCTGGGGCTGGTTCGAACAGGGCGAAGTGCGCGAGCGGGTGCCCTCCGAGCGCGGTTGCTGGAATCAGTTCTATTTACAGCTACAAACCGCGTTGCAGAGCGGTGGCCCACTGCCTGTGGATGCCCGTGATGCACTGGCGACCACCCGCGTTCTAGACGCTGCGCGACTGAGCGCCGAGCGGCATCAAGTGGTGGAATTGAGCCCGTTCAAGAGTCATGGAATAAAATCAGAATAAAATTCTAAAATGAGTTGATATAGAAATTATATTCTAATAGAGTCATTTCCAGCGACCTGCCTCGCCACCTGTTTCAACCCTTTTCCCGCTTGCCCGCTTATTGAAATCGTCACGCCTCATCCATAAAACCAACAAGAATGTGGAGAAAGACTTTTCATGAAGACCAAGATCCGCTTCGCCTCGCTTGCCTTGTCCCTGATGTTCGCCAGTGGCGCGGCGCTCGCCGATATGAAGATCGGCGTCAGCATGTCCCAATTCGATGACACCTGGCTGACCTACCTGCGCGAATCCATGGACAAGAAAGCCAAGTCCTATCCCGAGGGCGTGCAGCTGCAATTCGAAGACGCCCGCAGCGACGTGGTCAAGCAGTTGAGCCAGGTCGAAAGCTTCATCAGCCAGAAGGTCGATGCCATCGTGGTCAACCCGGTGGATACCGCCGCCACCAAGAAAATCACTGAAGCCGCCGTCAAGGCCGGCATCCCGCTGGTCTACGTCAACCGCCGCCCCGATGACCTGAAGCTGCCCAAAGGCGTGGTCACTGTCGCCTCCAACGATCTGGAGGCCGGTGAAATGCAGATGCAGTACCTGGCCGACAAAATGGGCGGCAAGGGCGACATCGTGATTCTGCTGGGCGACCTCGCGAACAACTCCACCACCAACCGCACCAAGGGCGTCAAAGACGTTCTGACCAAATACCCGAACATCAAGATCGAGCAAGAGCAGACCGGTATCTGGTTGCGGGACAAGGGCATGACCCTGGTCAACGACTGGCTGACCCAGGGCCGCAAGTTCGACGCGGTGATCGCCAACAACGATGAAATGGCCATTGGTGCTGCGATGGCCCTGCAACAGGCCGGCGTCGAGAAAGGCAGTGTGCTGATCGCCGGTGTCGACGGAACGCCGGACGGTCTGAACGCGATCAAGAAAGGCAACATGGCCGTCTCGGTGTTCCAGGACGCCAAGGGTCAGGCGGACGGTTCGATCGACACCGCTGTGAAAATGGCCAAAAACGAGCCGGTTGAACAGGCCGTGTGGGTGCCATACCGCTTGATCACCCCGCAAAACGTCGACACGTTCAAATAGCCCGTGCGTTCAATAACAACAATAAACACGCAAGGTTGCGACCGCGACCTTGCTGATGGAGTACCTGATCATGTTCGCTTCAGCGACTGCTTCGAGCACCCCGTTGGTGGGTATCCAGCCAGCTGCAACACTTGTCGATGAGCCGTACCTGCTGGAGATCATCAACGTCAGCAAGGGATTTCCCGGTGTGGTGGCCTTGTCCGATGTGCAGCTTCGGGTACGCCCCGGTTCCGTACTGGCCCTGATGGGCGAAAACGGCGCGGGCAAATCCACCCTGATGAAAATCATTGCCGGCATCTATCAGCCGGACGCCGGTGAACTGCGCCTGCGGGGCAAACCGGTGGTCTTCGAAACGCCATTGGCTGCGCTCCAGGCCGGAATCGCGATGATCCACCAGGAACTCAACCTGATGCCGCACATGAGCATCGCCGAGAACATCTGGATCGGCCGTGAGCAGCTCAACGGTTTCCACATGATCGACCACCGTGAAATGCATCGCTGCACGGCGAAACTGCTGGAACGCCTGCGGATCAACCTCGATCCTGAAGAGCTGGTCGGCAACCTGAGCATCGCCGAACGGCAGATGGTCGAGATCGCCAAAGCCGTGTCCTATGATTCCGACATCCTGATCATGGATGAACCGACCTCGGCCATCACCGACAAGGAAGTCGCGCATCTGTTCTCGATCATTGCCGACCTCAAGAGTCAGGGCAAAGGGATCATCTACATCACCCACAAAATGAACGAAGTGTTCAGCATCGCCGATGAAGTGGCGGTGTTCCGTGACGGCGCCTACATCGGCCTGCAGCGGGCCGACAGCATGGACGGCGACAGCCTGATTTCGATGATGGTCGGCCGCGAGCTGAGCCAGTTGTTTCCGGTGCGTGAAAAGCCGATCGGCGATCTGCTGCTGTCGGTTCGCGATCTGAAACTGGACGGCATTTTCAAGGATGTGTCTTTCGATCTGCATGCCGGCGAGATCCTCGGCATCGCCGGGTTGATGGGCTCGGGGCGGACCAACGTGGCCGAAGCGATTTTCGGCATCACCCCGAGTGACGGTGGCGAGATGCGTCTCGACGGCGAAGTGGTGCGCATCAGCGATCCGCACATGGCGATCGAGAAGGGCTTCGCGTTACTGACCGAAGACCGCAAGCTCAGCGGCCTGTTTCCGTGCCTGTCGGTGCTGGAGAACATGGAAATGGCGGTGTTGCCACATTACGCCGGCCACGGTTTCATCCAGCAAAAAGCCCTGCGCGCCTTGTGCGAGGACATGTGCAAGAAGCTGCGGGTCAAAACCCCGTCGCTGGAGCAGTGCATCGACACCTTGTCCGGCGGTAATCAGCAGAAAGCCTTGCTGGCGCGCTGGCTGATGACCAATCCACGGGTCCTGATTCTCGACGAGCCGACCCGCGGTATCGACGTCGGCGCCAAGGCCGAGATCTACCGGCTCATTTCCTACCTGGCCAGCGAAGGCATGGCGGTGATCATGATTTCCTCGGAACTGCCGGAAGTGCTCGGCATGAGCGACCGGGTGATGGTCATGCACGAGGGCGACCTGATGGGCACCCTCGACCGTAGCGAAGCGACCCAGGAACGAGTGATGCAATTGGCCTCGGGCATGTCCGCGGTTCACTAAATCAAGGGTGGACGCAATTTAGGGGTGAGTAGGAATTCTGTGGTGAGCAGAGATTCTGTGGTGAGGGGATAAATCCCCTCACCACAGCAGCTCCCTAGCCACAGGGTATGTATTCGATGCCGGATTTTTTAGAAGGGTGAGTGTTTATGAACGCGATACTGGAAAACAAGCCAGCAACCGCACCGGTCAAGAGTCGCCGGCGCTTTCCGACCGAGTTGAGTATTTTTCTGGTGCTGATTGGCATCGGCCTGGTTTTCGAAGTGTTTGGCTGGATCGTGCGCGACCAGAGCTTCCTGATGAACTCCCAGCGTCTGGTGCTGATGATTCTGCAGGTGTCGATCATCGGCCTGCTGGCGATCGGCGTGACCCAGGTCATCATCACCACGGGTATTGACCTGTCTTCCGGCTCGGTGCTGGCGCTGTCGGCGATGATCGCTGCCAGCCTGGCCCAGACGTCGGACTTCGCCCGGGCGGTGTTCCCGTCGCTGACTGACTTGCCAGTGTGGATCCCGGTAATTGCCGGGCTCGGGGTGGGGCTGCTGGCAGGGGCGATCAATGGCAGCATCATTGCCATCACCGGCATCCCGCCGTTCATTGCCACTCTCGGCATGATGGTCTCGGCCCGTGGCCTTGCGCGTTACTACACCGAAGGCCAACCGGTGAGCATGCTCTCGGATTCCTACACGGCGATCGGGCACGGCGCGATGCCGGTGATCATTTTCCTGGTGGTCGCGGTGATCTTTCACATCGCCCTGCGTTACACCAAGTACGGCAAGTATACCTACGCCATCGGCGGCAACATGCAGGCGGCGCGTACCTCGGGGATCAACGTCAAGCGGCATCTGGTGATCGTCTACAGCATCGCCGGTTTGCTGGCTGGCCTGGCGGGTGTGGTGGCGTCGGCACGGGCCGCGACCGGGCAGGCCGGGATGGGCATGTCTTATGAGCTGGACGCGATTGCCGCGGCCGTGATCGGCGGCACCAGCCTGGCCGGTGGAGTAGGGCGCATCACCGGCACGGTCATCGGCGCACTGATCCTCGGGGTCATGGCCAGCGGTTTCACCTTCGTCGGCGTCGATGCCTACATTCAGGACATCATCAAAGGCCTGATCATCGTGGTGGCAGTGGTCATCGATCAGTACCGCAACAAGCGCAAACTCAAGCGCTGAGCCTCAGATCAAGCAGCCAATGCGCCACGCCTGACCCGCGTGGCGTAACCATTTGTCTTCTATATACAGCCGCTCGATTGAATTTCTTGCTATAAACGCACTCCGATAACCACCGCAAAGACTGCCATAGAGCACTTTCAGGGCTTTGTCGGACGAATTCGCTGTCTTTTCAGTTGCTGAGGCCTCAAGTCGGCCTTAGACTGCCGCCCCTCGTAAATTGAGTGCCGGGTGGCGCTTGGAATTAAACGGCGCCGTTCCGATGGCCGACCCAGGTCCGCCGGAACGCTCCCTAATTCGCCTTAATGCACGTTTTTTTATAGAGATATCAATGACAAAGGACAAGTTGCTGGCCATGCCGGCGGATGACTACATGAATGCCGAGCAACATGCTTTTTTCTCTGAGCTGTTGCAGAACATGAAAGTCGAAACCCATGAGCGCATCGAACAGAACCGCATCGCCATCGAAAGCCTGGACACCCCGGCCGATCCGGCCGACGCTGCTTCTGTTGAAGAAGAGCGCACCTGGCTGGTGAACGCGATCGATCGCGACCAGCGCATGCTGCCTCAGTTGGAACAGGCTCTGGAACGCATCAAGGAAGACAGCTTTGGCTGGTGCGACGACAGCGGCGAGGCCATTGGCCTGAAGCGCCTGCTGATCAGCCCGACCACCAAGTACTGCATCGAAGCTCAAGAGCGTCACGAACAGATCGACAAGCACCAGCGTCAGGCCTGATTTCGTAACGCCCCGCATCGCGGGCAAGCCTCACTCCTGTCAGGAGCAAGGCTTGCCCGCGATGCTTTTTTTCGTCTGCGAAAAACCCGCGTGCTTCTATTGATCTGCTGCAATACCCGCTACTAATGGACCATAGATAATGGCCTTGTAGTGGCGTTTAATGCCGATACAACAATTAGAATTATGGGTGGGGTGACGAAGATGACGCGTGACGGATCTCTGGTTGCAGCAGCGTCTGCACCCGTGCTTTTGCCGAAAAACCTTTGGCTGACGCCGACCCTGCAAAGCATCGCCCTGATGCTCTTGTTGTGCGGCATGACGCTGGGCGGCTGGTCGCTTTACCTTGGCCTGCCATTGGCGGTGCTGGTGATCTGGCTACCTCGCTTACGCTCGCGCGCCATCCCTGAGGCAACGCCCATCGACAGTGCCAGCGCGATTGCCGAGCTGACTCGCGATCTTTCCTACACCACCAGTCATAACGCGTTGTCTGCCGCCGGTGTGGCCTTTTCGGTCAAGCAACTGGCCGACAAACTGCAGTCGCAGCTCGGTGCCGCGGCGCAGATTGTCAGCAACGCCGAAGTGATGATCGCGACCGAACAAGCCACCTCGACACTCAGCCGGGAAGCGCTCAGTGCGGCCAGTGAGGCTCATCGGAGCAGCGCGGCGGGACGTACGGAGCTGATCGAGTCCATCGCCCGTATGCATCAACTCAGTCAGCGCGCCAGTAACAGCCGTGAACTGATCGAAGCCCTGAGCCTGCGCAGTGATGATATCCAACGGGTCACCCTGGTGATCCAGTCCATCGCCAGCCAGACCAATCTGCTGGCATTGAACGCGGCTATCGAGGCGGCGCGGGCCGGTGAGCACGGTCGCGGATTTGCGGTGGTGGCCGATGAGGTTCGCGGTCTGGCCGCGCGCACGGCGACGGCCACCGGCGAAGTCGGGGAAATGGTTGCTGATATTCAGCAGCGTACCGCGCAAGTGGTGGAGCAGATCCGTCAACTGTCCAGCGACCTCGACACCGGTGTCGAGCAGGTCGAGCACACCGGTCAGCACTTGGAGAACATTGCGCGTCTGGCTGCCGGCGTCGAAAGCCAGGTCGGGGAAATCGCCAGGGGCGCCGACACCAACCGCGAACAACTCGATAGCCTGTTTCACGCCATCGAACAGATGCGCAGCGATCTGGCGATCAGTGATCAACAGACCCAACGCCTGGCCCAAGCCGCCGTGCAAATGGAAGGTCAGGCCGAAACCATCAGCGAACGCCTCGCCGAAGTCGGGCTGGATGACTATCACCAGCGGATTTATGACCTCGCCCGTGAAGGCGCGAGTCAGATCGCGGCGCGTTTCGAAGCGGATATCGATGAGGGCCGCGTCAGCCTCGATGACCTGTTTGACCGCAATTACCAAACCATTCCCGGCACCAGCCCCGCCAAGTACCAGACCCGCTTCGATCGCTACGCCGATCAGGTCTTGCCGGCGATCCAGGAGCCGTTGTTGCCGCGTCATGAAGGCCTGGTGTTCGCCATCGCCTGTACGCAGCAGGGCTATGTGCCGACCCACAACAAGGTCTTCAGCCAACCCCTGACCGGTGATGCGCAGGTCGATACCTTGCAGAACCGCACCAAACGCAAATTTGCCGATCGCACCGGGATTCGCTGTGGCAGCCATCAACAGGCCGTACTGCTGCAAACCTATACCCGCGACACTGGTGAACTGATGCACGACCTTTCGGTGCCCATCATGCTCAAGGGCCGGCATTGGGGTGGTTTGCGGTTGGGTTACAAACCCGAAAATCCTCGCTAGACGCGCGATGCCGGCTTTTGTGGCGAGGGGATTTATCCCCGTTGGGTCGCGAAGCGGCCCCAAAACATGGGCCTGCTACGCAGTCCAACGGGGATAAATCCCCTCGCCACAGGTTTTTCGTTGACTCAAGATATGTGGGCTAGTGGATCTGATGCATACGCAGGTTCAGGTCGTCGACTACCCGCGCCCAATCCGCGTCTTCACGCAATTGTTCTTTCAGGAAGCCGGCTTGTTGCGGGGTCCAGAACTCGGCATCGATGAGTTTCTTGTCATCGGCCAGGGGTGAATGGCTGGCAATGAAATCGTCGATGGCCTTCTCGCTGGAGTCCAGGCCGAGTTGGTCGAACAAACCTTTCAAGTCGTGTGTAGGTGAATCCATCTTCATCTCCCTGAGAGTATTCAGTCGCATCAGGTGCGCAATCGGCAGTGCAACGTCATTGCATCTGAGGGAACCGCGCGCCAAGAGTTCGATAGGGGTTTAGCAGCTTTCTGCGGATTCGCCACAATGATGGCACTAGGCTATTGCCTGTCGGGGTTCCAACGATTACGATGCCGTCGCGTTTTTGGCGTCACTGAGCCGCCATTCAAAGAGTTCGAGCAAGGATGTAGGCGACACTCGGTCCCTCAGGTTTCCCGCCGTTCAGTGCTGAATTGCCCCTCCCTTGCACGATTTTCTTTCGAGCCGACGCATCCCCGATCCCGCATGAAAAGGATGTATGCAGTGAAGCGTCTTGTTTATCTGATGGCCATCGCGCTAGGTCTGTCGTTGACTGGTTGTGTGTCTTTCACCCCGCTGGGTCCCATCGGCGAACCCTTGAGCCCCGCGCCATCCACCCTTGATCGCAGTGCCGAGATCAGCGACGTGGTGATTTCCGCCCCCGAGCTGGACGATAAGGTGCGTGTCGCCGGTAGCCGGCAGTTGACCGAGCAGATCAGCGCTTATGTCGACAAAAGTGATTACTTCAAGCGAATCGTGGTGTTCCCGGCCAAGGCCGGTGAGGACGATGTGGTGCTCAAGTTCAACCTGACCTCGCTGGCAGGTAAACGCACCATGCATCCGGCTTATATTCCCGGCGCGCTGGTGACCTTGACCCTCTGGATTTGGGTTGACGGTCCGATTTACGTCGACAAGTACGACCTCGCGGGCGAACTGATCATTGAAGACCGTCAGGGTAAGCAACTGGCCAGGTCGGTCGAGCAGGTCAAGCTCGACAAGAATGTCGGTCTGTGGAACGCCGATTATCTCAATCCCCGCCTGGGTGGTGCTCAGTTGCGCGAATTGATCGCTCAATTGCTGGCCGGTGCCACCCCTCAACTGCGTACACCGTCAAAGGAACTGGCAGCACATGAATAAATACCTTTTGGTTTTGCTGGCGTTGCTCAGCAGCAGCCTGACTGGCTGCATTTCCTACTCTCAGCATGACTTGGCACCGGTGGATCAGTGGCCACCGGCCCAGGCCAGGCAAGACAAGCCCAGTGCTTATCTGCACGTGACCACTCAGCAGCAGTTCAACGGCGAACTGTCGGGTGGCGTGGGCAATGCGGCGCTGGTGGAAAAGAACATGCTGGAAACCTTCAAGGAATCCGGACAGTTCAAAAACGTGACCACGGACAAAGTCGACTCAAACCTGTACGTCACGAGTACCTTGACCAATAACGAGCAAGGAAATATCGCCAGTGCCTGGCTGACGGGGTTCACGTTGTTCGTGATCCCGACTACATTCAGCAATACCTTCACGCTGGAAACGGTGTTCAAGGATCAGGAAGGCAAGGTGCTGGGTAAAGTCGTCAAACAGGAGAGCACTCGCACCTGGTTGCAGATCCTGCTGATTGTCGGGTTGCCGTTCAATGAACGAGGGGACGTGTTGCTCAAGCATCTGACCCAAAGCACGCTGGATGAAGCGGTCAAGCGCAAGCTGATCTGATCATTTGTCGACATGAAGGCGTGCAATCTGTGCAAGGTTGGCACGCCGCAGACACCTCTCGGGCCGGGGTGTCGATCCTGTCAGCGAGACAGGCTCTGGTCTGTTACCGCCCGCTGACGGTCATGAAAATCGCGCTGTTCCAGCGCGGTTCCCGGATTTGTCCACCCCATCTCAGGCTTTCAAGGCCCCTTCATCGACGGCAACCTTCAGTGCCTTGGCGGCGTCCTGGGCGGCAACGGCGGCAACGTCCGAGGTCTTGAACCAACGATCCTTCTCGACCTGGTGATAGGTCACGGTGGTCAGCGGTGGTTTGGCGCGCATGATAATGACTGCCTGGAATTCGCCTTCGACTTCTCTGGCTTCGCCCCGGATAAAAAATTCACCGATATCAAATTCCGTCACGTAGCCGCCTTCCCTTGAAAATATTCTGATGTTTTGAACGCCGCCCGCCCTGGGGACGGGTTTCATTGGTCGGGCAGTATGGCAGTAGTTGCATGCTGGCGGCTGAGTTAAGTCGCCGGCATGACGAAGCGTCTATGGAAATGAACGTGGCGGAACCGTCAATCACGTAACTCGAGCGAGCGCGCAAGGGCGCAGGCTTCGTTATGATTACCGCGGAAACCTCTGACGCGACCGGTGGAAGTTTCCTTGATATGAAAAAAGGCATTGCCGGCCAGAATGACCTGAAAGCGTGGCCGGGCGGGCTCTTCAGGGTAGTATTCATGCGGTTGAAACATCCCGGGGGGCAGTGTTGTCGAGCTGTTCGTGTTAGGCGCCTGAGGGTGAGCAAAATGTGTCAGCGTGCACATATGAAGTCCTTTTCGTTGTTTTACCGACGTGCGTACGTGGTTTTGGGTAGTCTCGAAGAGCATCGCTGCTCTAGAATCACCGTCAGTGTTTGGCGATCGATGTTCATCTAAAGCAATTTTTTGCTGGCGATATGTCGGAAAAGTGCTTTTGTTAAAGAGATTTTTCCCTAAAGTTGGTAGTCCCGTTTTTCTGGCCGTCGGAAGGGCTTTTTCCTTCAACCTCTGACGAACGCCAGGCAAGACGACGTGAGTGCTGTTCCAGTAGTCTTCTCAAGCCTCGCGATGGATGAGCCCTCTGCTCGTTTCAGGATTTCAACCCGGGTCTTTTTGCGACACCTTCGGCATTGCCGCTTTTTTCTGCTGTGCGCTGTTTTAGCGTGCAGCATCATTTTCATATGTGGGGATGTTTCCTTGGCAGTAAGTAATCTCGATATGCATGCTTTGTTCGTGCTGGGTGATTTGCGCGCAAAGCTGGTTAAACAGTTCCAGTCACGTTTTGTTTACATCACCGAACAGAACGCTGAAGGCATTTATATTGCCGAGATCGACACCGAAGAGGCGCTGGTGGTTGATGACAAACCGGGGCTTAAACTCAAGGTCGGCGATCATTTCAGCGCCTCTGTATTGCCCAGCCGCGAAGGCGGCAAGCTGGACATCAAGTTCCGTGAAATCAAACTGACGGTGTACGGCCTGGGTGATTACGCGTTCGTCACCACCGCTGATGGCCACGGGATTGTGTTCAAGGAAGGTCATGGCGTGGTGATGGTGTTCGCCGCTCACCAACAGTTGCAGGAAGGCCTGACCAAAACCCTGAAAGCCGTGACCGCCAAGGCGGCCAAGTGGCGCAAAGGGGAACTGGTCACCTTCAAGGCCAGCGAATAATGACCCTGACCCGTGCCGACTTCCACGAACAGAACCAGGCCAGTGCGCAAGCCGAAGCCCAGCGGATGTTCGACCAGAAGGCTGTTTTGCAAGGTGCATGGCTGGGTTGGGTGGCGTCACAGATCTATACGTTGCGTCCGGCGGAGTACGCCAGCATGGTACGAAGGGCGTTGGCGCGCTTGCAGGAACCTTCCGAAAACTGATTGACCTCCCTCGAAAGCAGCAACCTCTACTACAGTCAGTGGACTGAGTATTCAGAGGCTTTGCGGTCTTCTGCCAGGCCATCCTGCTATTGCTGTGAACAGCACGAGGTGCAAAAGCATGAACGGATTTCGACGGTTGCTGGCCGCTACCCTGGCCACTTTCGGATTGTTGGCTTCACCCGTTTCGGTGTTCGCTGCCCAGGCGCCGATCCACTTCGCTGACTTGAACTGG
This sequence comes from Pseudomonas sp. PDM25, assembly GCF_019219045.1. Classification (NCBI taxonomy): domain Bacteria; kingdom Pseudomonadati; phylum Pseudomonadota; class Gammaproteobacteria; order Pseudomonadales; family Pseudomonadaceae; genus Pseudomonas; species Pseudomonas sp. PDM25. Next base: position 105,260 of record NZ_JAHUWL010000020.1, read on the forward strand.
GAAAGCGGCAGCCTGATCACCGATATACTGCGGATCATCGTCGAGAAGGGCTACGGGCTGCCGACCGATACCTTGCCGGGGACGACCATCACCCTGGAGACCGCGCTGGCCAACAATGACATTCAGGTGATTGGCGAAGAATGGGCCGGTCGCAGTCCGGTCTGGGTCAAGGCGGAGGCAGAAGGCAAAGTCGCGAGTCTCGGCGATACGGTCAAGGGCGCCACCGAAGGCTGGTGGGTACCCGAATATGTGATCAAAGGCGACCCGGCGAAAGGCATCAAGCCGCTGGCGCCGGGCCTGCGCAGTGTCAGCGACCTGCCGAAATACAAAGGCGTGTTCAGCGATCCGGAAACTCCGGGCAAGGGGCGCTTCCTCAACAGCCCGATCGGCTGGACGTCGGAAGTGGTCAACAAACAGAAACTCAAGGCGTATGGGCTGGACGACAGCTATGTGAATTTCCGCAGCGGTTCAGGGGCAGCACTGGATGCGGAGATCAGTTCTTCGATTCGACGCGGCAAACCGGTGTTGTTCTATTATTGGTCGCCAACACCGTTGCTCGGCCGCTTCAAACTGATTCAGCTCGAAGAGCCGCCGTTCGACGCCGATGCCTGGAAAACCCTGACCGACGCCGACAACCCGAATCCGAAACCGACGCGCTCACTGCCCTCGAAGCTGTCCATCGGCGTGTCCACGCCATTCCAGAAACAGTATCCGCAGATTGCCGAGTTCTTCACCAAGGTCGACTTGCCCATCGATCCATTGAACAAGGCACTGGCCGAGATGAGCGAAAAACACACTCCGCCACGGCAGGCGGCGCAGGCGTTCATGAAGGCGCACCCGGAAGTGTGGCAGGCCTGGGTGCCCAAGGATGTGGCCGACAAGGTGTCTGCAGAATTGAAGTAAAAAGTGGGCCATGGCGGAACAAAGTCAGCGATCAGTGCTGGTGGCCGTCCGCCATTGCTGACGAATACCCTTACAAAATCGTGCAAGTAAGTTCATCCTGCTGCGACATTTCACGCTGGAAGTCCGAACATGAGCCTATTGATCGCGCAATGGATGGCTGCCATCTTCCTGTTGATCAGCCTGATCCACCTGTACTGGGCGGCAGGTGGCAAGTTGGGTAGCGAGGCGGCGGTCCCGCGAATATCCGCAGAGGGCGGCGGGGAATCCAGGCCGGCCTTCAAACCTTCAGGCTTTGCCACGTTGCTGGTGGCGGTGGGGTTGCTGCTGATTGCGATGCTGGTGTGCTTGCGGGTCGGGCTGTATCTGCCGACGGTGCAGCACTGGTCGCTGCAATGGGTGATCAGCGCCATTGCGATGCTGATGTTCGCCAGGGCGATCGGCGATTCGCATCTGATGGGGTTCTTCAAGCAGGTGAAGGATTCGAAGTTTGCCCGGCTCGACACCTGGGCGTATTCGCCGTTGTGTGTGGTGTTGGGGGCGGGGTTGTTGGCAGTCGCCTGGATTTGAGTCAACCGGACTATCGCCTTCGCGAGCAAGCCCGCTCCCACATTTGATCTCCGTCGGACACAATTCTGTGTTCACTGAAAATCTACTGTGGGAGCGGGCTCGCTCGCGAAGAGGCCCTTACAATCAATACAAATCTGCGAACTTAACTCCCGCTCTCCGTGCGCCGACTGCTCACCTCAGCCGGCACATCATCCCCCGCCATACGTTTGCGAAACAGCGCCGCCCGCGCCAGCAGCAACGTGGTCACCGGCACCGTAATCGACAACAGAATCGGAATCAGCCAGGCATGCAGCACCGGCCCGGACTTGAGTGCCGAAAAATAAATGATCGAAGCCAGCGCCACGCACCAGGCGCCCAAGGTCGATGCCAGCGCCGGCGGGTGCATGCGCTGGAAGTAGTCCTTCATCCGCACCAGTCCAATGGCGCCGATCAGCGCAAACAGACTGCTGAGTACCAGCAGGATCGCCACCGGAATTTCAATCCACAGAGACAGTTCAGCGCTCATTCGATCACCTCGCCACGCAGCAGGAATTTCGCCAGGGCAAACGAGCCGACGAAGCCGAACAGCGCAATCAGCAGCGCCGCCTCGAAGTAAGTGTCACTGGCATAACGAATGCCCAGCGCCAGCATCATCAGCATCGCGATGATGTACAGGTAGTCCAGCGCCAGAACCCGGTCCTGGGCCGACGGCCCCTTGAACAGCCGGATCAGGGTCAGAATCATCGCCAGCGAAAAGATGAACAGGCTCAGCAGGATTGCGTTCGACAGCAAGGCGCTCATTCGAAGATCTCCATCAAGGGGCGCTCGTAGGTCGCCTTGAAGTGCTGGATGAACAGCGCTTCGTCATCCAGATCGAAGACGTGCAGCAACAAAATGCTGCGGTCCAGCGCCAGTTCCGACCACACGGTGCCGGGAATCACCGTGCAGATCATCGACAGCGCCGCCAGGCCGTTGGCGTCGCGCAAGTCCAGCGGCACCTTGATGAACTGCGAGCGCGGTGGACGGCGACCGGCGTTGAGCACGCCCCAGGCCACGGTGAGGTTGGACACCACCACATCGCGACCGACCAGAAAGAACAAACGCACAATCACCCCCGGCCGACGAATACGAACTGGCAGCGGTCGCAGCTTGCGCATCATCAACGGCGCACAGAACCCCAGCACTGCGCCCAGCAGCAGATTGCCGGGACTCATCGACAGGTTCAGCACCAGCCACAGCAACCACAGGGCCAGCGACAACCAGGGAGCAGGAAACAGCCGCTTCATGGTGTGACCTCCGCTACCGCGGCTTTGGCTTCCGGGCTTGGAATTGCACGGGTACCGAGTACCGCCATCACGTATTGCTGCGGATTGTTCAGCGCTTGGGCGGCCGCCTGGGTGTAGCGCAGCAGCGGTTCAGCCTTGAAGGTCAGCGCAATGCTCAAGCCCAACAACGCAATGATCGGCACGCATTCGAAACGTCGCAGCAACGGCGACGGCCGTTCCTCGGGCGTCCAGAAACGCTGGATGCCCAAGCGCGAGAAGGCGATCAACGACGCCAGCCCGGAGAGGATCAGCAACGCCAGCAAGCCCCACGCAGCATTTGAAATCGGCTCATCGCCGCCATTGCCCAGGCCCAACGGATTGAGCAGGGCGCTGAGCAAGCCGAGTTTGCCAATGAATCCCGAGAGCGGCGGCATGCCGATGATCAACAGCGAGCAGGCAATGAAGCTCAACCCGAGGAACGCCATGGTCCAGGGAATCACCTGGCCGACCACGGCTTTCTGCTCGTCATCGAGGTTGATGCCTTTGGGCGGCTGCAAGGATTCCATCGGTCGCGGCAGATCGCCGTCATCGAAAAGCGGCATTTCATTGGCCGAACGCGAACGCTCGATCAACTCGGCCAACAGGAACAACGCGCTCAACGCCAGGGTCGAGCTGACCAGGTAGAACAGCGCCGCGCCGATCAGGTTGGGCTGGGCGAAACCGATGGCCGACAGCAGAATCCCGGCGGACACCAGAATGCTCAGGCTGGCCAGGCGCTCCAGTCGTTGTGCGGCGAGAATCGCCACGGCGGCGCAGACGATGGTCGCCATGCCGCCGTAGATCAGCCAGTCGCCGCCAAAGTACGCCGACGCGCCGGCCTGACCAGAGAACAGCAGGGTCCACAAACGCAGCAAGGTGTAGACGCCGACCTTGGTCATGATCGCGAACATTGCCGCCACCGGTGCGCTGGCTGCGGAATAGGCCGGCACCAGCCAGAAGTTCAGCGGCCACATCCCGGCCTTGGCCAGGAACGCCACGGCCAGAATCCCCGCGCCGGCATGCAGCAGGCCGCGATCGGCTTCCGGCACCAGCGGAATTTTCAGCGCCAGATCGGCCATGTTCAGGGTGCCGGTGACGCCGTAGATCAACGCCGCGCCGATCAAAAACAGCGACGAGGCCAGCAGGTTGATCGAGATGTAATGCAGCCCCGACGACACCCGCGACCGACCCGACCCGTGGAGCATCAGGCCATAAGAGGCCGCCAGCAGCACTTCAAAAAACACAAACAGGTTGAACAGGTCCGCCGTCAGGAATGCGCCGTACAGGCCCATCATCTGAATCTGGAACAGCGCGTGGAAACTCGAACCGGCGCCGTCCCAACGGGCCATGGCGAACAGCAGGGCGCTGACGCCAATGATTCCGGTCAACACCAGCATCAGCGCCGACAGTCGATCGACCACCAGCACGATACCGAACGGCACCTGCCAGTTGCCCGGCAAGTACACGCCGATGGAGCCGGGGACGCCCGTCTCCTGAGTCCATTGCAGCAACAGCACGGCAATGCCCAACCCCACCAGGCTGGAAAACAGGTTGATCTTGGCCTTCAGCGGACGGTGTTTCTCCCCCAGCATCAGCATCATGGCGGCGGTCAGCAACGGCAGCAGAATCGGTGCAGCGATCAAATGCGGCATCAGATTCATTCTTTAGGCTCCCGGCCATCCACATGGTCGGTACCGGTCAGGCCCCGGGAAGCCAGCAGCACCACCAGAAACAACGCAGTCATGGCGAAACTGATCACGATGGCGGTCAATACCAGCGCTTGCGGCAGCGGGTCGGTGTAGTGCAACAGGTCCTGAGGCACGCCGTCCTTGATGTTCGGTTCCTTGCCGATGAACAGACTGCCCATGCTGAAGATGAACAGGTTGACGCCGTAGGACAGCAGGCACAGGCCCATCACCACCTGAAACGTCCGTGGCCGCAGGATCAGCCAGACGCCGGACGCGGCCAGCACGCCGATGGCGATTGCGATGACTTCTTCCATCAGACGGTTCCTTGCATGGCGACGGATCGAGGCAGGGCAGCGGTCTTGTGACCCCGTACCGATTGGTGGGCGAGGGCGGTGAGAATCAACAGGGTCGAACCGACCACCACGGCGTACACGCCAATGTCGAAGAACAGCGCACTGGCGATGTGAACGTCACCGAGCACCGGCAGTCCGAAATGCCAGGTGTGGGTGGTCAGGAACGGATACCCGACGGCCATCGCCCCGAGCCCGGTGACCGTGGCAAACAGCAGGCCCGTGCCCATCCAGCGCAACGGTCGCAGGCTCATTTGCGCTTCGACCCACTGGGTGCCAGCGACCATGTATTGCAGGATGAACGCCACCGACATCACCAGACCCGCGACAAAGCCGCCACCCGGCTGATTGTGGCCGCGCATGAACAGGTAGACCGACACCACGAACGCGATCGGCAGCAGCAGGCGCACCAGCACCGCCGGCACCATCATGAAACCGAGTGCTGTGTCACTGGCGTGACGCGGGTTGACCAGATCGGTGACCACGTCCGGTGCCAGCAGACGCTGCTGGGCGGGCAACTGCAGGCTTTCTTTTGGCGGGCGGAAGCGTCGCAGCAGGGCAAACACGGTCAGCGCCACGGCCACCAGCACAGTAATTTCACCGAGGGTGTCGAAGCCGCGGAAGTCCACCAGCATCACGTTGACCACATTGCTGCCGCCGCCTTCGGGCAGGGCACGGCTGAGGTAGAACGAGGAAATATCGTTCGGCGTCTGGCGCGTCAGCATCGCGTAGGCCAGCAACGCCATGCCGCCGCCGACCACGGTCGACAGCAGCAAGTCGCGGATACGGCGGATGCGCGCCTTGCGCAGGGTGCTCGGCAACGGCGACACCTCTTCGATCCGTCGAGGTAGCCAGCGCAGACCGAGGAGGATCAACACCGTGGTCACCACTTCCACGGCCAATTGCGTCAGCGCCAGGTCTGGCGCCGAGAACCAGACGAAGGTGATGCAGGTCATCAGGCCACAGACGCTGACCATGGTCAGGGCCGCGAGCCGGTGATACTTGGCCTGCCATGCCGCGCCGAGGGCGCAGGCAATCGCCAGCAGCCAGAGGGTCACGAACACGATCGAACCCGGAATCTTCGGCCGGTCGCCCCAGCTCAGGCTGCTGTGGAGCATCGGGATCAACCCGGCCAACACGGCCGCGAGCACCACGAGGAACAATTGGGTTTGCAGGCGCTTGGTGCTGATCCGCCGCTCGAAACGACGGCCCAGGCGCATCATGATCACCAGGCTGCGTTCGAACAGGCGCTTGCCGTTGAATCGGCCAATGATTGGCGGGTACTTGAAACGCCCGTGTTTGAGCTGATTGCGCAACAGCAGATAAAGCACGATGCCGCAGGACATGGCGATCAGGCTCATGATCATCGGCGCGTTCCAGCCATGCCAGATCGCCAGGCTGTATTCAGGCAAGGTGCCGCCCACCACTGGCAGGGCCGCCGCGGCCAGCAACGGGCCGACCACCTGCGCCGGGAAAATCCCCACGACCAGGCAGGCGAACACCAACAACTCCACCGGCGCGCGCATCCAGCGTGGCGGCTCGTGTGGGGTGTGTGGCAAGTCGGTGGCGGTCGGGCCGAAGAACACGTCGACGGTAAAGCGCAGCGAGTAGGCGACGCTGAAGGTCCCGGCGATGGTCGCGACGATCGGCAGCGTCATCTCGATCCAGGCTGTGGCATTGATGAACACGGTTTCGGCGAAGAACATCTCTTTGGAGAGGAAACCGTTGAGCAGCGGCACGCCGGCCATGGAAGCGCTGGCGACCATGGCCAGGGTGGCGGTGAACGGGATCAGCTTGACCAGGCCGCTGAGCTTGCGAATGTCCCGGGTGCCGCTTTCGTGGTCGATGATCCCGGCGGCCATGAACAGCGAGGCCTTGAAGGTCGCATGGTTGAGAATGTGGAACACCGCGGCCACAGCGGCCAGCGGACTGTTCAGGCCCAGCAGCAAGGTGATCAGACCGAGGTGGCTGATGGTCGAGTAGGCCAGCAAACCTTTGAGGTCGTTCTGGAACATCGCGCAGTACGCGCCGAGCAACAGGGTGCAGGCACCGGCGCCGCTGACGATGTAGAACCATTGTTCACTGCCGGACAGCGACGGCCACAGTCGTGCGAGGAGAAACACCCCGGCCTTGACCATGGTCGCCGAGTGCAGATAGGCCGAAACCGGTGTCGGCGCCGCCATGGCGTGGGGCAGCCAGAAGTGGAAGGGGAATTGCGCGCTTTTGCTCAGGGCGCCGATCAGGATCAGGGGCAGCAGAATAGGGTAGAGGGCGTGTGCGCGAATCAGGTCGCCGGCGGCCAGGACCTTGTCCAGGTCATAGCTGCCGACCACATGGCCGAGCAGCATGACCCCCGCCAGCAGACACAAACCGCCTGCGCCGGTGACCATCAGCGCCATGTAAGCACCGCGTCGCGCATCGGCGCGGTGGTGCCAGTAGCCGATCAACAGGAATGAAAAGAGGCTGGTCAGCTCCCAGAAAAACACGATCTGGATCAGGTTGCCGGAGATCACCAGCCCGAGCATGGCGCCCATGAACGCCAGAAAAAACGCGAAGAACCGCGGCACCGGATCGTCCGGCGACATGTAGTAGCGGGCGTACAACGAAACCAGCGTGCCGATGCCCAGGACCAGCATCGAGAACAGCCAGGCGAACCCGTCCATGCGCAGGACGAAGTTCAGGCCCAGGCTGGGCAACCAGAAAAATTCTTCGCGGATCACGCCGCCATCGGCGATTTGCGGGTACAGCAGGGCGACCTGGACGGTGCCTATCAAGGCAACCAGGCCCGCCAACAAAGATTCGGTGTTACGCGCGTTGTGCGGCAGCAAGGCTGCCAGACAGCTGCCGATAAAAGGCAGAAGCAGTAGAACTATCAGGGACATAGGCTTCTAATCTGCGGAAGTTTGTGAAGCATCATACGTGCCAGCTCCCGGATCACCAAACGCCAAGCTGTCGCAGAATCCTACAAGGTAGACGGAAAAAACCTGATTCACATTGTTTCAAAGTTCTGTATGCCGCAGGTCTGGCCCCTTCGCGAGCAGGCTCGCTCCCACAGGGATTGCGCTAACCCTGTGGGAGCGGGCTTGCTCGCGAAGGCTATCTATCAGGCGCCACACATATTGCAGTTTAACCCTGTGTTTCCCGCTCCAACTCTTCCTCAGCCGCCGCATTCTTCCCCTTGGTCTTCAACTCACTGACAATCACCGCCGCCACAATCAATCCCGCACCCACCAGCGCAATCGCCGGCAACCGCTCCCCGGCAATCCTTCCGACAATCCCGGCCCACACCGGCTCACCCGCATAGATCAGCGTCGCCCGGGTCGGCGAAACGCTCTTCTGCGCCCAGTTCATCGCCACTTGAATCGCCGCACTGGCTGCGCCCAAGCCCAACGCGCTGCATAACAGCAGCCAGGAGAAGTCCGGAATCCTTTCCTGAGTCGGCACCACCATCAAAAACGCCAGCACCGAGGTGACCGCCAATTGCACCACCGTCACCCGTCGCACATCGACCTGGCCGGCATAGGTGCTGATCAGAATGATCTCCGCCGCAATCGCCACGGCGCTGATCAACGTGGCGATTTCGCCAGGGCTGAAATTGAACGAGGCACCAGCCGGTCCCGACAGCAACATCAACCCGGTAAACGCCAACATGATGCCGACGCTAGGCATCAACCCCGGACGCCGTCCCAGCACCAACCATTGCAGCAACGGCACGAAGGGCACGTACAACGCGGTAATAAACGCCGACTGGCTGCTGGGAATGCTCTGCAACCCGACGGTCTGCAAACCATAACCGAGCATGATCGCCACGCCGATAAAGGCCCCGGCCTTCAATTCGAACAGGGTCAGATCACGCAGGTGTCGCCAGGAAAACAGCGCAACAATGATCGCCGCCGCGGCAAAGCGCAGGCCAACGAAGAACATCGGCCCGCTGACGGTCATCGCATGTTGCACCAGCAAGAAGGTGCCGCCCCAGACCATGGTGATCAGCACCAGCACGCACTCGGCCTTGCTGAACCGCGAGAAACGGGAGGAAGTGTGAGGGGTATTCACCGACGTCATGAGCTTGCGCGCTACCTGAAGGGGGACGCACAATGCGCCGAATGTTGCGCAGTATACTGCCCAATCCCACCGAGTGAGCAATATAGTGCACAAAGATTCCATGCAGCGGGCTTCGGTCCTCCAGCACGTCAGCCAGAACGTTCGACGCTTGCGCCACGCCGCCGACATGAGCCAGGCGACGCTGGCGGAAAAATCCGGCGTCAGCCGCCGGATGTTGGTGGCCATTGAGGCCGGCGAGAAGAATGTCAGCCTGACCACCCTCGACCGCGTGGCCGAAGCGCTCGACGTCGCATTCAGCGACCTGATCCAGGCCCCGGATGCCCGCGACCCGAGCCGCATCAACGAAGTGGCCTGGGCCGGGAAGATTCCTGGCAGCAAAGCCGTCTTATTGTCCAAAGCCACCGCCACCCGTGAAGTGGAACAATGGGAATGGTGCCTGCAGCCGGGGGAAATTTACCCGTCGCAACCGGATGCTGAGGGTTGGAGTGAGCAGATCTACGTGTTCGAAGGCTGCCTGACGCTGATGCTGGGTGAAACACCCCATGAGATCGCTGCCGGCGAGTTCTACATGTTCGCCAGCAACCAGCCACACGCCTATCGCAACGATGGGGCGGTGGCGGCGCGGTTTGTGCGTAATGTGGTGATTTGATCGGCGCTGATTTCGCCACGTCAAACACATATATACCTGTTACTTCTTACAGTAGACGATTGGCCTCGGATCCAGATATTGATGAGTGCACCGGTGGATGACGGTCCACTCCTCAACATTGGGTTCGTAAATGTCTATTCATCACAGAAAGCCGTCAGCGCTTTTACCTGCACCCGTACTGCCGGTGGCCTGCGGCGACATTGTCTTTCTCGAAGATGTCGTAGCCGGCGCCCAGGTCGATATTGTATTGAGCCGGGGTGTTTATCCGGGCATCCCGGTAACCCTCGAATACAACAATGGCGGCACTTCCAAAACATTAACGACCCCACTTACTGGAGGTGGGGCATCATTTGTGATTCCTGCTTGCGCGTTCATCAACAGTTCGGGAATGCGGATTCGGTATTGGGTCGACGATCCATACCAACAAAGCGAAGTGCTCGATTTAGGTGTGTCGATGCGCTTGTGAGGCAGGCCTGACTGTTGGCAGGGCAGCAGCGATTGATCGCTGCCGGCCACTTCTACAAGTTTGCCAGCAACAGCCCGTGCCTATCGCAACGAGGGGGCGGCGTGGTTTGTGCGAAATGTGGTGATCTGATAGTTGGTAACCGTTCATCGGAAATGATGAGATGCCTGTTATTTATGACAGTAGACGCGCAGCGCGATTGCTCTTCAAATGGAGTTCAGCGCGCTGCTCACAGCTCTTGCCTGATGGGCAGAAGAACTTTTTCTAACGTCAACGGAAGGAAACTTAAAAATGGCATTGGAACCGCTTGAAATCCAAGAGGCTGTAGGAAAGGAAATTAAACTGACGAATGTTCCGGTTCAAGGCGCTACCGCATGCATTCCGCTCCCTCCATATCCGGATCCTAATGGCAGTATCGAAGTGTTAATTGCTAACCAGGTTGTAGCCCAGCAACCCGCTGGGGAACCGGAAAGTGGTTTTTATAAAGTCCTGGTGCCAAGGAGCGACTTATTGAATCACACTGGAGTGAATAAGGCGTTTTCATACATCTTGTACAATGAAGATGGTAACTCCGATTACTCTGAATCAACCAAGTATGACATCTTGCATTCTTGACGAGTTACTCAAAAGCAGTTGTTCGACTTCGCTGATGATGTCGAACAATTGCTGTTATTAATGTTTAACTGGCAACAGTGAATCTGGAGTTTGTTTCGCGTGCTCTTGCAAATCGATTTAGTTGTTTATGATAAAACATTGACATAGGTAAAAATCAATTGGCACGACCTCTGTCTTGGCTCTTGGGTGTTCACCCGTCGCCGGAGCCGCGCCATGACAATTTCAGTCTCAGCCTCTCGCAGCGCCCACGTCATCCATTCTGACGCCGAAGCTATCGCCCACAGACGCCGAACGCGGAGCGTTCGTTGAGGCATTCCGCTTAGTGGGGACGATCAAGATCAGAGGGTCAATCCAAGGATTCGCCAGCGATATTTTCCTGTCCTACTTTGGTACTGCTTCATGAACCTTCCATGGCTTTGGCGCCTATGATCGTCCCGGAGACTTTCGAGATCGTCGCCCAGCTCAATCGCTCCGAGTCGGCGAGCTTCCTGATGGCCGAGCAAAACATTATTGTGGCGCTCAAATACGCATCGGCGGCATGACTTCTATTTAGGTAAACACTGAGCAGTGAGAACGCCATGACTGAAACCCAAAGCGGACAGGCAACCGACGCCATCCGCCACGCGGACATCCTGATCGTCGGCGGCGGCCTCAGCGGCGCAATGCTGGCGGCGCAGTTGTTGCGCCTGCCGGGCAAACGCCAGGTGCTGGTGATCGAACCCCGCGCCGAACTGGGACGGGGCGAGGCGTACAGCGCGGTCGAACTGGGCCATACGCTCAACGGCAATGCGGCGCGGATGAGCGTTGACCCGGACAACGCCGACGACCTGACCCAATGGCTGACCGAGTACATCGCGGCCGGCGGCTGGCCGGAGTCTGACGAGCAACATGTGTCGGTCAGCGAATTGTTCCCGCCCCGGGGGATTTTCGGCCTGTACGTGCAGCAGCGCCTGGCCGAAGCGCAAGCGGTGGGGGCGTTGAACGGGTCAACGGTCGAGCATGTGCGGGCCGAGGTGGTTGACCTGCAGACCCGGGACGATTCTGTGTTGCTGACGTTGAGCGACGGGCAACACTTGCAGGGCGCTTATGCGGTGTTGGCCACGGGGATGTTTCCCGCGGCGCGTACGCCACAGACCGAGTCCAGCGGCTTGAACGCGGCGGCGCTTGATCCGTGGGACGTCGCGGCCATGCAGCAACTCGATCCGCAGTCGACCGTGCTGATCATCGGTTCGGGCCTGACCATGGTCGATGCCGTGGTGTCGCTGGAACAGGCCGGGCATCGCGGGCCGATCGAAGTGTTTTCCCGGCATGGCTTGCTGCCTCATGTGCGTCGTCAGCCACCGGCCTGGTCAGATTTTCTCGCCGAGGATCAGAGCATTCGTACACCGCGACAGTTGGTGCGCGAACTGCGTCGGCATTGCCGGGACGCCATCGCTCAAGGCATCGACTGGCAGGCACCGCTCGACACCGTGCGCGCGCATATTGGCCGTTTGTGGAATCAGGCAACGGACGTGCAGCGTCGACAGTTTGTGCGGCATGTGCGGCCGTGGTGGGAAAGTCATCACCATCGCTCGCCGCCGTTGAGTGCCGAGCTGGTGGAGCGATTGCACAATGAAGGCCGATTACGGATTCAGGCCGCGTCGTTCAAAGGGCTGGAGCCTTCAGCGGACGGAGCAGTGAGTATCCGCATTCGGCGTCGGGGTGAAGCAGAAACCAGCATTGTCAGCGGCGCGGCATTGATCAATTCCAGCGGCATCGAATACGACTGGCGGCGAGTGGCTCGACCGCTGCCACAGCAACTGCTGGCCCGCGGACTTGTCCGGCCGGGGCCGTTGGCACTGGGGATTGCGGCGGCAGTCGATGGCGCGGTGTTAGGCGCCGATGAGCAAGCCGCCAGCCGTCTGTTCGCCATGGGCCCACCGTTGCGCGGCATGTGGTGGGAAAGCACCGCAGTGACCGACGTCGCGAGCCAGGCCAAGGCACTCGCCGCTCGCCTGACAACAACGCCACATCTTATACAGACGGATACAAAACCCTATGAAAAAGTCTCCTCAGGTTCTGCAGGGGTAGAGCTTCATGATTCTGCGCCGAGCAATTCCACCGGGTAGGAGAACACGTAGCCTTCGCTGCGCACGGTTTTGATGTAGGTCGAGTCCCGTGAGTCATCCATCAATCGCTGGCGCAGACGGCTCACCAGCAAATCAATCGAGCGGTCGAACAGGTCGGCGTCGCGACCCTGGGTCAGGTTGAGCAGTTGGTCACGGCTGAGCACCCGTTGCGGGTGATCGAGGAACACCCGCAGCAGACGGTATTCGGCGCCACTGAGGGCCACCATCGTGCCGTCTTCGTCGAGCAAGTGCCGGGCGGTGGTGTCCAGGCGCCAGCGGCCGAAGCCCAGCAATCGGCCAGTTTCGGTGATCAACAGGTTGGGCGGCAGCATCCGCGTACGGCGCAACACGGCGTTGATCCGCGCCAGCAGTTCGCGGGCAGCGAAGGGTTTGGTCAGGTAGTCGTCGGCACCCATTTCCAGGCCGAGGATGCGATCGGTTTCGTCGTTGCGTGCGGTGAGCATCAGGATCGGTGTGGCTTTGTGTTTGCCCGAGCGCAATTCGCGGCACAGCAACAGGCCGTCATCGCCGGGCATCATGATGTCCAGCACGATCAGGTCCACCTGATTGGCTTCGAGAAAGCTGCGCATCTGCCGGCCGTCGGCAACCACCGTGGTGCGTAGGCCGTTCTTTTTCAGGTAATTGCCGACCAGCTCGCGAATCTCCCGGTCGTCGTCGACGATCAGGATGTGGTTCACATGTTCCATCGCTCAAGCCTCTTGTTGTTCGCTTTGTATCGCACTGTATCGGGTGCCCCCGCAGACACCTTACGCATTATTAATTCCGGTTCTACGACACATGGCAGATACCTCGGGCCGATTAAATGGGTTCCACCGAGACAAGACGACTTGCCTCACAACCACTGCCCATTGCAACCCTGAGGAAATCACCATGAACTGGAACACACTGATTGCCGCCAGCTTCTTCGCGGTCCTGAACGTTGCAGCGTTTTCGGCCCATGCCGATGTTCAAGCGCCGTCGCAGACAACTTCTCACGGCACCCACCTGGATATCAAGAAAGTGGTTTCCATCGTCAACAACGGCGGCGGTAATTGCGGCATTGTCGATGCCCGCCTGACCTACCTCGATTCCAGCGGCGCGCAGAAAGCCCTCGATTACAGCAAATTCGCAGAGTGCGGCAATCAGGGCGGCTGATCTTTCCACTACGCTGATCGCTGTCAAAACCGATGAGCGCGCAGTCTGCTCATCAATCCGCGATAACTGACTCACGACGTCCAGAACACCAGGTCAATGACTTCCAGGGAAATCACCATGAAGATGAATGTGTTGAGCAAAAAAAACGACTCACGTCGTCGTTTCTTTGGCCCGTCGGTCCTCGCTTTCGCGCTGATGCAGTTAGGTGCTCTTGGTGCTGCCAATGCGCAAACCGCGACGCCAGAGCCTGCGGTGGCCAGCGCCGCGACTCTGAAGGCGGACTCGTTCGGCCCGCTGAAGCATATCAACGCCGGGTTGCTGAATGTGGCTTACGCCGAAGTCGGCCCCGCCGATGGTCCGGTGGTGATTCTTCTGCACGGTTGGCCCTACGACATTCACAGCTATAGCGAAGTGGCGCCCTTGTTGGCGGCCAAGGGTTACCGGGTGCTGATCCCGTATGCACGGGGCTACGGCGACACGCATTTTCTATCTGACAAGACGGTTCGCAACGGCCAGCCCGCCGCGTTGGCCAGTGATGTCATCGACTTTATGGATGCGCTCAAGATCAAGAAGGCGGTGCTCGGGGGCTACGACTGGGGCGCGCGCTCGGCGGACATCGTCTCGGCGCTCTGGCCGGAGCGGGTGGAGGCACTGGTTTCGGTGAGCGGCTACCTCATCGGCAATCAGGCCGCCGGCAAGAATCCGTTGCCGCCCAAGGCCGAGCTGCAATGGTGGTACCAGTTCTACTTCGCTACCGAACGTGGCCAGGCCGGTTACGAAAAAAATCGCCACGACTTCGCCAGGTTGATCTGGGAGCTGGCCTCCCCGAAATGGGCTTTCGACGACGCGACTTTCGACCGCAGCGCGGTGGCTCTGGACAACCCCGATCATGTGGCTATTACGATCTTCAACTATCGCTGGCGGTTGGGCATGATTCAGGGCGAACCTCAATATGAAGCGCTGGAGCAGCGGCTGGCCAAGGCCCCGGTGATTACGGTGCCGACCATCACCATGGAAGGTGATGCCAACGGGGCGCCACATCCGGCTGCCGAGGATTATGCCAAGCGTTTCACTGGCAAATATGAGTACCGACTCATCAACGGCGGCATCGGCCACAACTTGCCGCAGGAAGATCCGCAGGCCTTTGCCAAGGCGATCATTGATGCGGATCACCTCTGAGATCGCGGCATATAACACCAATCTACTGTGGGAGCGGGCTTGCTCGCGAAGGCGGTGTGTCAGTCACTATAAATGTCGACTGACACACCGCCTTCGCGAGCAAGCCCGCTCCCACAGGGGGGGGATGGCCTGCTACGCGACCACTTGATAACACGGTACATACGCCGCGCCACCTGGCAGTTTCATCCGGTGTTGGGCAACGAAGGCCTTTAGCAGTTGATCCAGCGGTTGCATCACCGCCGCGTCGCCACGGATCTGGTACGGCCCGTGCTCTTCGATCAGGCGGATGCCCTTGTCCTTGACGTTGCCGGCGACGATGCCGGAGAACGCGCGGCGCAGGTTGGCGGCCAATTCGTGGGCCGGCAGGTTGCGGCTCAGTTTCAGGTTGGCCATGTTTTCGTGGGTTGGATCGAACGGGCGCTGGAAGCCTTCGTCGATCTTCAGCAGCCAGTTGAAATGGAACGCGTCATTGCGCTCGCGGCGGAACTGTTTGACCGCTTTCAGACCTTCAGTCATTTGACGCGCGACTTCAGCCGGGTCGTCGATGATGATCTCGTAGTGTTGCTTCGCAGCTTCACCCAAGGTGGCGCCGACAAACGCATCCAGTTGCTCCAGATACGGCGCGGCATGTTTCGGTCCGGTGAGGACCACCGGGAAGGGCAGGCCTGCGTTGTCCGGGTGCATCAGGATGCCGAGCAGGTACAGGAACTCTTCGGCCGTGCCGGCGCCGCCCGGGAAAATGATGATGCCGTGGCCGACGCGGACGAAGGCTTCTAGACGTTTTTCGATGTCCGGCAGGATCACCAGTTCGTTGACGATCGGGTTGGGCGCTTCGGCGGCGATGATGCCCGGCTCGGTCAGGCCGAGGTAGCGGCCGCCATGGATACGCTGTTTGGCGTGGGCGATGGTCGCGCCTTTCATCGGGCCTTTCATCACACCAGGGCCACACCCGGTGCAGATGTCGAGGCTGCGCAGGCCCAGTTCGTGGCCGACTTTCTTGGTGTATTTGTATTCTTCGGTGTTGATCGAGTGGCCGCCCCAGCACACCACGATCTTCGGCTCTACGCCGGGGCGCAGGGTGCGGGCGTTGCGCAGCAGGTGGAACACGTAGTCACTGATGCCCTGGGAGGTGCTCAGGTCGATGCGTTGGGCATCGAGTTCGTTTTCGGTGTAGACGATGTCGCGCAGGGCGCTGAAGAGCATTTCCCGGGTGCTGGCGATCATTTCGCCATCGACGAAGGCGTCGGCCGGGGCGTTCAGCAGTTCCAGGCGTACGCCGCGGTCCTGCTGGTGAATGCGGATTTCGAAGTCCTTGTAGGCTTCGAGAATGGTTTTGGCGTTATCGACATGGGCGCCGGTATTGAGGATGGCCAGGGCGCACTGGCGGAACAAGGTGTAGGTGCTGCCGGATCCGGCTTCGCTCAGTTGCTGTACTTCACGTTGAGAAAGGGTTTCCAGGCTGCCTTTTGGGCTGACCGAGGCGTTGATTACTTGTCGTTGGGTCATTCAATGATCCTTAAAACGATGCCATTCATACAGGCAAATGGCATCCGAATAGTATGTATCCATGAAAGAAGATGGCACGAACTGCGCTGTATCGCCATTTCCCCGTTTGACGATGAAAAGATGAAAAGGAGCCCCAGCATAGCTAAATCCCCTGCAGAGGCGATAATGCCCCGCAGCCTTTTTACCCATGCCCTGAAGGAACCCCGTCGCGATGTTCGAAATCCAGCCGCAGAACCCCGAACGCTATCGAAGCCAGACGCGACGCAGCACGATAATCATAGCCTTGATTTTCCTGGCCCTGGCGATGGTGTTGTCCACCACGGCGGTGGCGCTGTTCGGCGAACCCGGTGGCGACAATCTGCGATTTAACGTCGGCGGCGTGTTTGTGTCGGTGCTGCTGATGGCAGGGCTGATGCGCGGCATGTTCTGGACCCAGCCATGGATGGCCCCGGCGGTTTACGGCTGGCAGCTCAAGCGCAGCCTGATGAGCATCACCAACGTCATGCATCAGGTGACGGCGGCGGTGGAGAAGGAGGATCCGACGGCCATGAAGCTGCTGCGTTTCTACCATCTGGGCTTGAGCCAGATGCACGAGCTGGACGGCAACTCCAGTGATCACAGCCAATTGACCCGCGAGATGGATCAGCACAAGGCGCGGATGGAAGCGCTGGGCATCGAGACTGATCAGATGCAATTGAATCCGGCATGGCTTGAGGCCGTGAAGCAGGCTTCGAAGTAAAAAAACATTGGTGCGGGCGAAATCCGCACCCACGTTTTGGGCGTGGAAGACGGCGAGTTGCCCCTTCTTAGACCCGCAAACGCAGGGTTTCAAACAGTTCCCGGTCTTCCTTTTTGGCCGAGCGGGCATGGCGTCTAATGACCTGCAACAGGCAGTCGGTAAAGCACTGCGCTGCATTGCTCAGGGAACCATTGCGGCGGGTCACTATGCTCAGCTGCCGGGGTTCGAACTGCTCGGCCAGTTGCAGGGCAACCACCCGGCCGAGGAAGGGCGGGGCGACGCTCACGATGGACGGGCCCCAGGTACACATGTCGGCCCGTTCGACCATCATCTGCAGGATGGCCAGTGAATGAGCCCGAACGATTCGGTTCTCATCGATCTGCGCACCGTGTTTCCAGAACAGCGCCTGCATCAGCCCGTCGTGTCCGTCCGGCGCGTAGTTCAGCGTCCAGTTCTGCTCCAGTAACTCATGGATTGACCGAGCGTCCTGCCGGGCATGACCCTGACGGACCAGCACCGATGTCTGGTAATCGAGCAAGGTTTCGCAGGCAAACTCCTGGGTCGATTGCGCCGGGTGCAACTGACCAATGGCAAAATCCATGCTGCCATCACGCAACAACGGCTGGGCCACGGCCATCAGGCTTTCGTACAGCTCCAGACGGATTTGCGGCATGCGCTCGCGAAACGCCAGCACCACCTCGGGCAAGAAGGTCAGGGCGATCCAGGGCGTGACCCCGACACAGAGACGCCCCTGGGCCTTGCCGCGCATGTGATCGAGTTCGGTCTGTGCGTGCTCCAGCTGCTTGATCACCAGCCGGGCGTGGGTCAGCAATACTTTGCCGTATTCCGTGAAGTTGAGGCCGCTGGGGGTTCGGGTGAACAGCGGTAGCTGCTGATTGGTTTCCAGTTCGCGCAATGCTTTGGTCACGGCGGCCTGGGAGATGTCCAGCGAACGCGCGGCGGCGCGGATGCTGCCGGTTTCGGCGCTGGCAATCAGTGCTTGTAATTGATGGAGCTTCATCTGCTCACCCTGGTGACAACCTAGGGTTGTCATCATAACCAAACTGGGCCTCCCCAGCCCAGAGCCCGTTCCCTAAGATCCGACTCAGCAACCGCTCAGGTCTTATCGAAGGAATACAACAATGATCGCCGACCCAGTCTTGCCGGGAATTGCAGCCATCCAAGAGGAAATGATCGCGTTGCGCCACAGCCTTCACGCGCACCCCGAGTTGGGCTTTGAAGAATTCGCCACCAGTGAGCGGGTTGCCGCGTGTTTGACGCAATGGGGGTTTGAGGTCTGCACGGGTGTAGGCAAGACCGGCGTCGTCGCCACCCTGAAAAATGGCGAGGGCCGCTCCATTGGTCTGCGCGCCGACATGGATGCACTGCCAATTCAGGAAACCACCGGTTTGCCCTATGCCAGCCGCATCGACGGCGTCATGCATGCCTGCGGCCACGACGGCCATACGGCAACACTGCTCGCCGCCGCTAAACACCTGGCGCAGACCCGGACGTTCAACGGCACGGTGAATCTGATTTTTCAACCGGCCGAAGAAGGCCTGGGCGGTGCCCGGAAAATGCTCGAGGACGGCCTGCTCGAACGGTTCCCGTGTGATGCGATCTTCGCCATGCACAACGTGCCGGGTTATCCCGTCGGACATCTGGGGTTCTACAGCGGTCCGTTCATGGCGTCTGCCGATACGGTGAATATCAAAATCATCGGCAACGGTGGCCATGGCGCGGTGCCGCACAAGGCGGTCGACCCGGTGCTGGTCTGCTCCTCGATCGTGATCGCCCTGCAAAGCATCGTCTCGCGCAACGTCAATCCGCAGGAAATGGCGATCATCACGGTGGGTTCCCTGCATGCCGGAAGCGCTTCGAACGTCATTCCGTCCAGCGCCGAGATGAGCCTGAGCGTGCGTGCTCTGACCCCCGAGGTTCGCCACTTGCTCGAAGTCAGGATTACCGAATTGGTCAACGGTCAGGCGGCCAGTTTCGGCGCCCGGGCCCACATCGATTATCAGCATTGTCATCCGGTGTTGATTAACCATCCCGAGCCCACCGCGTTTGCCCGTGAAGTCGCTCGTGACTGGCTGGGAGAAGGGCAACTGATCGACGATTTGCGGCCCTTCACCGCGAGTGAGGATTTTGCCTTTGTCCTGGAAAAATGCCCCGGCAGTTACCTGGTGATCGGCAATGGCGAGGGTGATAGCGGGTGTCTGCTGCACAATCCCGGCTACGACTTCAATGATGCCTGCCTGCCGATCGGTGCGAGTTACTGGGTCAGGTTGGTCGAGCGTTTTCTGGGTTGAGTCGTCGTATTTTCGTTGGGCCTGATAGGAATAAAAATAATGAACAAGATGATTGCGGCTGTATCACTGGTGTTGTTGACGGCCTCTGGTCTGGCCGGCGCGGCCGACTGGTCCGGCAAAGTCCTGAAACTGGGGGTCGACCCCACGTATCCACCGCTGGAATACAAGAACCAGGACGGCACACTGACCGGTTTCGGGGTCGACATCGCCGAGGCGCTGTGTGCCGAGTTGAAGGCCCGCTGCATTTGGGTTGAAAGCAGCTGGGACGGGATGATCCCGGCGCTGCTGGCGCGCAAGTTCGATGCGGTGGCGTCGTCGATGACCGTGACGCCCAAGCGCCTGGAGCAGATTGCGTTCACTGACAAGGTCTCCAATGCGCCGGCCCGGTTGGTCGTCAAGCGTGGATCGGGCCTGCTGCCCACTTTCGAATCGCTCAAGGGCAAACGCATTGGCGTGGAGCAGGGTTCGACTCAGGAGGCGTTTGCCAAAGCCGTCTGGGGTTCGAAAGGCATCGACGTGCTCTCCTATCAAAATCAGGACCAGGTGTATGCGGACCTGGTGGTGGGCCGGCTCGATGCCTCGTTGCAGGGGGCCATTCAAGCCAGCTACGGCTTCCTCAACACCGCGCAGGGCAAGGACTATGAATTTGCCGGCGCCACTCTGGATGACCCAGCCTTTTTCGGCGTCGGTGACGGCATCGGTTTGCGCAAGAGCGATGTAGAGTTACGCGAAGACTTGAACAAAGCCCTGGCGACGATTCTCGCCAATGGCACTTACGCGCGGATCAATAAAAAGTACTTCGATTTCGACGTCTACGGCGCGAAGTAACACCCCTTCGACCTTTGAAAGCAGGGCGGTCGCCTGGCCGCTCCATCGCAGCATCCCCCTTCACCTCGACCTAATAAGAACAAGGAGAGTGAAATGCTTCTGGAAGGCTTTGGCCCGCAGATCCTGCTGGGCACCCTGGCCACTATCAAACTGGCGTTATGGTCATTGTTGATCGCGGTCCTCGCCGGGCTGCTCGGCGCCAGTTCCAAGTTGTCCTCCAACCGTTTGCTGCGAACGCTGGCCACCGGTTATACGACGGTGATTCGCAGCATGCCGGACCTGGTGATCATGCTGTTGCTGTTCTTCAGCCTGCAAATGCTGCTCAACCGAATGACCGATTGGCTGGGCATCGCTCAGATCGACATCGACCCGTTTCTGGCCGGCGTCATCACCCTGGCTTTCATCTACGGGGCTTACTTTACCGAGACGTTTCGCGGCGCCTTCCAGGCGGTCCCGGCTGGCCAGATCGAAGCGGCAAGGGCCTACGGCATGACCCGTGGCAAAACCTTTCGCAAAATCCTGTTCCCGCAAATGCTCCGTCACGCACTGCCGGGCATTGGCAACAACTGGCAGGTGTTGATCAAGTCGACCGCGCTGGTATCGATCATCGGCCTGACGGATGTCATCAAAGCCACGCAGGATGCGGGCAAGGGCTCCCTGCAGTTCTTCTATTTCACGCTGGTCGGCGGCCTGATCTACCTCGCCATCACCACGGTGTCCAACGTTGTCTTGATGTGGCTTGAGCACCGCTATTCGGTGGGTGTCAGGAAGGCTGCGCTATGACCGGCATTCTCGAAAACTACTGGCAGGCGTATCTGTGGAGTGACGGGCCACACTTTTCCGGGTTGGCAGTGACCTTGTGGCTGCTCATTCTTTCGGTGGTGGCGGGCTTCCTGCTCGCGGTGCCGTTGTCGATTGCCCGCGTCAGCCGCAACCCGCTGATCCGTCTGCCGGTCTGGTGCTACACCTACGTGTTTCGCGGCACCCCGTTGTACATCCAGCTGCTGTTTTTCTACACCGGGGTGTACAGCTTGCACGTGGTGCGTTCCCAGGACTTTCTCAACGCATTTTTCCGTGACGGGTTCAACTGCACGGTGCTGGCGTTCGCGCTCAACACCTGCGCCTACATGACCGAGATTTTCGCCGGTTCCATCCGGGCGACTCCCCACGGCGAAATCGAGGCCGCCAGCGCCTACGGCATGAGCCGGTTCACCCTCTATCGCCGGATCATCCTGCCGTCGGCGTTGCGTCGGGCCCTGCCGTTTTTCAGCAATGAAGTGATTTTGATGCTGCATTCCACCTCGGTGGCATTTACCGCCACGGTCCCCGATCTGCTGAAGATTGCCCGGGACGTCAACTCGGCGACCTATGCATCCTTTGCCGCGTTCGGGATCGCCGGGGTGCTGTATGCCGGCAGCGCGTTTTTCCTGATCTGGCTGTTTCGTCGCGGCGAACTGCATTGGCTCGGCTACCTCAAACCGCGGACGCACTGACCCCTAACTGGACATGCTCGAATGTATAAATTGATCGTTGAAGATGTGCATAAGAACTACGGCAGCCATGAGGTATTGAAGGGTGTCTCACTCAAGGCCAGGGCGGGTGACGTGATCAGCATCATCGGCTCTTCGGGGTCGGGAAAAAGTACCTTCTTGCGCTGTATCAACCATCTCGAACAGCCGTCCGCCGGGCGCATCATCGTCAATGCCGAAGAGCTGCTCACCCGCAAGAATTCGAGGGGGGATCTGTGTGCGGTCGATCCCGCGCAGTTGCAGGTCATGCGCAGCAAGCTGTCGATGGTGTTCCAGCACTTCAATCTGTGGAGCCACATGACGGTGCTGGAAAACATCATCGAGTGCCCGATGAGCGTGCTGGGTGTCAGCCGGGCGCAGGCTCTGGAGCGGGCGCGGCATTACCTCGCCAAGGTGGGTTTGCCGGCAAAGGTCGAGACGCAGTATCCGGTCCAGCTGTCCGGCGGCCAGCAACAGCGTGTCGCCATTGCTCGTGCGCTGGCCATGGAACCGCAAGTGATGCTGTTCGACGAACCGACCTCCGCCCTGGACCCCGAGCTGGTGGGTGAGGTGCTCAAGGTCATGCAGCAGCTGGCCGAAGAGGGCCGGACGATGGTGGTGGTCACCCATGAAATGGCGTTTGCCCGGCAGGTGTCGAACCATGTGATGTTTTTGCATCAGGGGCGGGTTGAAGAACAAGGGGCACCGTCTACTGTTCTGGATAAGCCTGAAAGCGAGCGGTTGCAGCAGTTTTTAGCGGGAAGCCTCAAGTAGCTTGTTTTTTGTGTGTATATCCGTTTTTGCGGTCACGGCGGCTATCGGTTTCGCTTTTACAGCGAGTCACTTGGAAGAGCCCCAAGTAACCAAGGGCTCTTGCCCCTTTCGTTCGGTGCCTCGCCTAGGCTCGGCATGCCCTCGCTCCGGTCCTGCTCCGTGGGCCCGCCGCCATCGGCCATCCATGGCCGGGGGCGGCTAACCCGGCATCCATGCCGGGTTGCCCACTG
>NZ_JAHUWL010000021.1:0-108390 GCF_019219045.1 Pseudomonas sp. PDM25
TCTCGCGGAGTAACTTGTGATGCTGATAATCTTGTTGACTATCAGTCTGACTCCACAAGCACCCACACGAATTGCTTGATTCAGTTGTTAAAGAGCGGTTGGTTAAGATCTTTCGTCTCAACCGAGGGGCGCACTCTACAGCACACATCCCCAAGTAGCAACCTTAAAAGTTTCTGATTTTCTAATAAAATCAATTACTTAGACTAGAAGCAACATCAAGCTGCTCGCTAGCGGGAGGCGAATAGTACAGTATTAAAATACGCGGTCAACCCCCCACCTGAAAATTCTTTTCCTTATAAAGGAGCCCAGGGTACCTCTATGAAAACGTCCAAGGTCTGATGCTAACGTTCAGGCGTTTCCCTATCCAGGTCCTGGACAACCATCCAAGGGCGGCCAATAGAACAGCACTGCCCGCGGCAGGCGCAATTGTGGCCAGAGCGAATTCATCCGCGTACTGCCCAGTGGGCATATGAGCTATTAGGATCACCTGGGCACGGAACAAGAACGTCCCCCTTGGCCGTGTCGGTAAGATAACGCTCGAGCAGGCCCGCCAGGAAACCGCCCGCTATTTGGCCGATACCCACGAGCACGGCGAACCACTGGCAGTCCCCCAAGGCCGTAAAGGTGCGACCTCCCCTACCCTGCGCGCCTTTATACCTAACACCTATCTATCGTGGTTCGAGCAGCCATCGAGACCGGCATGACGGGTATCCCAACGTTTATGACTCAGGCAGCCCACTTCCCATTGGGGTTTCAGCTCATTCGAGACACGCCATTGTTGAGCGCTCACGACCCATTCGCCAAAAACAAATCGACATAATATTGACACCAAAATACCCATCCGTCGGAATATTGGCACGCCGCACTGTTAACTGCGCTTAACACCTTTACAAAGCCTGACCCCACAACTAAACAACATCAAACTGATATCAGGAAAGGCCGTATCCCTGAGTCGGTGCTACCCCAAAACACGGCCTCACCCAGCCTTTCTCCAGGAGACCCTTCCACATGGGTACTCTCAGTCTATTGCGTGCCATGCGCAGCGCAGCCCCAGGCTGGCGTCCACGTTCGCCCGACTTGTCCTGCGATCCGCGGCTCAAGCGCGGCGAACATTTCCACCCCCGCAATACCCGCGCGGCTCTACCGGCAGCGCTTGTCCCGTCAGCTGGCCGACGATGTCCGACGGCCGCCTCGCACCGCCCCAGAACAACCTGAGCGGCGCAAGAACGGGACATCGTCCTGTTAGCAGTCCCTAACGATTCTAAAAATAAAAAATGGCATTTCCGGGAGAAAGACATGGCTACCACCACAACGACCAGCGGCGGCACCGTTACTTCGCTTTCCAACACTGCGCAAGCGCAGGACGACATTTTCACTACCGGTGTTATTGGCGCGAGCACCGCGGCCATCACTGAAGACCTGCTGGGAGTCGTATACCTGGACGTCATGTCCAATGACCTCGGCGGCAACGCAAAGACACTTTGGTCACTCGATGACGCGACCAGTCTTTCTACTGCCACCAAGATTTATGCGCCGGCCGACCTCCTGATCCAGGACACGGGCAGAATTGAGGCGACGAGCACTGACACCAGTTTCAACGGGGCGAAGATCTGGATTTCGTCGGATGGCAAGGTCGGCTACGACGCCGCTACGTTGTCGACTGCTTTCAAGGCACAACTCCAGTCACTTGCTGCCGGAGGCTCCCTGACAGACAGCTTTACCTATGCGATTCGTCTGGGTAACGGCACGCTCAGCTGGGCCACTGCGCAGGTGCAATTCGCTGGCGTGAATGACGCTGTGACAATAGGCATCGGCGCACAGTCCGGCACGGTAACCGAGGAACCAACTACAACGTCGAGCCTGACCGACTCGCTGAATGCGACAGGCACTATTGCTTTTAACGATGTCGACCTGAGCGACACACATACCGCCTCTTTCGTGGCGGCGGGAGGCAACACCACAGCGCTGGGCAACTTCGTCCTTGCGCCAGTGAGTGAAGCGGCCAACGCGGCAAACGGCACCGTTAACTGGACTTACACCCTGAATAATGCGGCAGCCCAGCATCTGGCCCAGGGTCAGACTGCTACCGAAACCTATGTGGTCACCCTCAATGATGGGCATGGCTCGACGACAACGCAGAATGTAACTATCACCATCACCGGCACCAACGACCAAGTGCAGATCACCAGCGGCGTGCAGGCCGGCGATGCCAAGGAAGACAGCGGCGACTACGCAGCCAACGGCAGCATTACCTTCACCGACGTCGACCGGATCGACACTCACAGCGTCAGCGTCACGCCGGGCGCTTCCGGCTACTTGGGCAGCTTCACCCTCCATCCACTGAGCGACAGTACCGGAACGGGCAGTGGTTCGCTGGATTGGAACTTCGCGGTGAGCAACACCGCCCTGCAGTTCCTCGGCGAAGGCCAGAGCGTCACTCAAACCTATAACGTGGTGATCGGCGACGGCGCGGTACAGACCGTGACCATTACCATTACCGGCACCAACGATCAGGTACAGATCACCAGCGGCGTGCAAGCCGGCGATGCCAAGGAAGACAGCGGCGACTACGCAGCCAACGGCAGCATCACCTTCAGTGACGTCGACCTGATCGACACCCATAGCGTCAGCGTCACACCGGGCGCTTCCGGCTATTTGGGCAGCTTCACCACCGATCCATTGAGCGACAGCACCGGCACGGGCAGTGGTTCGCTGGGATGGCACTTCGCGGTGAACAACGCCGCGTTGCAGTTCCTCGGCGAAGGCCAGACTCGCACCCAGACCTATAACGTGGCGATAGGCGACGGTACGGTGCAGACCGTGACCATTACGATTACCGGCACCAACGACCAGCCGACGCTGACGATTGTCGACAGCACTGGAGCGATGAACGAAGGCAACGGCACGGCCACCCTGAGTGACAGCGGAGCCCTGAGCTTTGCCGATCTGGACAGCACCGACACAGTGACCGTGTCGCAGACCGCTAACAACGACATCGTCTGGAGCGCTGGCGTGCTCAATGCGGGCGTGGCCTCGGCGCTGGTAGCCGGTTTCTCGGTCGACCAGAACAGCTGGGACTACAGCAGCCATCAGAACCTCGACTTCCTCGGTGCAGGTGAAACCATCACTTTCTCCTACGCGGTGGTCGCGACCGACGATAGCGGCGCGGCTAACGCTGCCTCGGCGACGCAGACTGTCACCATCACTATCATCGGCACTAACGACGCGCCCGTACTCAGCTTCGCAACGGGCAATGATGCCGGTGCAGTGCAGGA
Source organism: Pseudomonas sp. PDM25 (assembly GCF_019219045.1). NCBI lineage: Bacteria > Pseudomonadati > Pseudomonadota > Gammaproteobacteria > Pseudomonadales > Pseudomonadaceae > Pseudomonas > Pseudomonas sp. PDM25. Next base: position 3,276 of record NZ_JAHUWL010000021.1, read on the forward strand.
AGACACCACGCTCAGCGTGAGTGGCCAGCTCAGCTCGGCCGACATCGATCACGCTGCCACGTCCACTTGGACCATCAATGGCTCGGCTTCGGGCACTTACGGTTCGATCGCGGTGGACAGCACCGGAAAATGGACTTACACCCTGGCCAATGGCACCGATGGCGTCGCCAGTGCGGTGCAGTCGCTGAAGGCGGGCGAGAGTCACGATGAAGTGTTCAGCGTGCAGGTCAGCGATGGCCAGGGTGGCGTGGACACTCAACTGGTGACCGTTACCGTCAGCGGCACCAACGACGCAGCCGTGCTGTCCTCGGCCAGCGTCACGCTGACCGAAACCGATGCCCCACTGACCACCAACGGCACCCTGGCCATCAGCGACGTCGACAGCGCCGCGACCTTCGTCGCCCAGTCCAACACCGCCGGCAGCTACGGGCAGTTTTCCCTCGGCACCGATGGTGCCTGGAGCTACGTCGCCGACTCTGCTCACAACGAGTTCGCCGCCGGCACCACCTACACCGACACCTTTACGGTGAGCAGCGCCGACGGCACCCTCACCTCGGTCACCGTGCATATCAACGGGACCAACGATGCCGCGGTGCTGTCCTCGGCCAGCGTCATGCTGACCGAAACCGATGCTCCACTGACCACGGCTGGCATCCTGACCATCAGTGACGTCGACAGTGCCGCGACTTTCGTCGCGCAGAGCAACACCGCCGGCAGCTATGGCCAGTTCTCCCTTGGCACCAACGGTGCCTGGAGCTACGTCGCCGATTCCGCCCACAACGAGTTCGCCGCCGGCAGCAGCTACACCGATACCTTCGCGGTGAGCAGTGCCGACGGCACCGCGACCGCAGTGACGGTGACCATCACTGGCAGCAACGACGCCGCCGCGCTGTCCTCGGCCAGCGTCACGCTGACCGAAACCGATGCCCCACTGACCACCAACGGCACCCTGGCCATCAGCGACGTCGACAGCGCCGCGACCTTCGTCGCCCAGTCCAACACCGCCGGCAGCTACGGGCAGTTTTCCCTCGGCACCGATGGTGCCTGGAGCTACGTCGCCGACTCTGCTCACAACGAGTTCGCCGCCGGCACCACCTACACCGACACCTTTACGGTGAGCAGCGCCGACGGCACCCTCACCTCGGTCACCGTGCATATCAACGGGACCAACGATGCCGCGGTGCTGTCCTCGGCCAGCGTCATGCTGACCGAAACCGATGCTCCACTGACCACGGCTGGCATCCTGACCATCAGTGACGTCGACAGTGCCGCGACTTTCGTCGCGCAGAGCAACACCGCCGGCAGCTATGGCCAGTTCTCCCTTGGCACCAACGGTGCCTGGAGCTACGTCGCCGATTCCGCCCACAACGAGTTCGCCGCCGGCAGCAGCTACACCGATACCTTCGCGGTGAGCAGTGCCGACGGCACCGCGACCGCAGTGACGGTGACCATCACTGGCAGCAACGACGCCGCCGCGCTGTCCTCGGCCAGCGTCACGCTGACCGAGACCGATGCCGCACTGACCACAGCCGGTACGCTGACCATCAGCGACGTCGACAGCGCCGCGACCTTCGTTGCCCAGTCCAACACCGCCGGCAGCTACGGCCAGTTCTCCCTCGGCACTGACGGTGCCTGGAGCTACGTCGCCGACTCTGCTCACAACGAGTTCGCCGCCGGCACCACCTACACCGACACCTTTACGGTGAGCAGCGCCGACGGCACCCTCACCTCGGTCACCGTCCACATCACCGGGACTAACGATGCCGCGGTACTGTCCGCCGACATTGCCAACCTGACCGAGACCGATGCCCCACTGACCACAGCCGGTACGCTGACCATCAGCGACGTCGACAGTGCCGCGACCTTCGTCGCGCAGAGCAACACCGCCGGCAGCTATGGCCAGTTCTCCCTTGGCACTGATGGTGCCTGGAGCTACGTCGCCGATTCCGCCCACAACGAGTTCGCTGCCGGCACCACCTACACCGACACCTTCACGGTGAGCAGCGCCGACGGCACCGCGACCGCAGTGACGGTGACCATCACCGGCAGCAATGACGCTGCGGTGTTGTCCGCCGACATCACCAACCTGATCGAAACCAATGCCCCGTTGACCACCAACGGCACCCTCAGCATCAGCGACGTCGACAGCGCCGCGACCTTCGTCGCCCAGTCTGGCACCGCCGGCAGCTATGGCCAGTTCTCCCTCGGCACCGATGGTGCCTGGAGCTACGTCGCCGACTCTGCCCACAACGAGTTCGCTGCCGGCAGCACCTACACCGACACCTTTACGGTGAGCAGTGCCGACGGCACCCTCACCTCGGTCACCGTCCATATCAACGGGACCAACGATGCCGCCGTGCTGTCCTCGGCCAGCGTCACGCTGACCGAAACCGATGCCGCCGCCGACATCTCCACCACTGGTACGCTCAGCATCAGCGATGTCGACAGCGCCGCGACCTTCGTCGCCCAGTCCAACACCGCCGGCAGTTATGGCCAGTTCTCCCTTGGCACCGACGGTGCCTGGAGCTACGTCGCCGACTCCGCCCACAACGAGTTCATCGCCGGCACCACTTACACCGACACCTTCACGGTGAGCAGCGCCGACGGCACCCTCACCTCGGTCACCGTGCATATTCTCGGCAGCAACGACGCTGCCGTGCTGTCCTCGACCAGCGTCACGCTGACCGAAACCGATGCCCCACTGACCACCAACGGCACCCTGACCATCAGCGACGTCGACAGCGCCGCAACCTTCATCGTCCAGTCCAACACCGCCGGCAGCTACGGCCAGTTCTCCCTCGGCACCGACGGGGCCTGGACCTATGTTGCCAACTCGGCCCACAACGAGTTCGCCGCCGGCACCACCTACACCGACACCTTCGCGGTGAGCAGTGCCGACGGCACCCTCACCTCGGTCACCGTCCATATCAGCGGGACCAACGATGCGCCGGTAATGACGACTGGTGGATCGCTGTCATACACAGAAAACCAGACAACAACGGCGATCAACTCGGCGCTGACGATCACCGATATCGACAGTAGCAACCTGACGGGCGCCACAGTATCGATCACCAGTAACTTCGCCACGGGTCAAGACATACTCGCGTTCACCAACCAGAATGGCATTACCGGCAGCTACAACGCTGGCACTGGCGTGCTGACACTGACCGGAGCCGCGACGGTGGTGCAGTATCAGGCCGCACTGCGCTCGGTGACCTACTCCAACAGTAGCGACAACCCTTCAACGACGGCGCGCACCATTAGCTTCCAGGTGGATGATGGGGCGGCGGCCAACCATGCCAGCAATGTCGCGACAACGACCGTCACGGTGTCGGCAGTCAACGACGCACCGACGACTTCTGGCTTGGCCATAACCGAGACGTCGATCAGCTTCGTCGCGGCAGACCCGGACAATGCGACGCTGTCGCTGCAGAGTCCGTTTGCCGCAGCGTTCGGCAACCCCTCGATCACCAGCGGCGCCAGCACGAATCTGTCCCCCGTGGAGCAAGGCTCCGTGGTATCGGGTACCTTGCAGGTGAAAGATGGCAGTGTCGCGGCGGGCGTAGTGGAGCTCTATCTCGGCACGAGCGCGGGCAACAATTTCTCGGCGGGCAGCTCCGACACAGCGATCTACGGCTTCGGTGGCACGGACAATCTGTCCGGCGGTGCCGGTGCTGACTGGATTTTTGGCGGCGCGGGCAACGACGTGATCGTCGGCGCGGCGAATGACCGCCTACTCGACGGCGGCACCGGAACCGATACCCTCAATGTCGGCAGTGTCTTCGTCAATACGAGCGACAGCCAGATCGCGAATATTGAAAACATACAACTCACCGCAGCGTCAGGAGTACTGACCCTGAACGCTCAAACCGAAAGCTTCACCATCTTTGGTACTTCGGGTGCCGATCAAATCGTCGCAGGCAGCGGGAATGACACGATCTTTGGCACTGACAACGACACACTGCTGGATGGCGGCACCGGTTCCGATACCCTGAGTACGGGGGCCCTCTTCACGAGCACAAGCGACGGCCAGATTACCGGTATCGAGAATGTATTGATCGGAACGGCTTCGACCCTGAACCTCTCCAACCAGACCGAAGGCTTCACCATTACCGGTTCTTCGGGTGTCGACACCATCACCGGCGGCACCGGTGCAGACAGCATTAGTGCGGCGGGTGGCAACGACATCATCAACGGTGCGCAGAACGACACGCTGCTCGACGGCGGAACCAATACCGATACGCTCAACGTCAGCGCGAACTTCACCAGCACCAGCAATGCCCAGATCGCCAATATCGAAAACGTGACGCTGACGACTTCCGGGCTGACGCTCAACCTTGGCAACCAGACCGAGGCCTTCAATATCAATGGTTCATCCGGCGTCGATAACATCAGCGGCGGCAGCGGGGCCGACACCATCAACGGCCAGGCGGGCAACGATACGCTGACCGGTAATGGCGGGGCTGACCAGTTCCGGCTGCGCACCAACGGTGGCACGGACACGATCACCGACTACACGGACAACACCGACAAGATTGGCTTCCTGGGTGGTGCCGTGACGGGTGGTGTCGGCTTCACAACCGTCGGGAGTTCGTCCGGTACAGCGCTGCTCTCCGCCGACTTTCAAACCCGCAACAGCATCAGCAACATCAACATCAATGACGACAACAAGATTGATGTGATCGACTCGAGTTCGCAGACGACGGCACAGATCACAACCGGCACTGGCGGCGGTGCCACCAACACCTACGTGATCGTATTCAACTCGACGACCGGCAAGGGCGAAATCTGGTTTGACACAGACTGGAGCAATACGGCGAGTCGGGTACAAGTGGCAACGCTGAACAACGTTACGACGTTGGCCGGGGTCGCTAACATCACAGCCTCAGATATCGTTGTCCATGACAATACCTTCGGTCCAGCCGGTATTGCCGGCAGCCCGATTAACCTGGGCCTGGCCGATGCGGTGACTCACGCAGGTGTCACCACGGTGAGCATTTCCGGTCTTCCCGCAGGCTGGACCCTGAACCAGGGCTCCGACAATGGTAATGGCACCTGGACGGTGGACCAGAGCAGCCTGGACACACTGACGGTCACGACAGCCGCGGATTTCGTGGGCGCCAGGGTTTTGCCGGTCACCATGACCTGGACCAATGCCGATGGCACGGTGGAAAGCGAAGTCATTCGTGACAATGTCGAGGCCTACGCTCCTGGCTCGCCAATCTTCGCCTTGTCAGCGGACGACAACCTCACCGGTTCCAGCAGCGCCGACCTGTTCGTGTTCGCCCAGCCGATTGGCAATAACGTCATCCATAGCTTCGATGCGGCGGCGGACAAGATCGACTTGATCGGCTTCACCGGTGTCACTGGTTATGCTGACTTGAGCATCGCTAACGACGCAAACGGCGATGCGCTAGTCAACATCGGCTCCGACCAGACGGTCACCCTCAAAGGTGTCGATGCGGCGGACTTGAGCGAAGCGAACTTCCAGTTCGATGTGGACCCGCTCACCAACAACACCGGGACCCTCAGTATTGCCGACGGCGCGATCATGCCGTTCGGTGGCAGCATCCATAACAGCGGCACGATCGAGCTCGGCTCCGCCGGCAGTGCGACCCACCTTGAGATTCTGTTTCGTGGCGCAACCTTGACCGGTGGCGGTCAAGTGCAGCTATCCGACAGCGCGCAGAACGTGATTTTCGGCGGCAGCGCCGACACCGTGCTGACCAACGTCGACAACCGCATTACCGGCGCCGGCCAGTTGGGCGCCGGGCAGATGGTGTTGGTCAATGCGGGGCTGATCCTGGCCAGCGGCGTGAACAGCCTGGTGCTCGACACCGGCACCCACACCATAACCAACAGCGGAGTGCTGGAATCTACGGGTACAGGCGGGATGACGGTGGCCAGTGCGGTCGACAACTCCGGCCACCTGTGGGCCAATGGTAGCGACCTGCACCTGCTGGCCGACGTGACCGGCAATGGCAGCGCCACCATCGACGGCGACGCAACCCTGAGCTTCGATGGCACCGCCCATACCTCAGTCGCCTTCCACGGCGAAGGTGCGGGCACGCTAGTGATCGCACAGGCCGAAGCGGCGGGCTCGCTGGTCGGCATCCTCGGTCTGGAAAGCGATGACATGCTAACCTTCGGCGATCTCGCCTTCGGCGCCAACACCCAACTCAGCTACAACGCCAACGCCTCTGGCGCCGGCGGCCTGCTGACGGTGGATGACGGTGTGCACCGGGCTGAAGTGAATCTGCTGGGCCACTATTCGGTGAATGACTTCCAGGCCACCGACGGCGGCGAGGCCGGTACCCAGGTCAGTTACCACGGTGAATCCAGCGGCACACTGGTGGGGACTATGGCGGCGGACGTAATCAGTGGCGGCGACGGCAACGACATCATTGTCGGTCGTGGCGGGGAGGACACGCTCAGCGGTGGCGCGGGAGCCGATATGTTCGCCTACTTCAACGTGAATGAAGGCGGCGACCATATTCTCGACTACAACTTCGCCGAAGGTGACACAGTCGACCTCTCCGCGCTGCTCAACGCCAACTTCGTTAACGGCACCAGCCAGGTGTCCGACTTTGTCCAACTGGCGCAGTCCGGCAGCGACATCACCGTGAAGGTGGATGTCGATGGCGCAGCCAATGGTACAAACTTCGCCGATGTGGCGGTCCTTGCCAACACGGGCACGAGCGGTACCGATCTGGTGCGCACCTGGTTTGGGGAGGCTGACCATACGCTGACGGCTTGATGTTGGGCTGGAGCTGAATCCACCGCTGCAGACAGCCACAAAAAAGCCCCACCAGATCACTCTGCGTGGGGCTTTCAAATTTATGGTGTCCCAGGGCAGGTTCGAACTGCCAACCTTCCCCTTAGGAGGGGGATGCTCTATCCAATTGAGCTACTGAGACACAGATCGACCACGAAGAAACGCGGTGCGATGGACGGCGTGCATGTTAACGGGCAGGCCTGCTTTTGTCATGTCGTCCTTTGGGCTTTTTAAGTGTAGGCAGACGCCTCGCAGGAGCGTGGCTTTGTTTACCGTGCAAATTGCATCACCGCAAAAGGCCATCATTGCAAAATGCAATGCAGGCACTTCGGGAAAATATCTTAATTCATTGTTTTTAAAGGATTTAATTACCGCTAGACTCTTGGCATGCGGGCTGCTTTAGCTGTTCTCGAAGAACAACGGAGGCAAGCCTCATGAACAGCGCCCTTTTACTCTCGATCGCGACCGCTCTGGCGATTCTGCTGGGCTTTCATTTTGCCCCCGAGAGCGGTGTTCAGCCGGTTGCTCAACGCATGCCTCATTACCTTCAGGTGCAAAGAGCACCTCAACTGGCGGTAATGAGCGATCAGCGCAGCTTTGTCAGCCAAGAGGTGAGCCAGGAGGGCATTCTGCTGCCGGCTCAGTCTTCAGAACGTTTGGTATTTTGAATCACCCCCATCAGGAGCACCGCATGTCCAAATCAGCCGCAGGGTTTTTCATCCTCGCCTTACTGAGTGGCGTTCTTCATCTGTCAGTGGTCCAGGATACGGTCGTCACCCTGCCTTTGATCGCCAGCGGCGTGTTCGGTGCGCTGTTTGTGCTGGCGCTGATTGCCGGGCGCAAGATCAAGTTCGATCCGGTACTGCGTTAATCCTCAACAGGTCCAGCAGATTGGCAACCGTGGTGGACAGTTCGCCTGAATTGTCGAGTCGATGGATCTGCGCGTCACCGATTGAACCCTCTGCCGTGAATAACCCATTGCGGTGCAGCCTCGCTTCAATCTCAGCAAAACTTTCGCGACCACGGCGCAGCAGGCGCTCTCGCAGCACTTCATCCTTGACGGTCAAGAGAACCGGCAATAGCGTTGGATACCGTCGCAGCGCCTGAGCCAGATGGCCGCGAGAGCCGTTGACCAAGACGTGCCGACCGTCATTGAGCCATTGATCTATTTCGATCGGAATACCGTAATCCAGGCCATTGGCGTTCCAGCACAGCGCGAAATCACCCTCGACTCTGTGTTGCTCGAACTCTTCCCGGGAAACGCCAATCGCATCCTCGCCCACTGATTCGGTCGACCGCGTGATGACCCGACGCACCACTTCACAATTGAGCGTCTGCAACGGCTCACGAGCGGCTTCGATGAGGCTGTCCTTGCCGGACCCAGAAGGCCCCATCAAGTAAATCAGCCTGCCATCCATCTTGAAATCACCTCCCACTGCACGTCTTCCCCTAGTAAATCGGCCAATTGCCACTATCCTGTACAAGTAAGGAACGCTGATCGAATCTGCACAGCATGCGCCTTCAGGCGTCTCAGGACATCACCTGTCGGGCAAGAGGAAACGGCCAGCAATACGGACCAGGGCAAACTTTTCAAACCAGTCCGCATTTCTGATAATTGGTGCTGGCATAACGCCTTTATCCAGTTCAATATTTGTCACAGAATTGACGCCAACGAACTGGCTACTTTGAGGCATGATGCGAGCCTCTATCAATTCAGGTTGAACATTTGGCCAGACCGCTTGTCATATCAGACATCCTGCGGCCAATCCCGAGAACCGCTCCCCTGAACTAACCGGTTAAATATATGCGCCCATTGAAACAGGCAATTTATTCCAGCCGTACGGCTGACAAGTTCGTCGTACGTCTGCCAGACGGAATGCGTGAACGCATTGCCGAGGTGGCTCGCAATCATCATCGCAGCATGAACTCCGAAATCATCGCGCGCCTTGAGCAGAGCCTTATTCAGGAAGGCGCACTGGGCGAAGAATTGAGCATGCGCCTGGACAGCCCGGAGCTGTCATTGCACGAACGTGAACTGCTGCAACGCTTCCGCCAACTCTCCCACCGTCAGCAGAATGCTCTTGTTTCGCTGATTGCGCATGATGCCGAAATGGCCACAGACGCTTCCTGATTTCATCCGAAAGTTCAAGCCAGCTTAATCGCTGGCTTTTTTTTGCCTGAAATTCGGACATAAAAAAACCCGCCGATTGATTGGCGGGTTTTTTATATCGATAAGTCAGAGCAGGAAGATCGTCGCCAACCCGAGAAAGATGAAGAACCCGCCACTGTCCGTCATAGCGGTGATCATCACACTGGCGCCCATCGCAGGATCACGCCCAAGCCGCGCCAGGGTCATGGGAATCAACACCCCCGCCAATGCCGCCAGCAACAGGTTGAGCGTCATGGCAGCAGTCATCACTACCCCCAGAGACCAACTGCCATACAGCAGATAGGCGACGACACCGATCACCCCCCCCCAGACCAGGCCATTGATCAGACCTACCGCCAACTCCTTGCGCATCAGGCGCGAAGTGTTGCCGGTGCTGACCTGATCCAGCGCCATGGCCCGAACGATCATGGTGATCGTCTGGTTACCCGAGTTACCACCGATACCCGCCACGATCGGCATCAGTGCCGCCAACGCCACCAATTTCTCGATGGAGCCTTCGAAAAGACCAATCACCCGGGATGCGATGAATGCGGTGATCAGGTTAATTGCCAGCCAGGCCCAACGGTTACGCAGGGATTTCCAGACTGACGCAAAAATATCTTCCTCTTCACGCAGACCCGCCATGTTGAGAACTTCGTTTTCGCTCTCTTCACGAATCAGGTCGACCATTTCATCGATGGTCAGACGGCCGATCAGCTTGCCGTTCTTGTCGACTACAGGCGCCGAGATCAAGTCATAACGTTCGAATGCCTGAGCAGCGTCATAGGCGTCTTCGTCCGGGTGAAAACTCACCGGGTCGCTGGCCATGACTTCAGAAACCTGTTTTTCCGGGTCGTTGACCAGCAAACGCTTGATTGGCAGCACGCCCTTGAGCACGCCGTCGTAATCGACCACGAACAGTTTGTCCGTGTGGCTTGGCAACTCCTTGAGGCGACGCAGGTAACGCAAAACCACTTCGAGACTGACATCCTCACGGATCGTCACCATCTCGAAGTCCATCAGCGCACCGACCTGCTCCTCGTCGTAGGACAACGCAGAGCGGACGCGCTCACGCTGCTGACCATCGAGGGTTTCCATCAGCTCGTGGACGACGTCTCGCGGCAGCTCGGAGGCCAGGTCAGCAAGTTCGTCGGCATCCATGTCCTTGGCCGCAGCCAGGAGCTCGTGATCGTCCATGTCGGCGATCAGCGTTTCACGAACCGAATCGGATACTTCGAGCAGAATGTCGCCGTCGCGATCGGCCTTGACCAATTGCCAGAGCGTCAGACGATCGTCCAGCGGCAAGGCTTCAAGGATGTAGGCGACGTCGGCGGAGTGCAGATCATCGAGCTTGCGTTGCAACTCGACGAGGTTTTGCCGGTGAACCAGGTTCTCGACCCGGTCGTGATGCGGACCTTCCTGGCGGTGAGTCAGGTCTTCGACCACCCGCTGACGCTGCAGCAGCTCAACAACTTGAGCGAGGCGGTCCTGCAAGCTTTCCTGCGTTTTCTTTACTTCAACTTCAGACATAGGCGAACTCCACTCCCAGCAGCGGGGCACGCCGGAAGGATCAATCAGTCAATTCATGATTGGAAAAACGGGGTACTGAGTAACTACTGGGTAAGTCCATGGAGGTATTCCACAAGCCCCGGCGGGGCTGACGGGCGCAATGATACACCGCCCGACGGTTTTAAACGTTAAAAAATCGTGGCTGAAACAAGTGCTTGCAAGACAAACCTGAGCGCCGCCTGATCCACCAAACTGCGACGACTCATCCTGAAAAGAAAACACACCACGACCGAAAAATGTAACGACTACCCTTCAGATGGACCGTCATGGAGGACGTTTGATGCGATCGAATGCACATTGTTTTTTGTTGATCACCCTGCTCTGCCCGTCGCCCTGGGTGCTTGCCACGACCGTTCACCGCTGCGAGGCGGCCAACGGGCGCATCACCTTCACTACGTTGAGCTGTACGGCCGGAGACAGCCTTTCGCTTCAGGATGTCCGCACCTTCACCCCGGGCAGCGTGACCGCTCTCATGCCGGAAGCCGAGAATCGCGAAACATCAGGTATGAAAATCAAAAGGAGAGATCCGACCGTCGTCGGCAAGACCGATGACAAATGTGGAAACCTCATCAGCGCCAAAGAACGCCGCGAAGCGATCATCAATCAGCGGATTGTTGCCGGCATGAGTCAGCAGGACGTCGAGAGCGCCCTTGGCAAGCCAGACAAGATCAGTATTCGCAATTCGGCCACGAGTTACCGTTACGACACCCGGCGAGGTCGTAGCGCACACGTTGAGTTCGATGAGAGAGGATGCACCAAAGGAAAAGCCAAATCCCAGACGGCAAAAAGCCCGCGTTAAACGCGGGCTTTTTGGTGTTTGGTGCACTCGACAGGATTCGAACCTGTGACCGCTCGGTTCGTAGCCGAGTACTCTATCCAGCTGAGCTACGAGTGCATTTGTGTTTTTATACCAGATCACAACTGGTTGAAGCCAAGTCATTCACATTACTGCAGATGACTCTTAAATGGTGCACTCGACAGGATTCGAACCTGTGACCGCTCGGTTCGTAGCCGAGTACTCTATCCAGCTGAGCTACGAGTGCATTTGTTGCCGCGCATTATAGGCCGTCTAATCTCTATGTCAAACACTTTTTCTAGTAATTTCAAACACTTACCGAAGAAGCCAGATTACAACGTACTACGCAAATAATGGCGGAGAACGGGGGATTCGAACCCCCGACACCCTTTTGAGGTGTACTCCCTTAGCAGGGGAGCGCCTTCGGCCACTCGGCCAGCTCTCCGCAACACGGGGCGTATATTAACCAGCTTCTTCCCCGTTTGCAAACATAAAAAACGATAAAAATTAATGGCTTGGTTCTTCGTCCTTCTCTTTCTTTATACGCAGGTAAATTTCCTCACGGTGGACCGCAACCTCTTTCGGGGCGTTGACACCGATACGCACTTGATTTCCTTTGACGCCGAGCACGGTCACGGTGATTTCGCCATCACCAATAATCAGGCTTTCTGCGCACCGACGAGTCAGAATCAGCATACCTTTCTCCTCACGCATTTCATTTCAGGGACAACAGTCTGCAAAAAAAAGGCACTCGACCTACAACCTGAACGATCGCAGCCCTACATGCCTGAGTATTGACTAGCGCGAGCAAAAGAACAGCCTCGAGTCGCGCCATTCAAAAAAACAAAAGGGCGCGGTCAGACCGCGCCCTTCGGTTAACGCATCACTCGCCCTGACGGGCCGGTGCGTCCAGTTCGAAAGCCGTGTGCAGAGCGCGCACAGCCAGTTCCAGGTACTTCTCTTCGATCACTACGGAGACTTTTATTTCCGAGGTCGAGATCATCTGGATGTTGATGCTTTCCTTGGCCAGGGATTCGAACATGCGACTGGCCACGCCTGCGTGGGAGCGCATGCCGACACCGACGATCGACACCTTGGCAATCTTGATGTCGCCAACGACTTCACGGGCACCGATCTCGCGAGCGGTGTTTTCCAGCACGGTTTGCGCGGCCTGGAAGTCATTGCGATGCACGGTGAAGGTGAAGTCGGTGGTGTTATCGTGCGCAACGTTCTGCACGATCATGTCGACTTCGATGTTCGCGGCACTGATCGGGCCGAGGATCTTGAATGCAACACCCGGGGTGTCTGGCACGCCACGGATGGTCAGCTTGGCTTCATCGCGGTTGAAAGCGATGCCGGAAATGATCGGCTGTTCCATGGTTTCCTCTTCATCAATAGTAATGAGGGTGCCCGGACCCTCTTTGAAGCTGTGCAGTACGCGCAGCGGAACGTTGTACTTGCCGGCGAATTCCACCGCACGGATCTGCAACACCTTGGAACCGAGGCTGGCCATTTCCAGCATCTCTTCGAAGGTAATCTTGTCCAGACGCTGAGCCACGGACACCACACGCGGGTCGGTGGTGTAGACGCCGTCGACATCGGTGTAGATCTGGCATTCATCAGCCTTCAAGGCTGCCGCCAGCGCCACGCCGGTGGTGTCGGAACCGCCACGACCGAGGGTGGTGATGTTGCCGTGCTCGTCGACGCCCTGGAAACCGGCGACAACGACCACACGACCAGCCTTCAGGTCGCCACGAATCTTCTGGTCATCAATCTGCAAGATACGCGCTTTATTGTGCGCACTGTCCGTCAGAATCCGCACCTGGTTGCCGGTGTAGGACACCGCTGGCACGCCGCGCTTGATCAGCGCCATGGCCAACAGTGCAATCGTCACCTGCTCACCGGTGGAGACGATCACGTCCAGCTCACGAGGAACCGGTTGGCCGTCGCCACTGATTTTCTTGGCCAGATCGATCAGACGGTTGGTTTCGCCGCTCATTGCAGACAGCACGACCACCAGGTCATCGCCGGCTTCGCGGAATTTCTTAACCTTGTCGGCGACCTGCTCGATTCTCTCGACAGTGCCGACCGAGGTGCCTCCAAATTTCTGTACGATCAAAGCCATTTCAAAGCCGCCTCTGCCCATGAAGGGCGCCCAAATAATCACTCAAACAGCGTTCTGGCCCGCCACTAGACTGCGGGCCGGACACACTGCCTTATAAACCCTGCTCTACAAATGGAACAGTCAGGGCCAATGCCGCATCCAGTGCGCCAGCGTCAGTACCACCGCCTTGCGCCATGTCTGGACGACCACCGCCCTTCCCGCCCACTGCCGCAGCGGCTTGCTTCATCAAATCACCGGCTTTGAGTTGGCCAGTCAGGTCTTTGGTTACGCCTGCAACCAGAACGACCTTTTCCTCATGGACACTGCCGAGCAGGATCACTGCGCGGCCGAGTTTGTTTTTCAGTTGATCGACCAGCGCCAGCAGCGCCTTGCCGTCCTGACCGTCCAGACGCACGGCCAGCACTTTCACGCCTTTGACATCCAGGGCAGAAGCCGACAGATCGTCGCCCGCCGCACTGGCAGCCTTGGCCTGCAGCTGCTCGAGTTGCTTCTCCAGCAGACGGTTGCGCTCCAGCACAGCCGACAGCTTGTCGATCAGGTTGTCGCGGCTACCCTTGACCAGGTTGGCCGCTTCCTTGAGTTGTTCTTCAGCAGCGTTCAAGTATGCCAGCGCCGCGGCGCCAGTGACCGCTTCGATACGACGCACGCCAGAAGCCACACCGCCTTCGCTGATAATTTTCAGCAGGCCGATGTCACCAGTCCGGTTGGCGTGGATACCACCGCACAGCTCGACGGAGAAACTACCGCCCATGCTCAGCACGCGCACGTTGTCGCCGTACTTCTCGCCGAACAGCGCCATGGCGCCCTTCTGCTTGGCGGTTTCGATATCGGTTTCTTCGGTTTCAACTTCGGAGTTCTTGCGAATCTCGGCGTTGACGATGTCTTCCAGCGCCTTCAACTGCTCAGGCTTGATGGCTTCGAAGTGGCTGAAGTCAAAGCGCAGGCGCTGACTGTCGACCAACGAGCCTTTTTGCTGAACGTGGTCGCCCAGCACCTGACGCAATGCGGCGTGCAACAAGTGAGTCGCCGAGTGGTTCAGCGAAGTCGCGTGACGTACTTCGGCATCAACATGAGTTTCTACCGGTGCGCCGATGGTCAGGCTGCCCGAGGCCAGTACGCCGTGATGCAAGAAGGCGCCACCGGTTTTGGTGGTGTCACGCACGTCAAAGCGCGCGTTGCCGACCTGAAGGTAACCGCAGTCACCAATCTGACCGCCGGATTCAGCGTAGAACGGCGTCTGGTTCAGTACGACCACACCCTCTTCGCCTTCACTGAGGACGTCAACCGACTGGCCATCTTTATAGAGGCCAACGACTTTCGCCGAACCTTTAGTCGCTTCATAGCCGGTGAATTCGGTGGCCACATCAACCTTGACCAGGCTGTTGTAGTCCATGCCGAATGAGCTGGCGGAACGGGCACGGACGCGCTGGGCTTCCATTTCGCGCTCGAAGCCTTCTTCGTCGATGGTCAGGCTGCGTTCGCGAGCGATGTCGCCGGTCAGGTCCATCGGGAAACCGTAGGTGTCGTAGAGTTTGAATACTACGTCGCCCGGCACCACGTCACCTTTGAGATCGGCCAGATCCTGCTCAAGGATTTTCAGGCCCTGCTCCAGGGTCTTGGCGAACTGCTCTTCTTCAGCCTTCAGTACACGCTCGATGTGCGCCTGCTGGGATTTCAGCTCTGGGAAGGCTTCGCCCATCTCGGCGACCAGGGCCGCAACGATCTGGTAGAAGAAGCTGCCCTTGGCGCCCAGCTTGTTGCCGTGACGGCAGGCGCGACGAATGATCCGGCGCAGCACGTAGCCGCGGCCTTCATTGGACGGCAGCACGCCGTCGGCAATCAGGAAACCGCACGAGCGAATGTGGTCGGCGACGACTTTCAGGGACGCCTGATTGTCGTTGGTGCAACCGATGGCCTTGGCCGATGCGCTCAGCAGGCTCTGGAACAGGTCGATTTCATAGTTCGAGTGAACGTGCTGCAGCACGGCACTGATCCGCTCCAGGCCCATGCCGGTATCGACCGACGGCGCTGGCAACGGGTGCAACACGCCATCGGCGGTGCGGTTGAACTGCATGAACACGTTGTTCCAGATTTCAATGTAACGGTCGCCATCTTCTTCCGGCGAGCCCGGTGGGCCACCCCAGATGTCAGCGCCGTGATCGTAGAAAATCTCGGTGCAAGGACCGCACGGGCCGGTATCGCCCATGGTCCAGAAGTTGTCGGACGCGTACGGCGCGCCTTTGTTGTCGCCGATACGAACCATGCGCTCGGCCGGAACCCCGATTTCCTTGGTCCAGATGTCGTAGGCCTCGTCATCGCTGGCGTAGACGGTGACCCAGAGCTTTTCTTTCGGCAGGTTCAGCCACTGTTCGGACGTCAGGAAGTTCCAGGCGTAGGTGATCGCATCGCGCTTGAAGTAATCGCCGAAGCTGAAGTTACCCAGCATTTCGAAGAATGTGTGGTGACGGGCGGTATAACCGACGTTTTCCAGGTCGTTGTGCTTGCCGCCGGCGCGCACGCATTTCTGGCTGCTGACCGCGCGGGTGTACGCGCGCTTTTCCTGGCCCAGGAAACAGTCCTTGAACTGGTTCATCCCCGCGTTAGTGAACAGCAGGGTTGGGTCGTTGCCCGGAATCAAAGAGCTGGAGGCTACACGGGTGTGGCCTTGCTCTTCGAAGAAGCGAAGGAAGGCTTCACGGATTTCTGCGCTTTTCATTAGGTTCTTCCACGGAGGCTGCGGCCAAAGGCCTGTGCGAAACGTCAACAGACGAAGCGACGGCAAAGGGCCGCATTATATCGGCCCTGCGCGCGGGGTACAGCGTGTTTATACGATAGAAACGGTCAATTGGACCGCTAACGCTATCAGTTGCGCGAAAACTCGACGAATGTCGCGACGACCTGCTCGATTTGAGCGCGGCTGACGTCCATGTGCGTGACCATGCGCAGACGTCCGGCAGCGCTCAGCTTGATCCCGCGTTCGGCGGCAAACGCCTTGATGGCCTCGGCCTTGTCGCCCATCTGCACGTAAACCATGTTGGTCTGCACCGACTCGACCTCGTAACCCGCCGCTCGCAAGCCTTCGGCCAGCAACTGCGCGTTGGCGTGGTCATCAGCCAGACGCTGAACATGGTTATCCAGCGCGTACAAACCTGCTGCCGCCAGAATCCCGGCCTGGCGCATGCCGCCGCCGACCATCTTGCGCAGGCGTCGCGCCTTGGCGATCAATTCGACCGAGCCGCACAGCACCGAACCGATCGGCGCGCCCAGGCCTTTGGACAGGCAGACCGAGACCGAATCGAAATACTGCGTGATTTCCCGGGCATCGACACCCAATTTGACCGCCGCGTTGTACAGCCGCGCGCCGTCCAGGTGCAGTTGCAACCCATGTTCGCGAGTAAAGCTACGAGCCCGCGCCAGATACTCCAGTGGCAAAACCTTGCCCTGCATAGTGTTTTCCAACGCCAGCAAGCGAGTCCGGGCGAAGTGGAAGTCGTCCGGTTTGATCGCGGCCGCCACGTGGGCCAGGTCCAGCGATCCGTCGGCCTGCACTTCCAGTGGCTGCGGCTGAATCGAACCGAGCACGGCCGCACCGCCACCTTCGTACTTATAGGTGTGAGCCTGCTGGCCGACGATGTACTCGTCACCGCGTTCGCAGTGGGCCATCAAGCCCAGCAGATTGCTCATGGTGCCCGTCGGGACAAACAGCGCCGCAGCAAAACCCAACTGATTCGCAAGCTCGGTTTCCAGTCGATTGACCGTCGGATCTTCGCCGTAAACGTCGTCACCGGTGGCCGCGCTGGCCATCGCGTCGAGCATCCCTGCGGTCGGTTGGGTGACGGTGTCGCTGCGAAGATCGATAACGCTCATGAATCTGGCCTCGGTAAGCAGGGGAAAATCCCTTTCAAGTAGGAATTACTGCGGTCATGCCGACGAATAATCAACCCTTGGGTGCGAAAAGGCTTCTCGAACCGACGAAAAAGTCGATAGCAATCATCAGATAGCAGCAATGCACAGGTGAGAAATATGTGTTAAAAACGCTTCGCCGCCAAACAATCTGGCGGCAAAACGTTCTCAGGGCGGGGTGCAACTCCCCACCGGCGGTAATTGCGCGCAATGCGCATAGCCCGCGAGCGCTTGGCGACAGATACGGCAATGGCTGTGATGGCGGCAAGGTCAGCAGACCCGGTGTGATCCCGGGGCCGACGGTCATAGTCCGGATGAAGAGAGAACGGGATTGGCGCCGCCTAGGCTCTATACCAAAGCGCCGTCCGCAGGCATTTGTGCCTGCGTGCCATTAAATCCCATTCGATTCATATGCCCTGTTTTTTACATAAACAGGAGTCAGAACATGCAACCCACCGCAATCGATAGCAAAAGCAAAAACCATCAGGGCGAGCGCGTTGCGTTCATCCAGGCCTGCTGGCACAAAGAAATCGTCGATCAGAGCCGTAAGGGCTTTGTGGCCGAAATGATTGCTCAGGGTTATCAGGAATCGGAGATCGATTTCTTCGAAGTCGGCGGCGCCTTTGAAATTCCGCTGCACGCCAAGCTGCTGGCCAAATCCGGTCGTTATGCCGGCATCGTAGCGGCGGGCCTGGTAGTCGACGGCGGCATCTATCGCCACGAATTCGTCGCCCAGTCGGTGATCAGCGGCTTGATGCAAGTTCAGCTGGAAACCGAAGTGCCGGTGTTCTCCGTGGTTTTGACCCCGCACCACTTCCATGCGGGCGAAGAACATCAGAAGTTCTTCTTCGAGCACTTTGTGCATAAAGGCCAGGAAGCGGCGAAAACGTGCGCGGATACGTTGCACAAGATGCGTGCGTTGCGTCGTAGCGAGCCACGTGCGGTAGCTGTCTAGTCAGATGATCATGGTGTGAGTGAGGTCTTTGACTTCACTCAAATCAACTGTGGGAGCGGCGGTCCGACTTGCTCGCGAAGGCGGTGTATCAGTCAACATAGCCGTCGACTGTTAAGCCGCTTTCGCGAGCAAGCCCGCTCCCACATTTGTTATGCGTTGAATTCAGGCGAGGTTTTCGTCGGTGGTCGGCACAATCAGGATGCCGGCGCGCAGGCCGTTCTTGACCCTGGGGTTCGGGAAGATGATCCGGGCACCCTCCTCCTCAATGATCCACCGGGTCTGGGCGATGTCTTCGGCCAGCAGGTAACCCACTTCCAACTCCGAAAAGTTCTCGATGTCCGCTGGCAGGTTCAAGCGGAAGCTATCGCTGTGCTTGATGATTTCTCGCGCCACGCTAAACAGCTGCAAACCGTCCAGCGCTTCTTCGGTCTGGGCTGGCTCGCTGCCTTCGATAATCTGTTTGAGGCGAGTTTCCAGCAGATCGACGTTGACCCCATCGTTCTGGCCGAATGGCCGCGCCTTGCCCAGTTCAAGGGTAAAAGACTCGGCACCGAGTTTGTCGTAAGTGTAGGAGCTGAAAACGATGGACGGCTTGTTTTGCAGCAGCACCGCTTCCATGCCGGCAGCACGCAAACGCGCCAGTTCCAGGCGGGAATGCTGTCGGCCTTCCTTCCAGGGATACAGCGCGAACTGCTCGATTTTCGAGCCACGAATCGCGGTGTGCAGGTCATAGTGCAGACGGTTGCGATCCGGCAGGCTGAAGAAACTCGCCGCCAGCCGCTCCAGTTCACACGCGCGCAGGGCTTCGGAGCCGCTGCTTTGTTCGTGACGGCCGTTGAACAGCCGATTGACGTCCTGCTCGATGAAGCGCTCGCCTTTGCGAATCGCTTCCGGGTTGCCGAACAGGAACAGAATACGTGTACGCGGTTTCAAGTCGCCGCGGGCGATGTCATGCAACAGGCGATCGAGCAACTCGATCGGCGCTGTTTCATTGCCATGGATGCCGGCCGATAGCAGCAGGTCCAGGCCATTGTCGCGAGCTTCAGGTGGCCGGACTTCCAGCGCACCTTCGCTCAACCAGCGCATGCGCACGCCTTCGACAGTCAGTTGAGTCTTCTCCGCCGGTTCGCGGCCGGCGAGGGTCAGTTCAAGCAATTTGCCGAGGGCGAGCATAGAGCGGTTTCCTTAGTGGTCGTGCTGGCAATCCGGGCCGTGCACGTGGTCTTCGTCACCGACTTCAGCCGGTTCCATTTCCAGTTGCAGACTTACCAGATTAGTCGCCAATGGGCGCAGCAGCAGGTTTGCGTATTCAGCGTCACCTTCTTCGACGTCCACGCCGATCAGCAATTGGCCGCGGCCGTCATGCTGAATCCACAGCTCTTTGCCTTGCCACATGACCGCGACGCGGGTGCAGGAAGTTTCCAGTTGCGTGCCGTCGGTGTCTTCAAGGATCAGCTGCAGGGTATCGCTCATGTTTTTTACGCTCTCGACGTTCAATTGATCTGGAATGGATAAACCGCGCCCAGTTTAAGGATTTGCGTCAGTTCATCCAGTGCCGTCCGGCACTCAAGCAGCAATTGCGGGTCCGCAAGATCGTTTTCGGTCATGCGGTCGCGGTAGTGCTTGTCGACCCATTCGGTCAGGGTGCCGTACAACGGTGCCGTCATGATAACCCCTGGGTTGACGGCCGCCAGTTCGGTTTCGTTGAGCGCGACGCGCAGTCGCAGGCAAGCCGGGCCGCCGCCGTTCTGCATGCTCTGCTTCAAATCGAACACTTTCACTTCGCGGATCAGGCCGCCGGAGCTGGTCAAACCTTGCAGGTACTGCCAGACACGCTCGTTGCCACGGCATTCTTCCGGCACGATCAACAGCATCGAGCCGTCAGGACGCGACAGCAGTTGGCTATTGAACAGGTAGGAGCGAACGGCGTCTTCCACGGTGACCGCAGAACGCGGTACGCAGATCGACTGAAATTTCCCACCGACTTTGGCGAGTTTGCTCTGCAATTCGGCCAGCATCTGCTCGGTGTCGAGGAACGCGTCCTCGTGATAGAACAACACTTCGCCGTTACCCACCGCGATCACATCGTTGTGGAACACGCCCTGATCGATCACCGAAGGGTTCTGCTGGGCGTAGACCACGCCGTCATCGCTCAAGCCGTGCAGGCGGGCAACCGCCTGGGAGGCTTCGAGGGTCTGGCGGGCCGGGTATTTCTGCGGTGCCGGGTAACGGGTGTCGAACGCGCTGCGACCGAACACGAAGAACTCGACGCCTGCTTCGCCATATTCACGGCAGAAACGGGTGTGGTTGGCTGCGCCTTCGTCCCCGAACTGCGCCACGGCTGGCAATGCAGCGTGGTGAGCGAAGTGTTTCTGGTCAGCGAACATCGCCCCCAGCACGCGACTGGTGGTCGGGTGTTCGATGCTGCGGTGATATTTGCAGTTCAGGTTGGCCGCGGTGAAATGCACACGGCCATCCGCGGTGTCGGCACTCGGGCTGACGGTGGCGGCGTTGGCCACCCACATGCTCGACGCCGAGCAACTGGCGACCAGCAACGGCATCGCATCTTTAGCCGCCTGCTCGATCACCTGAGCGTCGGTGCCGCTGAAACCCAAACGACGCAGGGCGGCCACGTCCGGGCGCTCCTGTGGTGCCAGCACGCCCTGTTGAAAGCCCATTTCCATCAGCGATTTCATTTTCGCCAGGCCTTGCAGCGCGGCTTCCTTCGGGTTCGAAGACTGCTGGCTGTTGCTCTGGGACGCGACGTTGCCGTAGGACAAACCGCCGTAGTTATGGGTCGGCCCCACTAGACCGTCAAAATTGACTTCATAGGATTTCATCAGCGAGGCTCCACGAGAATCTGTTGTTATGGCTTCAGTAACTATTCAGTAAGACCGCGGCGCGGCCATCGCCAGCAGGCTGGCTCCCACAGGTTCGGTGGGTGTTCACACATTTTGTGTGCGACCCAATCACTGTGGGAGCCAGCCTGCTGGCGATGGGGCATCACGTCATTTTCACGCCGGGCGTAAGGGTCGCAGGCATCACCAGACTCGGCGTTTCCAGCGAAGCAACCGGGTACGCGCAGTAATCTGCCGCGTAGTAGGCGCTGGCGCGGTGGTTGCCCGAGGCGCCGACCCCGCCGAATGGCGCGCTGCTCGCAGCACCGGTCAGCTGTTTGTTCCAGTTGACGATGCCCGCACGGCTTTCCAGCCAGAACTGCTGATAACGTGCTTCGGAATCCGACAGCAGACCGGCCGCCAAGCCATAGTCGGTGTCGTTGGCTTCAGCGATCGCCGCCTCAAAATCAGCGTAGCGGATCACTTGCAGCAGCGGGCCGAACAGCTCTTCGTCAGGGCGATCAGCCACTGCCGTTACGTCCAGAATGCCAGGGGTCAGCAAGGCAGCTTGAGCTTGTGGCTGAGTCATTTCCAGCAGCGCGACTGCGCCATTTCCCAGCAGATGCTCCTGGGCATCCATCAGTGCTTTCGCAGCGCCGAGGGAAATCACCGAGCCCATGAACGGTGCCGGTTGCTGATCAAACGCGCCGACTTCAATCGTACGGCTGACCGCCACCAGACGCGCCAGCAGTGTGTCGCCCCAGGCGCCCTGCGGCACCAGCAAGCGGCGGGCGCAGGTGCAACGCTGACCGGCGGAAATGAACGCCGACTGAATGATGGTGTAAACAGCCGCATCGAGGTCTGCAACCTGATCAACGACCAGCGGGTTGTTTCCGCCCATTTCCAGCGCGAGGATCTTGTCCGGACGGCCGGCAAATTGTTGATGCAGGTGATTGCCAGTGCGGCTGGAGCCGGTGAAGAACAAGCCATCGATGCCCGGGTTCGCCGCCAGGGCGATACCAGTTTCGCGAGCGCCTTGCAGCAGGTTCAACACGCCTGCCGGCAGACCGGCTTCGATCCAGCACTTGACCGTCAGTTCGGCGACTTTCGGCGTCAGCTCGCTGGGTTTGAACAGCACGCTATTACCGGCCAGCAGCGCCGGCACGATGTGACCGTTCGGCAGGTGACCCGGGAAGTTGTAAGGCCCGAACACCGCAACCACACCATGTGGCTTGTGGCGCAGCACGGCGGTGGCGTCGCCCAGCGGGCCGCTCTTCTCGCCGGTACGTTCGCGGTAGCTCTGCACCGAGATCGCAATCTTGTTGACCATGCTGGTGACTTCGGTCGCCGCTTCCCACAAAGGCTTGCCGGTTTCCTCACCGATGGTGCGAGCCAGTTCGTCAGCATTGTTCTTCAGCGCGGCGGCAAAGGCCTCCAACACGGTGATGCGCTCTTCCAGGGTCCGTCGGGCCCAGCTCGGGAATGCCTGGCGCGCGGCTTGTACGGCCGATTCAACCTGAGCAGCCGTAGCGCCTTCGCCGGCCCACAGCACTTGTTGGGTTACCGGGTTCAGCGATTGAAAAGCTTCACCCTGGCCGGCCAGCCATTCACCTGCGATGTATAGCGAATTCATTATTTCGACTCCCTGGCAGCAGACAACGGAACGGCGCGCACTTGATCGCCGGCGTTGAGTTGAAGACGTTTGGCGGTCAGGGGATCGACCACCAGCGTACCGGCGGCGAAACGTGCAGGAGCAGCAGTGATCCGGCAGTCTTCGCGTTTGCGGTTATGAATCAGGAACGGTGTGGCGTCGTCACCCGGCGTGCCGATGGCCAGCACCAGCGCCTGGCTGTCGCGTACTGCGCGGATCTTGCCGGTTTCGCACTCCACCGCTGGACCGGCGTCGAAGATGTCGACGTAGCCCTGATAGCTGAAGCCTTCACTTTTGAGCATGGCCAACGCCGGCTCGGTGTCCGGATGAACCTGGCCGATCACGTTGCGCGCATCTTCCGACAGGAAGCAGGTGTACAGCGGGAATTTCGGCATCAGTTCGGCGATGAACGCCTTGTTGCCCACGCCAGTCAGGTAGTCAGCCTGGCTGAATTCCATCTTGAAGAAGTGACGCCCCAGGCTTTCCCAGAACGGCGAACGCCCCGCTTCGTCGGACATGCCGCGCATCTCGGCGATGATCTTGTTGCCGAACAACTGCGGGAACTCGGCGATGAACAGCATCCGCGCCTTGGCCAGCATGCGACCGTTGAGGCCCGTGCGGTAGTCGGCGTGCAGGAACAGCGAGCACAGCTCGGAGTTACCGGTCAGGTCGTTGGCCAGGAACAGCGTCGGAATTTCGCGGTAGATGTTCAACTCTTGCGAAGCGCTGACCGTCAGGCCAACCCGGAAGTTGTACCAAGGCTCACGCAGGCCGACGGCGCCAGCGATGGCGGAAATTCCCACCACGCGGCCGTCATCATCTTCGAGCACGAACAGGTAGTCCGCGTCGCCCCGCCCGGCTTCGCCGCGGAAGGTCTTCTCGGCCCAGCCGACCCGATGGGCCAGACGCTCTTCATTAGCCGGCAAGGTGGTCAGGCCGGTGCCGGTGCTGCGGGCCAGGTCGATCAGAGCGGGTAAATCGCTGCTGCGTACGGGACGAACGATCATGCTATCTCCTCAAACGGGCCGCTTGCGCCACCCGTGAAACTCGCTGCTTTACTAAGCATTCACTCTTTATAGGCATAGCAGCAGGCGTTAAACCGCCACCAGGCGCACGCTGGCACCTTCACCGACGCCCAAGGCTTCGGCCGCTTCAAGATCCAGGGTCACGGGTTTGCCCGGCGCGTAATCGAGCTCAAGCAAAACGGCGCGGTAATCCTGCAACTGGGCGTTGGCCACCAGGTACTGACGACCGACGCCTTTGACCGGCTCGCCGATTTTCACCGGGACGACCCGGCTCTGGGCGATCGAACGGATCCCCGAGACACGGGCGTGCAGGGTCGGCCCGCCATCGAAAATGTCGATGTAGTGATCGGTCTCGAAGCCTTCGCGCATCAGGATGTCGAAGGTGATCTGCGCCCGAGGGTGCACCTGCCCCATCGCCTCTTGAGCGGAGTCCGGCAGCAGCGGCACATAGATCGGATAATGCGGCATCAACTCGGCCAGGAACGTCCGGCTCTTCAGACCGCACAGACGCTCTGCTTCGGCGTAGTTGAGGTCGAAGAAGTTGCGACCGATGGCATCCCAGAACGGCGAATCGCCATTTTCATCGCTATAACCGACAATCTCGGTCACCACGGAATCGGCGAAGCGCTCAGGATGGCTGGCGACGAACAGCAAGCGACCACGAGAGTTGAGTTCCGACCAGGCCGAACCCACCAGCTCCGGCAACACGTAGAAACTGGTCAGCAAACTGTTGCCGGTCAGGTCGTGGCACTGGGAGAGCACGTGGATCTTGTTATGAATCTTCAGCTCGCGGGAGGCGTGCACAAAGGTTTCATTACGGAAGCTGTAGAACGGCTCGGAATAACCGGCCGACGCAACGATCGCCGAGCAGCCCACCAGTTTGCCGGTGGCGGTGTCTTCGAGGACGAAGAAATAGCTCTCTTCACCGTTGAAGCTGACTTCGGCGGCGAACGAGGCTTCGCTTGCCGCGATCTTGTCGCTCAGGCGTTCAACGTCATCCGGCAAGGAAGTGACACCAATCGGGCTGTCCGCAGCCAGACGCTGTACCTCGCCCAGATCAGCCATTTGCGCGGGGCGCATCACCAGCATGGTGTCACTCCTTTCTCGAAAAACTCTATGAGGAAAATAACCGGGAAGTCATTGCAGACACAGAGATCAGTGTGGGAGCGGGCTTGCTCGCGAAAGCGGTGCATCAGTCAACATCGTTGCTGTCTGACCCACCGCTTTCGCGAGCAAGCCCGCTCCCACATTTGATCCAGCCCGGTACAAAAATTTGGTTCGACGCCTGAAAATGTCAGGCGTCGAAGGGTCTATCAGGCTTGCGTCAGTTTCGCCGCAGCGCGCTCGAAACGGTCCAGCCCCTCATCGATATCAGCGTCTTCAACCACCAGGCTTGGCGCGAAACGAACCACGTCCGGGCCGGCTTGCAGAATCATCAGGCCTTCTTTTTCAGCGGCGTTGAAGATGTCCTTGGCCTTGCCTTTCCAGGCGTCGTTCAGCACGCAACCGATCAACAAGCCCATACCCCGGACCTGGGTGAACAGGCCGTACTTCTCGCCGATTTGTTCCAGGCGGGCCTTGAACTTGTCGTGCTTGGCGTTGACGCCGGCCAGCACTTCAGGGGTGTTAACCACGTCGATCACGGCTTCAGCGACAGCGCACGCCAGCGGGTTACCGCCGTAGGTGGTGCCGTGAGTGCCGACGACCAGGTGTTTCGCCAGGTCTTCGGTGGTCAGCATTGCGGCGATCGGGAAACCGCCGCCCAGGCTCTTGGCGGTGGTCAGGATGTCCGGAATCACGCCGTATTGCTGGTAGGCGAACAGCTTGCCCGTGCGGCCCATACCGGTCTGCACTTCATCGAACACCAGCAGCGCTTGGTGCGCGTCGCACAGATCACGGGCACCTTGCAGGTACTTGAGTTCGGCCGGAATGACGCCGCTCTCGCCCTGGATTGGTTCCAGAACCACAGCGCACGTCTTGTCGGAAATAGCCGCTTTCAGCGCGGCCAGATCGTTGTACGGTACGTGGGTGATACCGGTGATTTTCGGACCGAAGCCATCGGAATACTTCGACTGACCACCGACGTTCACGGTGAACAGGGTACGACCGTGGAAGCTGTTAAGCGCGGCGATGATTTCGTACTTCTCGCTGCCGAAACGATCGAAACCGACGCGACGGGCCAGCTTGAAGGCGGCCTCGTTGGCTTCGGCGCCGGAGTTGCAGAAAAACGCGCGCTCGGCAAACGTGGCGTTGATCAGCTTATGGGCCAGGCGCAAGGCCGGCTCATTGGTGAACACGTTGGACACGTGCCACAGCTTGTTCGCCTGCTCGGTCAAGGCACCGACCAGCGCCGGGTGCGCATGGCCCAATACGTTAACGGCAATCCCGCCGGCGAAGTCGATCAGCTCGCGGCCTGACTGGTCCCAAACGTGGGAACCGGCGCCACGCACAGGGATGAAAGCGGCAGGCGCGTAGTTGGGAACCATTACCTGGTCGAAATCGGCGCGTTGTACCGCAGCGTGCTCAACGGACATCGGAGTCTCCTGATGAGGAACACTCGCCTGAAACTGGCGAGCGATGGGGGGATTGTAAGGACAGTTTTCAGCCCGGCCTTGCCGCCAAGCGACAACTTCTTATAGCGCAAACCCCGGTTTCAGCCGGGTTTACGGCAATGCGACATATAGCGTCGCAAAGGCGCAGTTTAAACTGCCGGCACAGGTTATAGGCAGGGTTGTCGAGCGGTGCGGTAAATATGTACCGCACGGAACCGATCATCGTCTGTTTTGCTGGCGGCTCATTCAAAACGCTAAGGGAATAGCGCATGAGCCGATACGAGAATGATCGTCCTTCCACTACAGGAGGCAGCGAATCCGCTACGCAACCGGACGATCACTACCATCACCTGTTCAACAATCTGCCAGCCTGGGTATTAGAGGCATCGTCCAGTACACACAGCGCCCTCAAGAACGCCACGCCTATGACGCAGGACTGGCATGGCACCGCAACACCGCTGCAGCACCAGTCGCTGAAAAAGCTCAGTCAGGAACACTGGACCCATCGAAATCGTCTGGACTCAATGCTGTCGAACCTGCAAAGCGCACAAGCCTTCGCCGAACCGCTGCTGAGCGACGCCCTGAAAACCCGGTTTGACCTGGATCTGGACGTCAAAACCACCTTCCTGCGCCTGTACATCCCTCAAACCGTGCCGATTTTCGGAATCAAGACTGGCGCGGCGCGCACCTGGACCGTGTCGATGCTCGATGCCGCCCTGCATAACTTCCAGGAATCGGAAACAGCGGCAGGGGCTTACGAGCCAGCCTCGACGTTCATCACCCAACCTTCACCCACAGGGCAGTTCGATACGCTGCCGGCGGTCAAGCAAAAGCTCACGATCCCGACCTTTACCCGGTTATGCCGGGAACTGGACATCGGTGCCCGGTACACCGCTTACCTCAAAGACAATCTGGGCCTGTCCAACCCGGTAGCTGGCGCGGTGTTGAAATCGAAGGTGATCGGTTCGCACAAAACAGCACTCAAATCTGCACTGCAGATGGCGCAAATCCGAAAGGACATTCCAGCGGATGCCCATCTCTCGATCCAGCGCATTCTGGAGGGGCGTTCGGGTGCTCGACTGGGTGGGCAACCGCTGTATGGTCACGACCTGACAATGATGTCCTCCTCGCTGACCGGCATCGTCATTTTCGCGGCGAGCCTGGAGCGCGCACGCACGGCAACACGGATCATCGCCTACATTCCCGATGATCCAGAGTATCCTCTCAAGGAATACCCGAACACGTTGGCGTTCATGGCAGAGCTAACCCGCAAATTGCGCTCGCCCGCCTATCAAACGTTCTTCAGTCGTTTCGTCGACCACAAGGAAAGAGGACATTTTTTCGCCGACCTCGACCGTCGCCTCCAGAGCGTGACCTGGCAACAACACCGATACGGCGACCCACTGCCGAGCTGGCGCGAAACGCCCATCGACAAGCCTGATTTGCGGTTTTCGGCGATCCCGTTCAGAGCGGACCTGTGGAACCATCTCTATCAGCGACAGCTGAACAAGATCCTCAACGATGCAAGCACACTCGCCGTCTCCACCGCCTCTGTCGACAGCAACGCGCGATGGGCATTGTGGGACGCTTTCAGCAAAGTGGCCTCGACAATCCTTGAAATCGCGACGTTCGTTGCCTTGCCTTTCGTCCCGTTTCTCGGCGAATTGATGCTCGCCTACATGGCCTACCAGTTACTCGACGAAACCTTCGAAGGCATCGTGGACCTGGCTGAAGGGCTGAAAAAAGAAGCGCTCGGACATCTGGTGACGTTCGTCGAAACGGTGGTTCAGGTGGGGACATTTGCAGTGGGCGGCGCCATCGCTGCCCGGACCCTCAGCCCTCTGCTCTCTCGTGAAGCTATTGCACTTGTCGACCCACTCAAACCCGTCACAACGCCCCAAGGAAAAACTCGCTACTGGAAGCCGGATCTCAAGCCTTACGAACAAGCACTCATTTTGCCGGAAGGAGTAAAACCCGATCATCTCGGCCTCTATCAAAACGAGGGCAAGACGCTGCTGCCACTGGAGGGAAAACTGTATGCCGTGAAGCCCGACCGCGTGTCAGGCACGTTTCAGGTTGAGCATCCAAACCGAACCGATGCCTATCAACCGCCTCTGCTGCATAACAACCACGGCGCCTGGCATACAGAACTGGAGCAACCCCTGAACTGGGACCGGGAAAAGGTCATGCGCCGCCTCGGCCATAGCGTCGAGTCATTCACCAACGCCGAGCGCGAACAGATCTTGCGGGTCAGCGGTTACCACGACGACGTCATGCGCGAAATGCATGTCGAACATTACCGTCCGCCTTCGCTGCTGACAGACACGATCAAGCGCTTCAGGATCAACCGGGACATCGAAACCTTTATCGAACAGATCGGCAGCGACCAACCCGAGCGCTATCGCAAGGCCGATGTAACCCTGCAACATCAACTGCTGAGCAGCTACGACTCGTGGCCCGTCGACGCGCCAATGCCTGCACCGCAAAACCAAACGCAAGCCTTCAGAAAACAAACGGCCGAACTCGCCCGAAAGCACCACCAATCGCTGTTCGAGACCCGCTACCGCGCACAGGAAAAAACCGATGATCGGCACGTTCAGCGATTGCTCGACGATGTGAGGGGTTTGCCGACCGATGTCGCGCAAGAGTTGGTGAGCAATGCAACCGGGACCGAGTTACGCCTACTGCACAACGGTCGCACGCCCCCGCGGCTGAAGGAGGCAGCTCTGAAAGCCATGGAGGCCGTACGCGCAACCCGAGCTTGCGAAGGCCTTTATTCCGACGTTCTGGACAACACCGACACCCACCGACTGGCCTTGCAAAGCCTGAATTCGCTGCCCGGTTTTTCCGCCGAACTGCGGATTGAAGTGAGGGACTACACCTATAACGGACTTATGCGCGACAGCATTGGCCTGGCCGATGCACCGATCCTGAAAACGCTGGTGCGCGCCGAAGACGGTACCTATCAGGTTTATCAAGACAGCGAATCGGTGCCCGGTGATTTTTATCAGGGACTTTTTCAGGCGTTGTCGCAAGCGCAGCGCAATGCGTTGAGCCCATCGATCACAAATGCCCAGGCACTCAAACTACACATCGCCGAACACGCATTAAACCAACCGGCACTTCGCAAGCTGTTCGCAAAAAATCCCAATCGAAAACCGTTCTATGATCCGACGACCATGCGCTTGCCTGGCGGCTCAGATGGATACCGGCGCACCCCCTCCCCGACACCATCGCTCAACGAGCGTGTTCGCGAGGTTTACCCCAGCCTTTCCGAGGAGGAACTCCGGTCTGTCGTTCACCAGTTACAAACGCATCCCGATGGCGCTCGCGTAGAGCTCTCACGCCTGGCCCGCGAGCTCTCGCGACTGCATCAGGAACTGAACATCTGGATAAATGACTCGCCCACTGTCCACCCGCAAACCCGAGCCCCGCTGAGCGAACTGGAACGACAGGCCGCTCAACACAATCGCAGGCTGCTGGCCCAGGAAATCCAGCGCAGCTGGCGTCGACAATCAGAACGGGACCTCGATGGCTCGAATGACACGCCGCGCTATGCGCTCAGATTCGCCGAGCCGATTCTTGGTGATCTACCCACGCTGACGGCCGATTTCTCCCACGTGTCGTCGCTAACCCTTGAAGGCAGTCGTGCTGTGCAGGGTGTCCCCGAGTTTCTTCAACGCTTCACCAACTTGCGCCGCCTCGATTTAAAACGCTTTTCCCTGACCACTCTCCCCGAGGCCATTCCTCGGATGGCCAACCTTGATGCACTGGTGTTAAGCGACTGCGCAATCAGGTTCGATGCAGCTAACTGGGCGAAACTGTCTTCATTGAACAAACTGGTCAAGCTGGATCTGTACCAGAACCCGTTCACGATGGTGCCCAGTGTCGAATCCATGCCCGAGCTTGTTTACCTGGACCTGAGCCGTACCGGCCTGACCGGCATTCCCGACAGCGTAGTTCGCCACTCCAAACTTGATACCGCCAAGCTGCTACACAACCGGATCAGTGAACTGCCTGCGCAATTGTTCGAAAGCCCGGCGTACACCAAACGCGCAATACACCTGACGCACAATCCGCTTTCGGATAACGCCCGACAACTGATCAAGCATCACTACTTCAGCAGCTCATATGATTTGGGCGTCTATGCCCCAGAGGCGGACATCAACCGAGTCAGGGCCCTGTACCCGAACCTGGAGGTCGAACAGGCGAGCGAGTTTGTCTATGAATTGGCCGGCACTCTGGCTGACGGCCGGATCGAGCTGACACACCTTGAAGCGGAGTTGGCTCAACTGAGCAACGACCTGGCGGTATGGACTTCCGACCTTCCGACCCAGCACCCGTTGACGGGTGAACCGTTCACCGCTCAACAACAGCTGGTCGAACACATGAACCGCGACCAGTTCAAACAGACGCTGGAGCAGTGCTGGCGGCATGAAAGCGAACTGGATGATTTCAATGAGGCGTTGGAGCCCACCTATGAACTCTTTTTCGAGTCCGACATCAACGGCGAGCTGCCGACCCTGAACGCCGACTTCAGTCATGTGACATCGCTGGAGTTGCGCAGCGTCGACGGAGTGACCCGCATCGGGCATTTTCTGGAGTCGTTTACCCACCTCAAAAGCCTGCGACTGCGCGACTGTAATCTGGGCAACATTCCCGATGCTGTGTTCAAGATGGGTCGACTGCGGTCGCTGTCACTTCCGCAGTGCCGCGTCAGACTTTCAGCGGAATCGGCAAGTGCGCTGGCGGGTATGGAACAGCTCGATTATCTCGATCTGGCCCACAACCCTCTGGGGCAAACGCCAGACCTGAGCCAGATGACGGAGCTCGTTACCGTACTGCTGAATGACACCGGCATCACCGAAATCCCGTCTGGCCTGCTGCAAATGACAGAGTTGGACTGGGCCGACCTCAGTGGCAACGCCATTACTGAAGTCCCCAGCGACGTAATGGAACTGCCGACGGAAGTCGCTGAAAACATCAGTTTTCGAGGTAATCGGTTTTCCGAGGAGAGCCTGCTGCGGCTGATCGGTTACTTCGAACGGACGGGCATAGACTTTGGTGTGGAAGAAGTGATCAATCGAGGAGAGATGGACGTCTCGACGTCTGAAGGCTCCGAAACAGAGGAGTAAACCAGCCTCGGCAGGTGACGTGCTGCCCGGTCACCCACGCTCCGAGGGCACCGACGACAATTCGAACGGGCTGCTGCTGCGCCGCTGGTTGCGATCTTCCCGCGGCGTGGCGCCGAAGAAGTTGCGGTAGGCGCTGGAGAAATGCGGCCCCGAGGAGAAGCCACACGACAGACCGATCTGGATGATCGACTTGCTGGTTTGCATCAACATCTGCCGGGCCTTGTTCAGGCGCAGTTCCAGGTAGTACTGGCTCGGCACGCGGTTGAGGTATTGCTTGAAGATCCGCTCCAGCTGCCGACGGGACACGCACACATGCTGGGCGATTTCGTCAGTGGTCAACGGCTCTTCGATGTTGGCTTCCATCAGCAACACCGCTTGGGTGAGCTTCGGATGGCTGGAGCCGAGACGATTCTGCAGCGGGATGCGCTGGCGCTCGCCACCCTCGCGGATGCGCTCGACCACCAGTTCTTCCGAGACTGCACCGGCCAGTTCGGCGCCGTGGTCGCGTGCCAGCACGGCCAGCAGCAAGTCGAGTACCGACATGCCGCCGCACGCGGTCAGGCGATCGCGATCCCAGTCAAACAGATGACTGGTGGCGATGACTTTCGGGAAGCGTTCGGTGAAATCGTCCTGCCAGCGCCAATGCACGGCAGCGCGATAACCGTCGAGCAAACCCAGTTGCGCCAATGGGTAAACACCGGCCGACAAACCACCGATCACGCAGCCAGCACGCACCAGTTGTTTCAGCGCACTGCTGAGCGCCGGCGCGAGCGTGGTCGGCGGCTCATCGGCGAGCAGGAACAGTTTCTGGAAGTTTTCGAGCTTGCCGGCCCACGGTTCACCCGGCAATTGCCAGGCACCTTCGGTCGGCGGTTCGGCCTGCAAAAACGACAGTTCGTAGACAACGTCCGGATGCACACGCTGGGCAACACGCAAGGCCTCCTCAGCCAGCGCAAGCGTCAGTGCTTTAGTGCTGGGCCAAATCAGGAAACCAATTCGATGGGCAGTCATGGCGGGCAATCCGAAACAAAGAACAGAATGAAGGCATGGGCCAAGGCTAGCCCGTAAATGAACGCAAATCTCGAAACCGGCAGAAATCAAAAATGTGGGAGCGGGCTTGCTCGCGAAAGCGGCGTATCAGTCAACATCGTGGCTGTCTGAACCACCGTTTCGCGAGCAAGCCCGCTCCCACAAGGGATCAGGGCCAGCCTCTAGATTGCGAAGCATGCACTATCCCGGTGCGCAACGGGAGTTCGGTTTACTTCAGGCTACCCGAGAGGAATTGTTGCAAACGCTCGGACTGTGGATTGACCAGCACCTCACGCGGGTTGCCGCTTTCTTCGACGACACCTTTGTGCAGGAACACCAGCTGGTTCGACACTTCACGGGCGAAGCCCATTTCGTGCGTCACCACCACCATGGTCCGGCCTTCCAGCGCCAGGGCCTGCATGACTTTCAGCACGTCGCCCACCAGCTCCGGGTCGAGCGCCGACGTCGGTTCGTCGAACAGCATTACCTCAGGTTCCATCGCCAACGCACGGGCAATCGCCACACGCTGCTGCTCGCCGCCGGACATGTGGCCCGGGTAAGCGTCTTTACGATGGGCCACACCGACCTTGTTCAGGTAATGCTCAGCCTTCTCGCGGGCTTCGGCCTTGGACATGCCGAGCACGTGGACCGGCGCTTCCATGATGTTTTCCATCGCGGTCATGTGCGACCACAGATTGAAATGCTGGAACACCATCGACAGGCGCGAACGCATGCGTTGCAGCTGTTTCGGGTCGGCGGCTTTCAGCGCGCCTTCCTTGTTGGCGACCAGTTTCAGCTCTTCGTTGTTGAGCAGAATCTTGCCCGCGTGCGGTTGCTCGAGCAGGTTGATGCAGCGCAGGAAAGTACTTTTGCCGGAGCCACTGGAGCCGATGATGCTGATCACATCGCCAGCCGCCGCTTTCAGGGACACGCCCTTGAGCACTTCGTGACTGCCATAGCGTTTATGCAGGTCTTGGACTTCAAGTTTGTACATGCGGTCGGTTCTCACAAAAACAGTCAGTCAGTCGTTGAGCAAGCGCCCGTGACGCAGCGCTTCGCGCCCCGCCACCTTGGCCAGCCAGAAACCGGGTTGGGCATAACGCAGCCGTTCAATGGCAAACAGCACCCCGGACGTACCAGCACACACCGTGCTGACCCGATCCGATAACGGATCGATCACTTCGAAAATCTCATCGCCGGCTTCAATCCATTCACCGGGTTTACGCAAGAAACTGATCACGCCAGGGTGTGGCGCAAACAGTAATTCGGTGCCTTCGAACGGCATGCCTTCGCAAGCGTCTTGCGCAGGTTTTGGCCATTCGCCGCTGATCAAGCCTTGCTCGGCAAGGAACGCCAAAATGCCTTCGGCGTAAGCGCTGGCTTCAGCGCGCCCGGTATCGGCCTGACCACCCAGTTCAATGGTAGTCGCCAGGCAGGCCAGGGGAATCTGCGCATCCGGAAACAGACGCGACAGACGCAACCACGGCAGCGAACAGGCTTCGTCAAACGAACTGCCACCGGAATCTTCCGCCAGCAGCCCCACCTTTACGTTCAGGTGCGCGGCCAACGAACGCCATTGCGGCCAGTGTTGCGGCAAGGCGTACATGTGCAGCGCCGCTTCGGCATCGCAATGCAGATCCAGTACCACGTCAGCGGTGCAGGCATGGCTGAGCAAAATGCGCTGCATGCCTTGCAACTGACTGGCGGCGGGCGGCAATGCGGCGAGCACATCGCTCATGGTCTGACGGATCAGCTGAATATTGGCGTGCGGATCATCACCCAGGTGCCCGTCCAGCTCGGCGGCCACTGGCGCGCTCAGCTCGACGAAATCCCGGTTGAAGTTCTTGCCGCTGCCCGCCTCGAAACGCCCTTGATGATTGCCCTGAAGCAGTTGGCCGAGGCCCAGTGGATTGGCCACCGGCACCAGTTCGATCACACCGTTGAGCAAGCCTTGGGCTTCAAGTTCGGTCAGGCGCTTTTTCAGCTCCCAAGCCGTACGCATGCCCGGCAATTCATCGGCGTGCAGGCTGGCCTGGATGTAGGCCTTGCGCTCGCCAGAGCCGAAGCGGAACACCGAAATCTGGCGTTCGCTGCCCAAGTGGCTCCACGGCAATGAATGATCGATGCGTTCCATATCAGTGCTTCCGCGGGGCCAGATAGCCCAGCCAGCGGCGCTCGGCCAGTTTGAACATCCGCACCAGAATGAACGTCAGGCACAGGTAGAACACGCCGGCGGTGATGTAGGCTTCGAACGGCAGGTAGAACTGAGCGTTGACCGTGCGCGCGGCACCGGTGATGTCGATCAGGGTCACGATGGACGCCAGACTGGTGGTCTGCAGCATCATGATCACTTCGTTGCTGTACTGCGGGAGTGCCCGGCGCAGGGCCGATGGCAGCAGGATGCGCTTGTACAGTTTGAAGCGCGACATGCCCATGGCCTTGGCCGCTTCGATCTCGCCGTTCGGCGTAGCACGCAGGCTGCCGGCGATGATTTCAGCGGTGTAGGCGCTGGTGTTGATCGCGAAGGCCAGGCACGCACAGAACGTCGCGCTGGACAGCCACGGCCAGAGGAAGCTTTCACGAACCGCTTCGAACTGCGCCAGACCGTAGTAGATCAAGAACAGCTGCACCAGCATCGGCGTGCCGCGGATCACGTAGGTGTAGAGCCAGGCCGTCATGTTGACGGCTGCGTTCTTGGAGACGCGCATCAAGCCCAGCGGCAATGCGCACAGCAGGCCGAAAAACAGCGACAGCGCGAGCAATTTGAGGGTGGTCACCAGGCCGCCGAAGTACAGCGGCAGGGCCTCCCAAATGACGTTGTAGTCGAAGATCATAGATCAGCCGCCCTTACGCCTACCGAGTAGCGCTTCTCAAGGTGACGCAATGCGAGCAACGAAACGCTGGTGATCACCAGGTACATTGCCGCCACTGCGAGGAAGAAGGTGAAAGGCTCGCGGGTGGCATCTGCCGCCTGCTTGGCCTTGAACATCATGTCTTGCAGCCCCACCACCGAAATCAGCGCGGTGGCCTTGGTCAGGACCAGCCAGTTGTTGGTGAAACCCGGAATCGCCAGGCGAATCATCTGTGGCACCAACACCCGGAAGAACACCTGAAAACTGCTCATGCCGTACGCCATGCCGGCTTCTGCCTGACCCTTCGGGATCGCCATGAAGGCACCACGGAAGGTTTCCGACAGGTACGCACCGAAGATGAAGCCCAGGGTGCCGATACCGGCGGCCAACGGGTTCAGGTCGATGTACTCGTCAAAACCAAGCATCGGCGCGACGCGGTTGAGCAGGTCCTGACCGCCGTAGAAAATCAGCAGGATCAGCACCAGGTCGGGAATCCCGCGGATCACCGTGGAATACAGGTCGCCCAGCCAGGCCAGCCAGCGAATCGGGGACAGACGCAGCGCAACGCCGATCAGACCCAGAACAATGGCCAAGACCATGGACGACAAGGCGAGCTGAAGCGTCAGCCATGCGCCATCGAGGATGACAGCCCCGTAGCCTTTCAACATGATTCAGGTCCTCGAAAAGGGGGATGAAAAAATGGCGCAAACCTCAGAGATCCTGTTGCTTGCGCCATTTCGGACTTGTCGCCGGGGCGTATTACTTGCCGTAGATATCGAAGGCGAAGTATTTGTCCTGGATTTGCTTGTACTTGCCGCTCTCACGAATGGCGGTGATCGCGGTGTTGATCTTGTCTTTCAGCGCGTCACCCTTGCGAACGGCGATACCTACGCCGTCGCCGAAGTATTTGACGTCGGTGAACGCCGGGCCAACGAAGGCGAAACCTTTGCCAGCGTCGGTTTTCAGGAAACCGTCATCCAGCAGCGTCGCGTCTGCCACGGTGCCGTCGAGGCGGCCAGCAGCCACGTCGAGGTAGATTTCGTTTTGCGAACCGTAAGGCTTGATTTCGGCACCCAGTGGAGCCAGCACTTCACGGGCGAAACGCTCGTGGATCGAACCACGTTGCACGCCGATGTTCTTGCCCTTGAGCTCAGCCAGGCTGTCGCTGACTGGCGTGCCGGCCTTCATGACCAGGCGAGCCGGGGTGTTGTAGTACTTATTGGTGAAGTCCACGGACTTCTTGCGGTCTTCAGTGATCGACATGGACGACAGGATCGCGTCGATCTTGCGCACTTTGAGTGCCGGGATCAGACCGTCGAACTCTTGCTCGACCCAAACGCACTTGACCTTCATCTCTTCGCACAGCGCATTGCCGATGTCGTAGTCGAAACCAACGATGCCGCCGTCCGGCGCTTTGGAAGCGAACGGAGGGTAAGCCGCTTCGATACCAATTTTCAGAGGCTTTTCATCGGCGAAAGTCGGCAGGGACAGCACGGACAGTGCCAGGGCGCCAAGCAGCACGAGTTTCTTCATCTTGGGACTCCATCGGTAAAGGGCTAAAACGGCAGAGTGAGCGATAGCCCAATATGCGAATGAGTGGAACCGCAAAGCGGTGCTGCGTCGTACGAATCGCGCGCTTTTTTCAACGCGAGCAACAACGAGCGAGTG
The DNA here is from genome assembly GCF_019219045.1 of Pseudomonas sp. PDM25. Lineage (NCBI taxonomy): Bacteria > Pseudomonadati > Pseudomonadota > Gammaproteobacteria > Pseudomonadales > Pseudomonadaceae > Pseudomonas > Pseudomonas sp. PDM25. The sequence goes on from NZ_JAHUWL010000021.1 coordinate 40,297, forward strand.
ATCGGCATTCTAACGACAGGCCCGAAGCCGATATTTCTTCAATGCGACAACTAATTACAGAAGCACCGAGAAAGCCGCCTGGGCGCGTTGACAGCCTTGCAAATTCATGCAAGAGCAAAAGACAGTGAACCGATCTATGCTGCAAATTGCGGGCCTATTATTGGCAAACCCTTCTAATCCGGCAAGCGCAGCGTTGTGTCTTATTTTTTATGAGCGCTTATGAGGTGCGAAAAGGCATTTTGGCGTTTCCCTATGCCCCGGATTCGATTGAGCGGTTACACATTCAGTTACTTGAACGGTGGCTGGTAACAGTGGGAAACCACCTACAGGCGATACCGATAATTATTGGCTGTTGTTGATGTGGTGTCTGACAGGACGCCTTCGCGAGCAAGCCCGCTCCCACAGTAGTTCTTTGGTGATCACAAGTGCTGTGTCCACTGGAGATCCTGTGGGAGCGGGCTTGCTCGCGAAGAGGCCCGGACTGCCAATACAAAAACCCCAGGCAGTAAAAAGCCCCGCCAGGCGCAATGCCGGGCGGGGCTTTGGTGACTCAAGAACCGTTTAGGCGACGTTCATGATCTTGTGCTCATCAATCAAATGCTGCACCACACCCGGATCGGCCAGGGTGGAGATATCCCCCAACCCATCGTATTCGGCCGTAGCAATCTTGCGCAGAATGCGGCGCATGATCTTGCCCGAGCGAGTCTTCGGCAGCCCCGGCGCCCACTGGATAACATCCGGCGAAGCAATCGGACCAATCTCCTTGCGCACCCAGTTTTTCAGCTCCAGGCGCAACTGCTCGCTCGGCTCTTCGCCAGCGATCAGGGTGACATAGACATAAATGCCCTGCCCTTTGATGTCGTGCGGCACACCGACCACGGCCGCTTCGGCGACTTTCGGGTGGGCGACCATCGCGCTTTCAATCTCGGCGGTGCCCATGCGGTGGCCGGAGACGTTGAGCACGTCATCCACGCGACCGGTAATCCAGTAGTAACCGTCTTCGTCACGACGCGCACCGTCACCGGTGAAGTACATGCCGCGGAACGTCTTGAAGTAGGTATCGACGAAGCGGTCATGGTCGCCGTACAGCGTGCGCGCCTGACCTGGCCACGAATCGAGAATCACCAGGTTGCCCTCGGCCACGCCCTCGATGATGTTGCCCAGGTTGTCCACCAACGCCGGCACCACGCCGAAGAACGGACGCGCCGCAGAACCCGGCTTGAGCGCGTGCGCACCCGGCAGCGGGCTCATCATGTTGCCGCCCGTTTCGGTCTGCCACCAGGTGTCGACGATCGGGCAACGGGACTGGCCGACGTTCTTGTAGTACCAGTCCCACGCTTCCGGGTTGATCGGCTCACCGACCGAACCCAACAGACGCAGGCTGCTGCCATCAGCGCCTTCCACAGCGGCCTTGCCCGACGCCATCATCGCGCGGATCGCCGTCGGCGCGGTGTAGAGGATGTTGACCTTATGCTTGTCGACGATTTTCGCCACCCGGGTAATGTCCGGGTAGTTCGGCACACCTTCGAACAGCAGCGTGGTCGCGCCATTGGCCAGCGGGCCGTAGACGATGTAACTGTGGCCGGTGACCCAACCGACGTCGGCGGTGCACCAATAGACTTCGCCCGGACGGTAATCGAACACCCGCTCGTGAGTCATCGCCGCGTACAACAGGTAGCCGGCGGTGGTGTGCTGCACGCCCTTCGGCTTGCCAGTGGAACCGGAGGTATAAAGGATGAACAGCGCTTCTTCAGCACCCATCTCTTTCGGCGCGCAGACACTGCCCGCCACTTTCATCAGGTCTTCGTACCAGATGTCGCGATGCTGGTTCCACTTGATGTTGCCACCGGTGCGCTTGCACACGATGACTTTCTGAATGCTGCTGGTTTCCGGGTTGGTCAGCGCATCGTCGACGTTGGTCTTGAGCGAGATCTTCTTACCGGCACGAACACCTTCGTCGGCGGTGATCACCACTTTGGATTTGCAGTCGATGATCCGGCCGGCCAGGGCTTCCGGCGAGAAACCACCGAACACCACCGAGTGAATCGCGCCGATCCGGGCACACGCCAGCATGGCGACCACGGCTTCGGGGATCATCGGCATATAGATAGTCACCACGTCGCCGCGGTGCACATCCTGGCCACGCAAGGCGTTGGCGAATTTGCAGACTTGTTCGTGCAGCTCGCGGTAGGTGATGTTGCGGCTTTCGGCAGGGTCATCCCCTTCCCAAATAATCGCGATCTGATCGCCGCGCTCGGCCAGATGACGGTCGAGGCAGTTGTAGGAAACGTTCAGGGTGCCGTCGGCGAACCATTTGATGTCGACATGGTGATCGTCGAAAGAAGTCTGTTTCACCGTGGTGAAAGGCTTGATCCAGTCGAGGCGCTTGGCTTGCTCGCGCCAGAAGCCGTCCGGGTTAACGACCGACTGCTGGTACATGGCCTTGTAGGTCGCCTCGTCAGTCAGCGTGTTGGCCAAAACCTCGGGACGAACGGGATACAGAGAAGCCGCACTCATCTTTGTTACCTCGGTGGAATAGTTGTTTTTGTATGACCCAGTTGTAGCCGGGCCGGGCCTATAGAACCATTCGACGATGGTAGTAACAAGCCCCTACAAAATGTGGCTATACCTCGCCGACGCGCTCAAGAGCGGTGATTTCAGGGGCTTTGGGCATTTATGACAATGGCTTCATCAGCGAGCCAAAGGTCGCTTTTCGAGGATTGTTACAGGATCTGCCAATAGTGTTTATCAAAAGCACGCCTATATGAATGTAAACCCCACGCCTAAAATCAGCCTCGCCAACCCGGCAACGTGATTAACCAAGTTGCAGCCCCCACGAAGGCAGTTAATCCAAAACCTAGTACTTAAGTTCTACACGCAACCCCAAAAAGGTTGCGTGACCCCATTCGCCCTCTAAAAGGTAAATCTGAAATGAAAGCTTTATTAGTTCTGGCCCTCAGCAGCCTGTGCGCAACCGCCATGGCAGACGAGGTTCCGACTGATGTCGCACAGCAGCAACCCGCCGTTGAGGAATACACTTACTCCACTCACCTGGACATCGCCAAAGTTATCTCCATGAGCGAAATCCCGAACGTCTGCGAAGTTGTTCCGGCGAAAATGGAGTACGACGACTCCAAAGGCCAACGCCACATTCTTCGTTACAGCGTCATGGGCAACGGCTGCTCTAACGGCTGATCACCCGCCCTCACCTTCCCAAGGTTCGACCCACCCGCCCGCTATTAAGGCAGATGAAGCGCCGAACCTTATATATCGATATATACGATTGATTTAAGCGTTTACTTGCGCTTTTTAATCAAATTAACTGGCGTAGCATGAATTCCATACCCAAGGCACAAAACGCCAACGAACCTGGAGCCACTACCATGAAAACCAAACTGATCCTCGCCCTGACCCTCTCTGTCCTGGCCGCTAACACCTTCGCCGCTGACGGCTACGACCGTACCGGCTCGGCAACTTTCACTACCGAAGCGGCTGTCGCTTCTGATGGTTACGACCATACCGGCTCAGCGTCTTTCGCCTCCGATGGCTCCGATCACACGGGCGCTGCCAAACTCGCTGCTGACGGTTTTGATCACACTGGCGCCGCCAAAGTCGCTGCTGACGGCTTCGATCACACCGGTGCAGCCAAGGTCGCAGCTGATGGTTCCGACCACGTGGGTGCAGCTCGCCTCAGTTGATCATTGAGTGCGACTTCATAGCCTGACTTCGGTCGGGCTTAGTTGTGTCTGGGGGCATCGAAAAGTGACTCAAAACACAACATGTAGTGAAAAACGCAGTTTTTTGGCTGTTTTTTGAACAAAAAAATGACTAGCCAAAATTTATGAAAAAAAATCTTCACGCCCGACATCCAGCCAAAGCCCTATAAACCCTCGCTCCGACCGAAAAACCCTCCTTCTCGACCGCTCCATGCGCGGATTCGCCCCACCACGGCAGCAAAAATTTCCCTATAATGCCGCCTTAAACGGGCCTGCAATATTCCCTTACAGGGATAACAGCCAGTCTGAAGCCCACGCCGAAGTCTTCACCGATTTCTGCGCCCCTCAGAGGCTCTCGGAACCCCGTACAAATTTATGTTTATTTGCCTGCGTGTACCGCTGCAAAAAACGCTATCCAACGCGGCCAGTACGGCCGTGTGAAAAACAACCAATCAGTTTTCACACGGGCATCTGGCCCTCACGCAGGAGACGACACGTCATGCTGAGCTGGGACGAATTCGACAAAGAAGACAGCGGCGAAACCGTTGTAAAAGGCGCCAACGCCGGGCACGCAACTGAAGCCAACATGGACCGCCTCGACACCGCTGGTGGCGTCGCGGCTCAAGAAGCCCGCGCTGTAACCGCGTCCGACTCCGCCGCAATCGCCCGTGCAAAAGCTGCCCTGGACAACCTCGACATCGCCGAAGGCCTCGCCGAACTCGAAGGCGCCTCCGCCCGCGTCGCCGTCGACGAAAAGCGCATGATCAACTGCCGCGCCGACCTCAACCAACTCGTACCCTTCAAGTACGACTGGGCCTGGCAGAAGTACCTGGACGGTTGCGCAAACCACTGGATGCCGCAAGAAGTCAACATGACCGCCGACATCGCCCTCTGGAAAGACCCGGAAGGCCTGACCGACGACGAACGCCGCATCGTCATGCGCAACCTCGGCTTCTTCTCCACCGCCGACTCCCTGGTTGCCAACAACCTGGTCCTGGCCGTGTACCGCCTGATCACCAACCCGGAATGCCGCCAGTACATCCTGCGCCAGGCCTTCGAAGAAGCGATCCACACCCACGCCTACCAGTACTGCATCGAATCGTTGGCCATGGATGAAGGCGAGATCTTCAACATGTACCACGAGATCCCATCGGTCGCGAAAAAAGCCACCTGGGGCCTCAAATACACCCGCTCGATCTCCGATCCGAAGTTCGAAACCGGCACCGTCGAAACCGACAAAGAGCTGCTGCGCAACCTGATCGCCTACTACTGCGTTCTGGAAGGCATCTTCTTCTACTGCGGCTTCACCCAGATCCTCTCCATGGGCCGTCGCAACAAAATGACCGGCGTCGCCGAGCAGTTCCAATACATCCTGCGCGACGAATCCATGCACCTGAACTTCGGCATCGACGTGATCAACCAGATCAAAATCGAAAACCCACACCTGTGGGATGCTGAAATGAAGGAAGAAGCTTCGCAGATGATTCTGCAAGGCACTCAGCTGGAGATCGAATACGCGCGTGACACCATGCCTCGCGGCGTGCTGGGCATGAACGCGGCGATGATGGAGGACTATCTGAAGTTCATCGCTAACCGTCGTCTGTCGCAGATTGGGTTGAAGGAAGAGTATCCAGGGACGACTAATCCGTTCCCTTGGATGAGCGAGATTATGGACTTGAAGAAAGAGAAGAACTTCTTTGAGACTCGGGTTATTGAGTATCAGACTGGTGGGGCGTTGAGCTGGGATTGATTTTTAGATTCAGCATCCACTGAGCCAATTAAAAAGGCCCGTAACGCATAGCGCGTTCCGGGCCTTTTTCTTCACGCCGAAAAAGTAACGTTTTTGCACATTACTAAGGGGTTAGCGCTGCATCGGGTGTTGCGAATCCCCCCTGAAACAGCTGGTCAGGGACTGGTGCAAGGGTATGCGTCATGGTGCACAATGGCACCACTATCATTATTGGTCCCAAGCTTATGGCTCGCTCCCCCATCGCTCCTGATCGAAAGACCGTCAGGACTTCAGTCATGTTGCCTGAGGACGTCCACTTCCAAGTGCAAGCTCTTGCCGACGCAAATCACGTTTCGTCCGCCTGGGTCATCCGCATGGCGGTGCAGCGCTTCCTGGACGAGCACCAGGGCCAGCTGGAACTGCCTCTTCGCCTGTCTTCGCGACAAGGATCTGATTCATGAGTAAAGATGTCTTTCTTCGTAAACTAGCGCGTCTCCAAACCTCTGCGAAGCCCCGCGTACTGGATCTATTTTCCGGCTGTGGCGGAATCTCACTAGGCTTCGAGTCCGCAGGCTTCGAGATGCGGGGCTCCGTTGAATTTGATCCCGATGCCGCCAGGTCGCATGGCCTGAACTTCCATGGCGGCGCCGAGGCCCACAGCCAGCCGATTGACATTACAAAGACTTCTCCGGCTGATCTGTGCCTCAAGCTTGATTTAGGCAATGTTGCAGATGCCTTCGACATCGTAGTGGGTGGCCCTCCCTGCCAAGCATTTGCTCGAGTGGGCAGGTCCAAACTCCGCGAGATTGAGGAGCATCCCGAAGCGTTCATGCATGATCCGCGTGCGCAGCTCTACAAGAAATATCTGGAGTACGTAGACGCGTTCCAACCACTTGCTGTGCTCATGGAAAATGTACCCGACATTCTCAACCATGGCGGCCAAAACATTGCCGAAGAAACCTGCGAAGTCTTGGAGGCAAAAGGTTACGTCTGTGGCTATACCCTGCTAAATGCTGCGTTTTATGGAGTCCCGCAGATGCGGGAGCGAATGTTCCTGATTGCATACCGACGTGAGTTGGGGGCAACCGTTTCGTTTCCCTCTCCCAGTAACTGGCTGATATTGCCTCCTGGATATGAGGGCTCTCGCTCCGTCGCGCTCAAGTCATTGCGCAATTTGACCGATCAGGCTCACTCTTATATAGAACCGCCCGCTGCAACTTCAGACCTCCCGCCCGCGGTAACGGCGGAAGACGCGCTAGGCGATCTTCCAGCAATTAATGCTCGTGAGCTACTTGCTGCCGGGAAAATTACCCGTGGTGCGCGCCGCTTCGATAGTCCGGTCAACTACAGCCGCAGAAAGCTTTCTGCCTATGCAGAACTGATACGCACTTGGCCAGGCCATGAAGCTCCCCCAAACGGGGTGGCGGATCATGTCATCCGCTATCTGCCACGGGACTATGAGCTGTTTGCCCGTATGAACCCAGGAGATCAATATCCGGAGGCATATGCGCATGCTATGGACATGTTCCAGGAGCGCTTGTCAGTGGCTCGTGCCCGCGGAGAGGAGCTTGCTGACGATTCATCAGAGTACAAGGCTCTGAAGGATTCGATTGTGCCGCCATATGACGCAAGCAAGTTTCCAAATAAATGGCGCAAGATGTGGCGCGACCAGCCAGCACGTACACTCATGGCCCATTTGGGCAAGGATGGCTATAGCCACATTCATTACGACAGCAACCAAGCCCGGACCATTTCGGTGCGCGAGGCTGCACGCCTGCAATCTTTCCCAGATGGTTTCCGTTTCAGCGGAACTATGAATCCCGCCTTCAAACAGATTGGCAATGCGGTCCCGCCCTTGCTGGCCAAGGCTCTGGCCACTCATATGATGCAAACAATTAAGCAGGCAATCACACAAAAGGATATGGCAGATGAGCCTCGTCGAGCGGCAACAGCAGTTTCTTGAAGCCGCCCAGAAACACTTCGGCACATCAAAGGCAGTTCGCCCACGAGAACTGTTTGGCGTCTCGAACAGTGCCAAGATTGTCGAGGGAGGCATCCAGCTTGGTGTAGTCAACTTGGATAACGTCAAAGGAGATACCGAGGCCCTGATATTAGGCTGCGTTCTCCGATTCCCGCCAGAAGATGAGGTTTACTTTGCCGTCCTGGTTCGCAAAGACAAAGCGAACTTTCTTGAGCGCCTAGCCGAGATGAAACGCCTCGGCGTTGCTGCAAAGAGTGCCGGAGAAGACACAGAGTTTGCGCTGGAAGCTTCTGGCGATAGCGAAGCGCAGTCGGAACCCCCTGGAGCCACTATCAAGTACAGCGCCAGGAATAACCTAGTGCCGATCTATCTGGCTAGGGATGGGCGGCTTTGGCTACGCAACGCCAAATTCTGGGACAGCCTAGCTTTCGATCTTTCACCTTTCGGGCCCTCAACAGAACCGGACGAGATCGTTGTTGCACTGTATCCGCCAACAGCCTCCGCAAGGCGCAGCCTGCTTGCCCGCGAATTCATCGGATGGCTAGGCAGTTTGGTCGGCAGGGAAAAAATTCACGAACTTCTCGTCTGGACGGATACGGCGACGCTCAGCCCAGACATGCTGCGCATGCCTCCAACCCTTCCAATTGAAGAAATAGAGAAAGCCATCAAGACCCTGGGTGGTCATTATCCAAATGGAGAGGTTCGGCGGTTTCATGCTGCGCTGAACTTCCTAGACCATAAGCACTTCGTGATCCTCTCCGGACTTTCAGGTACGGGAAAGACGCAACTGGCATTGAAATATGCACGAGCGGTTCACGGTTTGACCTCGAATACAACCGCCGATCCATTGCTTTTCGAGTGCCCGGTTCGTCCAGAATGGACTGACCCTACTGGGCTTACGGGATACTACGACGTACTAACAAACCGCTACGTCGTGCCGACCTTTCTGGAAGCCGTGCTGGTCGCGACAGCGCACCGGGACTCTCCGGTATTTGTAATCCTCGATGAAATGAACCTCGCGCGGATTGAGTACTACCTCTCTGACATATTGTCAGCCATCGAAACCCAGGGAGCTCTGCAACTGCACTCAAACGGTGTGCCTCTGGAGGGAACCACCGGTGCCAGTGTCCGGGCGGAAATCCCCTTACCCTCTAACCTCTTCATCATCGGCACAATTAACATCGATGAGACAACTAACCCTGTCAGTGACAAAGTACTTGATCGGGCATCGGTGATTGATATGTCTGCGGTGGATGTCTCGGGTTTCATGGCCTCACTGACTGAACGTTACCCCGAACTGCAGGACGCGAAGGATGCATCCGAACCGAAACTAACCGAAATCCACAGGCTCTTGGAGCAATACGGCCTAGGGTTTGGTTACCGGGTGATTGAGGAGTTTGTGCGATACCATGCCTTCGACGCCAAGCATCTGCAAAACTCGGCTGACAGTGTCACAGACCAATTACTGGTACAAAAAGTCCTGGTCAAGCTGCGTGGCTCCGAGCGCCAGCGTCCACTGTTGAATGCTCTGGACAAAGTCTGCAATAGCCTCCCCAGCGCGCAGAAGTATGTCCGTAGACTACTGAGTGATCTAGATGAGTTCGGCTCCTTCCAGGCGATGCGTTGATAATGACAACGTTACACGTTCAGAGCGAAAACGGAGGGCCTGCATGGCAGGTCTGGCCGACACAGGAAGTAATTCCTAGCGGTTCGATCAAGGAGGCTTCTTCTTATCTATTTGAACTACGCGATAGCGATGATGCACTTGATGCCGATCTTCTGATCGACGATGTACCTGTCGAGGCTTTGCGTTCTCGCCAGCCCCGCGTTGCACGCTGGCGATGGACGCCTGGTTTCCACGCCGGCTCTGTAGAGGTAGCTCTGCGCCTCCCTGGCACGGGAATACGCCGCTTCGAAATCACTACTGATCCTGATCTTCGCAAGCTCACTCGTAATGACTTTGACGTTATGGTGCGTGAGGTTTTGGAAGATACCTTCGCACTTTTCTCACTTAGTGCTTTTCGCAAGGGCATCGCACGCCAGTCAAGTAGTAAACCACCACCATTGGCCCGGCTAGAATTTCTTCGCTCGCGGGCCGAGGAGATCACGCAAACGATTGAGGCGATCAACCGCTCCCCCAGACACTTCCTTCGCGCCGAACAGATAACCTTACCCTTTCATCGCGCTGCGCGTGCGACAGGACCGGAAATTATAAAGTCGCTTCGGTCCGGACTTATCCGAACGGAAACCAACAGACCATCCCGGTTACCTGCTGCGCTCGGCGGACGCCTGCCAGCACAGATCACAATACGCCAACGTCGCAACAGCGTAGACATTCCGGAGCACCGACAGATCAAGGCATGCCTCCAGTCTTGGGCAGCTTGGTTGTCAGGCGTCGCCGATGTGCTTGCCAAGACAAGTCGGAGCAACGACTCGGATGCGCTTTCTACAGCCGGCAGTTGGGCTGTTCGTACACGACGAATTGCACGTCAGCTCAACGACGCTGCCGACTCAGGCTTTATGACAGAGGTCACCGACAGCCCGCCCATGCTGCAGATGTCTTCGCTGTTTCGCAACGACCCTGTTTACCACCGCTTCTACCGACTATGGCAAGACATGAATCTGGGCCTCGCCGCTCTGTTCGGCGACTTCTTGCAAATGCCGCTGGCCAGAACGTACGAGCTGTACGAGCTATGGTGCTTTCTGCGCCTCCTTCGCGCGGCCGTTCAAGAGTACGGTTCGACCGGTGTAGATCTGAACAATCTGTTCGTAACCAATGCGGCCGGTGGTGTAACGATTTCCGCAGGTGCCGTTATCGTTTCAGTCAGCCCTGACAAGGTCTTGTGCTTCCAGCGTCAGTACCGTGAGTATTGGGTAGAACCAAGTGGCGAAGGCAGTTTCAGCCGAGTCATGGTGCCCGATGTGGTTCTTGCAGGTACCGGTTTTGGCAGCCCTGGGAAGCAGGTCATTGTCCTGGATGCGAAGTACCGCATTAATGACGGTCTGAATGATGCGTTGAATTCCATTCACATGTATCGCGACGCACTGGTGCAAGAGGCTAAGAGCGGGGAGATTGAGGGTATTGTCACAGCCGCCTATTTGCTAACACCGCACACTCCTGCCCTCAACGCCGACTTCAAAAATACACCTGTACCTGGGCGGCTTTTCCATCCTCAATACCGGGATAAGTTCCGCTTCGGTGCTATTACTCTACGTCCGGGTATGAGCAGCGACGATCTGCGAAACAGCCTGAAGACCATTGTCGCAGATGCTATCGGAGAGACCTGATGGCTGATGTACTTACCCCGGCGCAGCGTAAGCTCAATATGAGCCGGATCCGAGGCCGCGACACTAAGCCGGAAATGCTTATCCGGCGCGGGCTGCATGCACGAGGTTTTCGATATCGATTACAGGATCGCAAATTGCCTGGCCGTCCGGACCTTGTTTTTCCACGTTATCACGCAGTAGTCTTTGTCCATGGTTGTTTCTGGCACGGGCATAGTTGTCCAATGTTCAAACTTCCGGTAACCCGCCAGGAGTTCTGGGCCACAAAAATTGCGTCTAACCGCGCCAGAGATGAGCGAGCTGCCGGAGATCTGCTTAAACTCGGTTGGCGGGTCGTGAATGTGTGGGAATGCAGTATCAGAGGCCCTGCCAAACTTACCGCCGACGAAGTTATTACAAGATGCCAGAAATTCCTGCTTTCCGACGAAGTTACTCTGCTGGATATTTCCGGAGTTGCAAGAGCGCATGAAAAAAATCAGCGATAAGTCCGACGAAAGTAGCAGTGAGTACGTCGATAACATCATGCTGACCGCGCCAATCGCTCATGTCGCCATTTTGCAAAGCCGTAAGTTCGCCCAAGGTAACCCCGTGATAGCAGCGGCTTCATCCGCAGCTACCCTCCCCAAATCATCAGCTCCGATTCAACAAGCTCATGGAACAAGAAAGCAAAGTAGTTAATAAAAACAGGATTGCATACTTCAAGAAACTCATCGGGACACTCCAGATCAATGATCGATAAGTTCTTTTCATGGAACAAGTAATGAAAAAACTGATTTCTAAAGCCGACAATCAGCGCATCAATATGCATGTACTTTATTTCGATAGAATCCACAGTCTCCGATACAATATCCTCAGCTTTAATATAGCGTTTGACAACCATAATATTTTGCTGTGGATTCCCTGTCCTGGAAAAAGACAGGTTGGCAACGGAATTGGCGACAGATCCATTCAGATGATTTCTTGAGTACTTTTTTAGAACAGCCAAGTCAGATTTAGCTCCTCCTTCAATCAAACCCTTAAATTCTGAAAAAGTATTATTAAACCCGCCCTTCTTTATAATCGACACAATAGGCAAGCACAGAGCGATTTGCTCAACTATCCTGTAGATATGCAAAAAACAGCCAATATGGTTATTTTCTGCTCGATACCCAAACACATTTTTAAGTTCATTGCAAATATTGCGATGAATGATCATGTTTTTGAAATTAGCTGACTTAAAAAAAACATCCAATTGCTTTCGAGTGTAGGTCGGAAACTTTGAGGCAGCCTGAACAATTGAACTTGTCGCCACAGCCTGATGGGGTATCAACATAAAATCAAATTCAAGCCTCTTTGGTGCGACTGAACCGATCCTGCCAACCTTTCCAATTCCAACGAGCAACAAAAGAGACTTCAACCTGAAGTTTTCAGAAGGAGTTACGCATCCATACACAGAGTTCCGTAACTTTGCTGGCGAAAAGTAGTCAAACGCCGGCATTATTTTTGACTCAACTCAATTACAACATCACTATCCGATGACACCTTGAACCGAGATAAAGCCCCAAAGTACTCTGCAACCATTCTACGTCGATAATCACCGACCTTGATTTTCTTTTTATCAAAATTCAAGAATATATTTTCAAAGCGAGCAATTTGGACATTTAGCGACTCAATACTTTCATCTTTTAGTTCGTCGAAATTGTTTCTTGCAGCTACGCAAAACCCAATAAAATTATTGCCAGACAGGAACCACTTACTTATAGCGCTATCCACAGACCGATCAGCAATCCAACCAAGCACTTCTGTAAACTCATATCCATCCGAACTGATATCGCTCGCAATTATCCGTTCAGCAATGAGCTCATCCATCTTTTCCTCAATGATAAGCTTATTGTCGATCGCGGTTGTGTTAGCAAGAAAAGCGATATATCCCTTTACAATATCAGACCTATGCACAGATAACTTATTGGAAGAAACCTGCTTCGTCTTATGAGACTGGTTCCTTAGAGATAAATTCTCAAAGTCGAACATAGTCTCAGACAAAATATCAATTTGATGACGCGGAGACATAGGCTTTTGTCCATTATTCAGCGTAATCATTCTGTACAGCAGGCGATCCATGGATGGGGCCACTATTATATTTAAATGCAGAATACGCTCATGAAACACTGCTTGAATATCTCCTTCCAGTTCAGTGTTTGCGCGGTGAATGGCACTGAGCCGCTGAATTCCGTCCAGAATAAACCCTTCAGATATATTCTCATTGATATATTCTTCGTCAATGACTTGAGGGCCATCCTGAATCACAAAAGCAATTGTAATTGGAGGAATAATGCAGCCTATTTTTAAATCGTTTCTAAGCCTGCTATAGAAGGATGGATTTTGCAAATTTCTTTGAATGTCGAGCCGTTGAACCAGAGGATATAACTTATCAATCGCGAGGCCATATATTGTCTGACCGACAAAGTAAGTTGCCCCCAGCACCTCATCTCGCAATGGAGCTCCAAACAAATCTATTTTCATTTTCCGCCCTTATATTTTATTCTTAAACAATTATGCCACCTGAAGGTACGAATAATACTTCTTGGCAGGCAGGATTATCAGCACTTCAAAGATTAGCGCATACCATAACGCAAAAACAACAGTAGAACGACTTGGACACCACCAAAATCGCGACACGAAAACCTGCTTCTGGCCGGCGCTTTATTAAAATATTCGAAGCCGGCAGTTCCGATGCTTTTGACGGTTTCTTGTCCATTTACCGAGGATAAACCTGTGTCTATGCGATTAGTAGACGCAACGCCTAAAGTGGATTAATCAACAGAGTATGAAATTCTCCCTTTACGAAACGCAGTGCTACCGCGCTGCGCTCAGGTCAGGTCAGGTTCGGTAACGGGGGTTGACCATACGGCAACGCGCCCATACCCTCTTAATCCGGCGCCTAAGAAACGCCTCAACCAGAGCGGTCCTCCGCACCCGACAGTCATGCGGCTTTTTTTCGTCTGCGGTTTCCCTACGCCTGCGAGAAAATCCCCGTTATGTCGGGAGTGGGCGAATACAAGACCCGAAAGGGGAATATGTCCGGCCCGTCTCTGGTGGGTTTCTTAGCTCCCGACACCCATAACGAATGCCCTAAGAAAGCAGCCAGAGGTAAAGGAAATGCCTGATTTCACTACCTTCACGATGAAGGTGAATCGCCGTACCTGTAGATCCATTCCCGCGCTTCCGTTTCAGGAGGCACGCCATGTCTGAACCACTTTTACCAACTCTGTTCACCCGCCATAAATCGCACCTGCACGCGATTCTGGTAGAGAACCAGGCGTGGTTCTGTGCTCACGAGCTAGGCCGGTTGATGGGTAAATATCTTGATGAGCGCATGCTGCGCAAACTCGACGCTGATCAACGGCAGATGATGTGCGTGCAGACCTATGACACAGCCGGAGAACACTTGATGGTGAGTGAGTCCGGTGTGTACGCGCTTTTGGTCTATCACTACTGCCCCGAGTATCGCCAGCTTCGTGAGTGGCTGACGCATCAGGTTGTGCCTGCGTTGCGTGATGCCCGTCCGGTGCGTTCGGTCGAGCGTCCGACGTTGAGTGTGCTGAGTTGGCCGCAGATGTCGCTCAGCATGCTGCACTGGCAGGATGAGCCGTGGATTCGGTTGCGGGATATGCCTTGCTTGCTATCGGATGATCCGTTCAATCGCAAGGAATCCTGGTGGCGCAGGACTTCGCGGTTGCTGCGAGGATATTGACTGTTCACAAATCCGCTGTTTGAGTTTTCAGGCAGCGGATTTTTATTGGATGAATAAACTGGGGCCGCTTCGCGACCCAACGGGGATAAATCCCCTCACCACAGGTTCGTGCCTGGCTTGGTTACTGTGTTGATGTTGGGAATCGCGAGCAGGCTCACTCCCACAAGGTTTGGTGTGTTGCCGCAGATTTTGCGCTGTGTTGAAAACATTCAGTGCAACCCGCCCCACCTCCCGCTATTAATACCCTTCCCCACTCAAGGACCCGAGCCCGCCATGAAATTCGACCTCGCCTACTGCCTCAGCCTCGACGACAAGCTGTCGATCTATGACGTGCGCGATCTCAATTTCGACGAAACCATGGATTTCGACTCCGCCAAAGAACACTTCCAATGCCCCAACGATGCTTGTCGTTTGGCGTTCGATGCGGCGAATGTGTTGACGACGTTCAACGCCAAGAACGTGAACTACGTGCGCACCCCGCACTTCAAGAACACGCCCAGCACCCGGCATGTGGCGGATTGTCCTTATGTCAGTCTCAAGGCGTCGACGTCAGGTGTGGACGCGGACGGTGCGGAAACGGATGACAGTCGTGAGGAGCATTTCCCGTCGGAGTTGTTGCTGACGCGGCGTGAGTATGTGCGTAAGCCGTCGAACCCTGCGGTGGCGGCTGACGTGATACGGGACGATCCGAAACCCTCTTCAGAGGCCAGTGATGTCGAACACCCGAGCCCCGAGTCGGCACCGGACAAGACCAGTGTCTTCGCCCACCCGGTGGAGTGTTTTGTGTCGAACTTCGAGGACAAGGAGCTGCTCAAGCGCATGCCGCTGAAGATTGGTGAGCACACGGCGCCTTATGGGTCGTTCTTCAAGAAGATCGAGTATCTGCAGGACAACAAGGGGCTGATTTACTGGGGCAAGATCAAGGAGATCAAGGATTACACGCAGAGTTTTCGCATCGATTTCGAACAAAAGGTCTGGTTCAAGCAACCGGACGAGGCGAAGAAGAAGCCTTATTCAGTCAACGTTTACTTGAGCAAAAAGCTGATCGACAACTACCGCAAGCGCAAAGCGTTTCTGGAAGAGATCAAGCACGCCAGTGAGAGCGGGAAAGAATTGTATTGCTTCTTTTATGGCGTGACGCCGGAGTTGAAGATGGTGCCGAGCAAGAAAAACCCCGAGCAGACGTTCGGGGTGTTCAGTGCGAATATTGAGAACCTGGATCACTTTATTATTCGGGAAGCACCGGGGTTGGAGGCGAAGTAACGGCGATTAACTCAGGCACAGGCTGAGCATCACCAAAACCAGCAAACCAACATACACCCGCGCATGCATTCGATCCGGTATCCGCCCAATCCACGGCGTAGCCAACCGAATCCCCACCAGCGACCCCACCGTCAACACCGCAAACGCCAGCACATCCACATAACCGACAAACCACGGCCCAAGATCAAACTCGGTAAACCCAGCCATGGCCATGTAAGTCAGCGTCCCGGCCAGCGCCACGGGCAAACTCAGTGGATTGGCCATGGACGTCGCCTGGGACATGCTTAACCCACAACGCCGCAACAACGGCACGGTCATAACGCTGCCGCCTACGCCGAGAAACGTGGCGATGGTGCCGATTCCGACACCGCCGCCTGACACTTCTGCCCTTCCCAATCGCCGTGGGATGGCGGTGTCGGACGCTGTAAGAAAGCCGCGTCGCAACAAGCAATCCGCGATGGTCACGCCCAGGTACGCGATGAAGGCATAGCGAATCACCTCGCCACTGGCCCACATCGCCGCGACGGCGCCGACGACCGCGCCCACGCCGATGAACCCGCCCAACGGCCACAGGTAATGACGAATGAGATTACCGGCGCGGCGGTGTTTTCCGGTGGCGATCGTTGCGTTGACGATCATCACGCAGGTCGAGGTTGCCACAGCAATGTGCATCGCCGATTGGCTGACGGGGTCGTCTGTGCCGTGGCGGGTCATGAGCATGCGGTACAGCAATGGCACAACGACGAAACCGCCGCCGAAGCCGAACAGCACGGCCGTGACGCCTGTCATGCAGCCGAAGAGTGCCAGCAAGAGGTAGAAGAACATCGCGCATCGTCCGTTGGTTGAGAGTGGCCGACGATAGAGCGATGGGGGTTGGCCTATCGCCGGTAAGTTAAGTAAGAGCAATCCTTGTGGGAGCGGGCTTGCTCGCGAAAGCGGTGTGTCAGGCGACATCAATGTTGGCTGTGCCGCCGTCTTCGCGAGCAAGCCCGCTCCCACAAGGATTGCTCTTAACTTACGGGTATTAGGGCTTGGCCTGCTTCAGCAAGTCAGCCAATAATATTTGCGTTTACGCCAACCGCTGGATGACGCTTGATGCGCAATGTTTCGATTGATCTGCTGGACGACACGCCACGACCGGTGGTGGCCATCGGCACGGATTACCCCAACGGTCAGCTATTGCCGCGCCATACCCATCGACGGGCGCAGTTGTTGTACGGCGCCACCGGGGTGATGCAGGTGAGTACGCACGACGGCAATTGGGTGGTGCCGCCGCAGCGGGCGGTGTGGATTCCGCCGGGGGTGGCGCATGAGGTGTTGATGCTGGGCGTGAGCACCCGCAGTTTGTACATCGAACCGGGAACGGTTGATTTGGGCAAGCGCTGCCAGGTGATCAGTGTTTCGCCGTTGATGCGGCATTTGCTGATGGAGGCGGTGGAGGTTGCGCTGGAGTACGACGAGGCCGGACGCGATGGTGCGCTGATCGACTTGCTGCTGCATGAGTTGGCCCATAGCGCTCACTTGCCGTTGCACATTCCGCTGCCCCTGGATGCGCGGCTGCTTGGGTTGTGTCAGATGTTTCTCCAGCAACCGAACGCTCATCAATCACCGCCACAGTGGGCCGATCAGTTGCATATCAGTCTGCGCACCTTCAATCGCTTGTTCCGCCAACAGACGGGCCTGAGTTTCAGCCAATGGCGGCAGCGGGCTTGTGTGGTACTGGCGCTGGCGCGGCTGGTGGTGGGCGAACCGGTGACGCGCATTGCCCTGGATTTTGGCTACGACAGCCCGGCGGCGTTCTCCACGATGTTCCGCCGTGTGCTGGGACAGGCGCCAACGACCTGGCTGGAGGGGACGAGATAGAACCGATCAAAAAATGAGTTTGATTCGGGCTCAAAACAACTGTACAAAAACACAGTACATTTTGAATCAGCACTCTTGAGCCCGGAGAACACCATGGCCTCTCTTGCGATGAAAATCACCCTGGAACGTATCGCCCTTTTCCAATTCACCCCCGCGCATAGCGTTCAGGCCCGAGCGATGTTGGGTTGGAGTGTGGAGGAACTGTCTCGGGAATCCGGGGTTTCGGTCGACGCTATTCAGCGATTTGAGGATGAACGCGATGTGCTGGATGTTACGCGGCTGGCGTTGGCTTATCGGTTTGAATCGGAGGGGTTGGTGTTCTTCCCGGGGTTTGCGCCGGGTCGAGGAATGAATGTGAAAGGGTCGACGCCTGATCCGGTGGGGCGGGCGGATTATGCGATGGTTGAGTGAGGTGTCGGCCCGGGCCGCTTACAGGGTAAGCAGCCCGGTTTCACATCATCAAGCGTTCTGAGGTTCCACCTGATCGCCAACACTTTCCAACTCCGACCACCAAGTGCTACCCCGCTGCGGATACATCACGTTGAACGCCTGCCCCATCTGCGGCGTGGTAATCGAAACATTCCGCTCCCAGGCCAACGCCAGAATGCGGTCAAAGGGTTCGTACCAGGCGTGCATCGACAAATCGAAGGTGCCGTTATGAATCGGCAGTAACCACCGGCCTTTGAGGTCGATGTGCGCCTGTAGGGTTTGCTCCGGCTGCATGTGCACATGCGGCCACTCAACGTTGTAGGCACCGGTTTCCATGAGGGTCAGGTCGAACGGGCCGTACTGTTCACCGATGCGTTTGAAGCCGTCGAAATAACCGCTGTCGCCGCTGAAGAAGATTCGCGTGTCACCGCTGATCATCACCCATGAGGCCCACAGCGTGCTGTTGCCATCGAACAGACCGCGACCGGAAAAGTGCTGCGAAGGTGTGGCGATGAACTGAATACCGTCGACCTCAGTGCCTTGCCACCAGTCCAGTTGCCGGACCTTGCTGGCGTCGATGCCCCATTTGATCAGGGTGTCGCCCACGCCCAACGGCGTGAGGAAGTACTTGGCCTTGTCCGCCAGTTTGAGTACGGCTTGATAGTCGAGGTGGTCGTAGTGATCGTGGGACAGGATCACCGCTTCAATCGGCGGCAGTTCTTCGAGGCTGATCGGCGGCTGGTGAAAGCGCTTGGGGCCGGCCCATTGCACGGGTGAGGCGCGTTCGGCGAAGACCGGGTCGGTGATCCAGAATTTGTCCTGCAGTTTCAGCAGTACGGTGGAATGGCCGAGGCGGTAAACGCTGTGGTTGGGGGCGGCGATCAACGCTGCTTGAGTCAGGGTTTGTACCGGGACAGGCGCCGTCGGGCGGGTGTTACGCGGTTTATGGAAGATCATGTTCCACATGATGCGCAGGGTTTTGCGAAAGCCTTCGCGCTTCGCCAGCGCATGGTTTCGAAAGAGCCCTTCTACCTGACGGGAAGCTTCAGGCGTGGAGGCGTTGTCCGCAGGGGAAGTTGAAGTGGCCATGACTGAATGACTCCAGGAAAACCACTTGATTCGCAGTTTTCCGCTCGGGACGATAAATGGCCAAGGCACGCACGCATTAGCCGGAGATTCTATTGTTCACTGTGCAGGATTAACAAAACATTACACTGCACAGTGTAGTTTCAAGGTTGCATCAAAGCTGATCACAAGTAAACTGCCAAGTGTAGTTCTAACTTTTTCCTGCCAAAGCGTACTTATGACAGCTCCACAGCGCCTCACCGACCGAAAACGCGAAGCCATCATTCAGGCGGCGATTGCCGAATTCCGTGCCAACGGTTTCGACATCACCAGCATGGACAAGATCGCTGCCACCGCCGGCGTGTCGAAGCGCACGGTGTACAACCATTTCCCCAGCAAGGAAGAGTTGTTCGCCGAAATCCTCAATCAATTATGGGCGCGGGTGACGGCTGAACAGGAAACGCCCTACCACCCTGACCTGCCCCTGCGCGACCAGATGCGCCGGATGCTGATGGCGAAAATGCAGATGCTGGGCGATGACAATTTTCTCGACCTGGCGCGAGTGGCCATTGCCGCCACCATCCATTCCCCCGAGCGCGCCCAGAATATGGTGTGCCGAATGGGTGAGCGCGAAGAAGGCCTGACCGTGTGGATCCGCGCCGCTCAGGCCGATGGCCGTTTGAAACCGGTCGCCCCCGAATTCGCCGCACAACAGATTCAGGGAATGCTCAAATCCTTTGCGTTCTGGCCACAGATTTCCATGGGCCTGCCAGGTCTGTCAGCCGAGATGCAGACCACGGTGGTGGAGTCGGCGCTGGACATGTTTCTGGCCTGCTATCAGCTCTAAATCGAGTTGCAATAAATGACAATGTCCGCTGTTTGAGCAGTGATCGGTGGCGATGAAAAAAACACCGTAATGTGTTTCAGAATGAAACTGGCGCTGGGGCTATAGTGAGCCTCAGTCCCAGCGCCATGC
Organism: Pseudomonas sp. PDM25; assembly: GCF_019219045.1. Lineage (NCBI taxonomy): Bacteria > Pseudomonadati > Pseudomonadota > Gammaproteobacteria > Pseudomonadales > Pseudomonadaceae > Pseudomonas > Pseudomonas sp. PDM25. The sequence continues at coordinate 60,337 of NZ_JAHUWL010000021.1, forward strand.
AGAGAGCACCATGACCACCACGACTTCCGACACAAAACCCGCCCACCCCCCAGTTGACCACCTGCGCTTTCATCGCCCCCACGCCCACCTGGCGCCTACCTTTGGCAACGACAAGTTTGCCCTGCGTGCCGAGGCCTTTGCGCGGTTCTTCGGCACGCCGACCTTTCTCGGGGCGCAGACGCTGATCGTGGTGGTATGGATTTGCCTCAACCTGTTCGGCGTGGCCCACTTCGATCTCTACCCGTTCATCCTGCTCAACCTCGCCTTCAGCCTTCAAGCGGCTTATGCCGCGCCGCTGATCCTGTTGGCCCAGACCCGCCAGGCAGCACGTGACAAAGCCCAGTCTGAAGCCGATGCGCTGCATCGCGAAGCACTGGCCGTGGCCAACAGTGAGCGCCAGGCGCAAGCGGCGCAGAACACCGCGCAACTGCTGGAGTTGCTGGAGCAAAACACCCGGCTCACCGAAATGACCAAGGCCCTCACCGAACGCATCGAAAGCCTGACCTCAGAAATGCATCAGCACTTCGTGCGCAAGGATCAGCCGAAGGTTTAGCGCTCGATCAAGGCAATCGAAGCGCCCGCCCCAACTCATCGAACAACGTCACCACCGAGCGCAAGGCGCGGCAGTCCGGGCGGGTCAGCAACCAGAGTGCCGTGTCGTAACCATGAAGTGGCTCGCTCAACGGCTGCAGCCCGTCACCGATGAGGAAGTCTGGCAATGCCGCGACACCGAGCCCGGCTCGCACCAGCTCAGTCACCGACAACATGCTGTTGCAGCGATAACCCGGTGTAACGCCGGGCAACTGCTGACGGCGCCACACAACGGTGGGGTGATCGGGGAGGAAGTCGTCCGGGGCAATCCAGGTCAGCGACCCCAAGTCTTCGGAATCGACCGATTTCAGATACGCCTCACTGGCACAGACTCGATAGGACACCTGGGCCAATCGCCGCCCCACCAAGTGCTCGGGCGGTGTGCGGGTCAGGCGCAAGGCGATATCGGCATCCCGGCGGCTGAGGTTGGCGAAGTCGTTGGAGGTACTCAACTCGATGGTCAGCGCCGGGTAGCCGGGCATGAACTTCGCCAACGCCGGCAGCAGCAAGCCTTGCAAGACCGAATCGGTGCAGGTCAGGCGCACCGTGCCGCTGATGACTTCACCGCCCTGCTCCACGCCAATGCGCGCTGCTTCCAGTGCCTGTTCGGCCCGCTCAGCCTGCTCGGCCAGGGTTTGCGCCAAGGTGGTGGGCAAGTAGCCGGCGCGGCTTTTTTCGAACAGTTGCTGGCCCAGCGCGGCTTCCAGTCGGCGCACGGCGCGAAATACGGTCGAGACGTCGACCTTCAACAGCGTAGACGCCCGGGCCAGAGAGCCGCCGCGCACCAGCGCGAGGATCAGGGACAGGTCGGGGTAATCCAGTCGATAGTGCATCGGTGCATTGATCAATTGGGATAACGCCAATATTGAGTGCGTGAACGCCAATCTATAGTGGGTGCCAGGAATCAACAAGCGTGGAGCGCACTCATGGAAACCCGCCCAATTTGCATTGCTCTGATCGGCGATTACGACCCGCACGTCACCGCTCACCAGGCCATTCCCGTCGCCCTCGGCATGGCCGCTGAACAGGCGAATACCGACGTGCAGTTCCAGTGGTTGGCCACCGACCGCATCAGCGCCGATGCGCCATTGGCTGATTTCGACGGTTTCTGGTGCGTGCCTGCCAGCCCTTACCGCGATAGGGACGGTGCGTTGCGGGCGATTCGTTTTGCCCGTGAACAGCAACGGCCATTCCTGGGTACCTGCGGCGGTTTTCAACACGCCGTACTCGAATACGCCCGAAATGTTCTGGGCTGGGACGATGCTGAACATGGCGAGACATCACCCAAGGCAACGCGAGCGCTGCTCACGCCACTGACCTGTTCGCTGGTGGAAGCCGTCGACAGCATTCATCTGGTTGAAGGCTCGTTGATCGCCGAGGCGTACGAAAGCGCTGAGATTGTCGAAGGCTATCGCTGTCGCTACGGCGTTAATCCAGCGTTCGAACGTGAGTTGTTGAGCCAACAGTTGTGCGCTGTTGGCCACGATGTTTCAGGTGACTTACGGGCGGTGGAACTCAAAGGGCATCCGTTCTTCGTCGCAACGCTGTTCCAACCTGAACGCGCAGCACTCAAGAGCAAGCTGCCGCCGCTGGTCCGTGCGTTGATCGCAGCCTGCAAGGGGCAGAAGTCATGATCGCCAACACTGCGCCAGCGCCATACTACGCGGTGATTTTTACCTCCCTGCGCACCGACGGTGATCACGGTTACGAGCAGGCCGCCAAGCGCATGGTCGAACTGGCCCGTGAGCAACCCGGTTTCCTGGGGGTGGAATCGGCTCGGGGTGAAGACGGGCTCGGGATTACGGTGTCCTACTGGGCCAGCGAAGCGGCGATTCTGGCGTGGAAACATCATCCCGAGCACAGTGAGATTCGCGAGCGCGGGCGGTCGACCTGGTATTCGTCTTGTCATACGCGGGTGTGCAAGGTTGAGCGGGCGTATGCGTTCAACCAGTAAATGATGCGGCGCTCTTCCGGCCGTCTTCGCGAGCAAGCCCGCTCCCACATTTGATCTGTGCATCAACACAAATCCAATGTGGGAGCGGGCTTGCTCGCGAAGAGGCCCGCACATTCACCGCAAAACTCAGCCCTGCACCAAACTGCGAACCGCCGAAATCTCCGGCACTTCCCGCCGATTCATGTACACCCGCAACGGCTCGGTGATGTTGATCCGGTCATCGATGTTCTGATCCAGCAACAACTGAATCAACTCACGCTTGAGCGTCATGGCCTGCGCGGAACCTGGGGCCCAGACGAATTCGCTGGTGGGAATAATGCCGTCGTCAGCCACGTCCATGCCGAAAGAGTCTTCGCTGAATCGAACAATGTACTGGCCGGTCTTGCGATTGAGGCCGACGAAGCCTTTGAGTTGGTCGGCGGCCTGGCAGATGAGCTCGGAAGTGATGCGCATGATAAACCTCACAGAAGGTCGCAAAGGACCGGTGATCGATGGTTTACACGCAGGGCAAACGAATGGGCGTTCCCTCTGCCGGGGTAACTGCCGGGGCCAAGAGTACTGCAAAGAAGCGCACAAAAGCGTTGAAATAATCTGCTTTAAATACGTTTATGTCGGTCCGGCGATAGCGCAAGCGGCGCTCAGTTGTTAAAAGATACGTCTTTGAAAATCTGCGAAAGGACCTCGACCATGCCTGTTACCTTCACCAAGAGCGCCCTGTTGCTGAGTCTGATGCTGGGCCTCGGCCAGGCACAGGCTGCCAGTGAGCCAAGCCCCACCGCATTGGCCACCCGCGCGGGCATCCCGCATCCGGCCGTGATCGCTCACCGTGGCGCGTCCTTCGATGCCCCGGAATCCACCGCCGCCGCCTACAAACTGGCCCGCGATCTGGGCGCCGATTACCTGGAACTGGACGTGCAACGCAGCAAGGATGGCGTGCTGTTCGCCCTGCACGACAACAACCTGCAACGCACCACCGACGTCGCCAGTAAATTCCCTGAGCGCAAGGACAGCCCGGCCAACGAGTTCACCATTGCCGAGCTGAAAACCCTCGATGCCGGCAGCTGGTTCAACGCGGCCTACCCGGATCGCGCGCGTCCTTCGTACGTCGGTCTGAAAATCCTGACCCTGGACGAAATCATCGACATTGCCCAAGGCAATCCGCTGCACAAGCCCGGTCTGTACATCGAAACCAAAGAGCCGAAGCAGTTTCCCGGGATCGAGCGCGATCTCAAGGAAAAACTCCAGGATCGCGGCTGGTTGAGCCCGGCGGGTTCGAAACTGGCGAAGAGCGATCTGGCGGTTGGCCAGGGCAAAGGTAAAGTCGTGCTGCAAACCTTCGAGAAGAGCAGCCTCGAACTGCTCGAGAAGGAAATGCCGAAAGTACCGAAAATCCTCCTGCTGTGGGTCGGCGAAGGCAGCATCGAGCCAAAATCCAAGGTGACGTTTGCCGAGTCCGGCGACAAGGACAAAGCCACTTACTACGCCAAACAGCAACCGAAAGACAAAGCCGAATTCCAGCAATGGGTCGAGTACGCCAAAGCCCAGGGCGCGATCGGCACCGGCCCATCTGCGGCGCTGACCAAGGGTGGCGATCAGAGTTACTCGGACCTGGTGCAACCCTGGATGAACCAGTACACCCACGATCAGGGCTTGTTGGTGCACGTTTACACCGTCGACGATGCCGTGGATTACCAGAAAGTCATGGACGCCGGCGTCGACGGTATCTTCACCAACCGCGCCAGCGAGTTGCTCAAGTTCTACAAACGTCCGGCGGCGGCCAGTGTTGCTCAATTGCTGCAGAACAACGGTTACTGATGAACATGTGAATGATCTATACCCAGTCGCGTTCGGGGAATTAAGGGTGGATTAAGTTGCGCCGGATAACCTGATCCCACTTAAACGGATCACCCAAGGAAAGAACTTCATGAAAACCCTGACTGCCCTGTTCACTGCCGCTGCCCTGACGCTCACCGCTGGCCTGGCCCAGGCTGATGTGCGCGTCGACCAGATCCCTGAGCTGGTCAAAAGCGGCAAGATCAAGCCATTGGAAGAAATGAACCAGGCGGCGCTGAAGTTGCATCCCGGTGCGACCATCACCGACACGGATCTGGACAACCATTTCAATGGCTACGAGTACGAAGTCGAACTGCGCACCGCCGATGGCAAAGAATTTGATGTGGATTTCGATGCCACCACCGGCAAAGTACTGAGCAACAAACAAGACACCTGATGCACAAACACCAAGCCGCACGATCTTCGGATCGCGCGGCTTTTTTGCACGTCAAATTCAGGCAATCAAGTCGCGCCAACACGGCGTCAGCCCGCTAGAATCCCAACACACTTTTCATGCAGGGATAGTTTGAAATGGGGCAAGCAGCGGCAGCAGACATCGCCACGATCGGTCGGATCAGGGCGGTGCCGGCGATTCTTCAAGTGGTCCGTGAACTGACGGGCCTGCGCTTCGTCGCCGTGGCCCGGGTCACCGAAGACTCGTGGACGGCGTGTGCGGTGCTCGACCAACTGAATTTCGGTTTACAGGTCGGCGGGGAGCTGGATCTTGCCACGACCCTGTGCCACGAAATTCGCCAGGCACATCATTCGGTGGTCATCGACAAGGCCAGTGAAGACCCGCTTTACCGCGATCACCACACCCCTCGCCTCTATCAGTTCGAAAGCTACATCGCCGTGCCGATTTTCCGCACCGACGGACGCTTTTTCGGCACCATCTGCGCCCTTGACCCCAACCCTGCGCCGCTCAAATCCAGCACGATCCAGAGCACCATGGAATCCTTCGCCCGAATGCTGGCGTTGCAGATCGAAGCCGAAGAAAACCTGCAAAAGACCGAAGCCGCGCTGAAGCAGGAACGGGAAACCGCCGAACTGCGCGAACAGTTCATCGCCGTGCTCGGGCATGATCTGCGCAACCCTTTGTTCGCCATCAGCGCCAGCGCCGAAATGCTCCTGCGCAAACTACCCGATGCGGCAAATCTGCAGCGGGCCCGGAACATCCTCACCAGCGCCCGTCGTGCGACCAAACTGGTCGATGACGTTCTGGATTTCGCTCGCGGCGCTTTGGGCCATGGCATTCCCGTGAACATCGAGCCGTGCCCGGATCTTGAAGATGCCTTGCGGCACGTGATTTCAGAGGTTCAGAACATCCATCCCGACCGCACCATTGCATCGTCCATCGGCGACCTGCGCAGCGTTCATTGCGATCGCGAGCGGGTCGCGCAGTTACTCTCCAATCTGGTGACGAACGCAGTTGCTCATGGCGATCCCGACGGCCCGATCGACATCAGCGCGCAAATCAATAAAGGACAGTTCGTGCTGAGCGTGAAAAATCAGGGGCTGATTGCCGAGGATGCGCTGCCCCATCTGTTCCGGCCCTACTCGCGACCGGCCAGCGGAACACCGCGGACCGGCCTCGGGTTGGGGTTGTACATTGCCAGTCAGATTGCGCAGTCCCATGGTGGAAAACTGGATGTGGTCTCGACCGCGCAACAGGGCACGACGTTTACCTTCAGTCTTCCAACACGGAGTTAAGCGCTCGTACTGACCAAGGACCCGGAAGTACCGCCCCCCTCATCCTGCAACGCCTGCAACAACGCCGCCGTCGCGGACAACCGTCACAAAACCGTCAAAAATCCTTGCGATGATGCGGCTCAAGTGAACCTGTGAAACCCGCAACAGGCGCCTCCTCACAGTGAGATCCCATGAACAACAGCATCGACCAAAGTCATCGCGACACGGACCTGTTCGGTCTGCTGTACGGTTTCAGTTTTCGCCCCGGCGAGCGCGGCCGCGAGCTCGATTCGGCCAAGGCCTTGCAGTGCCTGCAACAACCCGGCGACAACGACGAATTTCTCTGGCTGCACCTCAACCTGGCCCACGCCGCATGCGAGCGCTGGATGAAAAGCCATCTGCAATTGCCCGACGAGTTTTTCGAAGCGCTGCATGAAGGTTCGCGTTCGACGCGTATCGAGCATGTGGATTCAGCGTTGCTGGCGGTGGTCAACGACGTGGTGTTCAACCTCAGCAGCATGGTTTCTTCAGATGTTTCGACGCTGTGGGTCTGCGCCCGCAGTCGGCTGATCGTCAGCGCACGCCTGCAACCGCTGCACTCGGTGGACAAGCTGCGCTCGTCGGTGAAGGCCGGTGAGTGCTTTCGCTCGCCGCTGGAATTGCTGGTGCATCTGCTGCGCGATCAGGGTGAAGTGCTGACCCAGATCGTGCGCAAGACCAGCCTCAGTGTCGATCAGATCGAAGATGAGTTGCTGTCTTCGCGGCTGTCGACCAACCGGGCTGAGCTGGGTGCCAACCGACGGGTGCTGGTGCGCCTGCAACGTTTGTTGGCGCTGGAACCGGGCTCGTTGCTGCGCCTGCTCAATCGCCCGCCACAGTGGTTGCAAAAGGAAGACGTCAAGGAGCTGCGCAAGTCCACCGAGGAGTTCGCGCTGATCATCAACGACCTCACGGCGCTGGGCGAACGGATCAAGTTGTTGCAGGAAGAAATCGCCGCCAACCTCAACGAGCAGAGCAACCGCACGCTGTTCACCCTGACCGTGGTCACGGTGCTGGCGTTGCCGATCAACATCATCGCCGGGTTCTTTGGCATGAACGTCGGTGGCGTGCCGCTTTCCGGCGACCCGGAAGGGTTCTGGATTCTGGTGGCGTTGGTCGCGACGTTTACCGTGATCGCCGGGCGTTGGGCGTTTCGTAAGCGCCAGGATTATTGACTGCGACTTACATCCCTTCGCGAGCAAGCCCGCTCCCACACTAGATCGCTGCCGGGCACAAAATCTGCGTACACCTGTGGGAGCGGGCTTGCTCGCGAAGACGGCAGCACAGTCACCACCCAAGTCCGAAACTGATCAGATCAACGGATACACAAATAGCCCCAAACACTGACCCAGCGCAGCCTCTTTGTAACACTCAGCAACGATCATGAGCGACATTCCTTCTCTTCTCAGGATTGTCCGTCATGGCGACTCCTTCCTTCACCGCCGCCCAGGCGCCCGCCAGTAGCGCCAAACCGCAACTCGATAAAAAGCCCAGCCTGCTGACCATCGTGATTTTCTTCGCGGTGCTGGGCAGCGGTTTGTTGTTCACCGCCTACAGCCTGATGCACGACATGAACGAACTCGGCACCGTGGTGACCACCTGGACGCCGTTTCTGCTGTTGGGCGTGGCGCTGCTGATTGCCCTCGGCTTTGAATTCGTCAACGGTTTCCACGACACCGCCAACGCCGTGGCGACGGTGATTTACACCAACTCCTTGCCGCCTAATTTCGCGGTGGCCTGGTCCGGGTTCTTCAACTTCCTCGGGGTGCTGCTGTCCAGCGGCGCGGTGGCGTTCGGCATCATCGCCCTGCTGCCGGTGGAGCTGATTCTGCAAGTCGGTTCCTCCGCCGGTTTCGCGATGATCTTCGCCCTGTTGATCGCCGCGATCCTGTGGAACCTCGGCACCTGGTGGCTGGGCTTGCCGGCGTCTTCGTCGCACACCCTGATCGGCTCGATCATCGGCGTCGGCGTGGCCAATGCCCTGATGCACGGCCGCGACGGCACCAGCGGTGTGGACTGGGCCCAGGCAACCAAAGTCGGTTATGCGCTGTTGCTGTCGCCGCTGATCGGCTTCGCGTTTGCCGCGCTGTTGCTGTTGGCCTTGCGGGCGTTCGTCAAGAATCGTGCGCTGTATAAAGCACCGAAGGGCGACACTCCGCCACCGTGGTGGATTCGCGGCATGTTGATCCTGACGTGCACCGGCGTGTCCTTCGCCCACGGTTCCAACGATGGCCAGAAAGGCATGGGCCTGATCATGCTGATTCTGGTCGGCACGCTGCCGATGGCTTACGCGCTGAACCGCACCATGCCGGCGGACCAGGCGCTGCAGTTTGCCGCCGTGGCCGAAGTCACCCAGCAAGCGCTGGTCAAAAGTGCGCCGCTGCCAGCGCCTGCCGATCCTCGCGCGGTGCTGTCCGACTACATGCGCAGCAAGGAAGCCTCACCACAACTGATCCCCGCCCTCGCCGCGTTGACCGGCACTATCGGGAACGAAGTGAAAGGCTACGGCTCGCTCGCAAAGGTCCCGGCCGAGGCCATGGGCAACGTGCGTAACGACATGTACCTGACCAGCGAAACCATTCGCCTGATGGACAAGAACAAGGTCGGCAACTTCGACGCCGACACCAACGGCAAGCTGCAACTGTTCAAGCAGCAGATCGACAACGCCACGCGGTTCATTCCGCTGTGGGTGAAAATCGCGGTGGCCATCGCTCTGGGGCTGGGCACCATGGTCGGCTGGAAACGTATCGTGGTGACGGTTGGCGAGAAGATCGGCAAGACCCACCTGACGTATGCGCAAGGCGCCTCGGCGGAAACCGTCGCGATGCTGACCATCGGCGCGGCGGACATGTTCGGCCTGCCAGTGTCGACCACTCACGTGCTGTCTTCGGGGGTGGCCGGGACCATGGTCGCCAACGGCGGCGGCTTGCAGATGAAGACCATCCGCAACCTGCTGATGGCCTGGGTGCTGACCTTGCCGGCGGCGATTCTGTTGTCGGGCAGTTTGTATTGGCTGTTCACCCAATTGTTCTGATCTGATCAATGTTTTAGCTGTCCCGGCTCGTTCCTGAGCCGGGATTTTTTTTGTCCGGAAAACGTATTTCGTCGCAAATTCAGGGGTTTGCGTTTTTATTGATCCACCACCCGCCGGATTGCACTTCAGTTTGCTAACGTGTGGCCGACTCTTAAGAGACTCGATGTATTCAGGAGTGGAAACGTGAATCTGTATATCAATCAGCTTCAGCAGAAAGCTGACTTCAAAGAAGCCATCTACGCCGGCGACATCTTCCTGAACACTCAACTGCGCGCCGCCAAAGAGCTGTGTGCGTTCGCCCAGGAAAGCATCACCGCCGCCTTCGACGGCGAGACCAACCACCAGGCCCTGCACACGCTGATGCCGGTGGAAGAGTTCGTGGTACTGGTGACGCGCCTCAAGGGCCAGTTCACCAATAGCCAGCGCGCCAAGGACCTGATCCTGTCGTTTATCGACGAGATCGGTGTCGACCCGCGCGAATACATTTTCGACGTGCCGCGTATTCGCGTGGTTCCAAACTATGACTACCTGCACGCCGGTGTCAGCTATGCCTACAAACCGCATCGCGACACGTGGTACGGCAGTGTCGATTGCCAGATCAACACCTGGATGCCGGTGCACACCATCAGCCCCGACCAGACCATGATGATCAACGCCGGCTACTTCGACGTGCCAGTGAAGAACACCTCCAGCGAATGGAGCCTCAACGACTGGATCAACAACCAGCGGCACAAGGCCAAGGACAACCTCAAAGAGGAAGTCCGCGTGCACCCGGTGCCACTGGAAGCGATCAACACCGCGTCTGAAGTGCGCATCGCCGGCAACACCGGCGAGATGCTGATTTTCTCCGGCTCGCACCTGCACGGCACGGTCGCCAACCATACAGATCAAACCCGCTTCAGCGTGGATTTCCGCCTGATGCACCTCGACGACCTCAAGCACAAGCGTGGCGCGATCAACGTCGACAGCGCCTGCCCTGACGTCGGCGCCGGTTTCAAAGACTATTTCCACGCCCACGACTTTTCGAATTTCCAAGGAATCCAGCAATGACCAAGCGTCGCATCACGCCTGCCGAGGCCCAGTACAACGAAACCCGTGCCAACGTTCTGAAACGTGTCGATGCCGAGTACGTGGCCGACGCGCCGTTCGTCTTCGCCAACCGCATCGGCGTGACCGCTGCGCTGTCGCGCATGGAGCTGTTCAAGAAAGTCGCCGAAATACCGGGCGCGATCATCGAGTGCGGCGTGTACAAGGGCAATTCGCTGATGCTCTACATGCACCTGTCGATGATTCTCGAGCCGTACGCAATCAACCGTTCGATCATTGGCTTCGACACCTTCGAAGGTTTCCAGAGCATCGACAAAAAAGAAGACCCGGCCGACGTCAACGAGACCATGTTCTCCGACACCGATCAGTCGCTGATTCAGGACATGATCGACGCCAACGACCTGCTGCGCCCGGTCAACCGCATCCCGCGATGCGAGCTGGTCAAAGGCGACATCGTCAAGACCGTGCCTGAGTGGGTCCAGACCCGTCCGGACCTGGTCGTGGCCATGCTGATCCTCGACACCGACCTGTACGAGTCGACCAAAGTCGCCCTGGAAACCTTCCTGCCATACATGCCAAAAGGCGCGATCGTGGTGCTCGACGAAGTCGCTTACCGCAACTTCCCGGGCGAAACCAAGGCCCTGCGCGAAGTACTCGACCTGAACAAGATCGAGCTCAAGCGTTTGCCGTTTGACAGCTGCGTAGGCTACTTCCACGTTTAACCATCAACATGAAAGCTGACACAAAACCCTGTGGGAGATTCTATGGTTGAGCCACAGCCCGCTCCCACAGGTTATGTATTATTTTTCAAGTGGTGGACTGGATCACTTGCCCGAGCCAATCCATGAACGTTCTCACCCGCAACGGCAAATGCCGTTGCGGGGCGTAGAGCAGCGATACCATCCACGGATGGCGCATTGGGGCGCCGGGCAGTCAGTGGATCAACGGGCAACGCGTGGAAGCATCGGGTGGGATGTTTTTGTAAACGCCATCAAGATCTTTTGCTTTCAAGCTTCGTAAGACTGACGCATGACAAACCGCTCGCGCACCACGTCATACACCCAGTGGTAGACGTAGGTGTACGGCAGGAAAAACAGCAGCACGCCGATATCCAGCAGGAACGCTTGCCATAGGCTGACCTTCAGCCACCAGGCAATCAACGGCACGCCAAGGGCGACCAGTCCGCCTTCGAACAACAGCGCATGGACAACACGTACCCACGCGTTGCGCACGAGGTTGTAGTGTTTGAGCGCACGGTCGAACACTCCGTTGAAGACCACGTTCCAGGCCAGGGCAAGTGCCGCGATAGCCATGGTCACGACGCCCATGTCGAGCATCGGTTTGTCCATGATCCATGCCAGCAACGGGGTACAGATCAGGATGGCCAACAATTCGAAACCAATGGCCTGGAAAATACGTTCAGTGATGGATTTGTTGGCGCTCATGGCCAGACTCCTCTGAGTGACTGTGGTTGCCATGATCCTTCTTCACACCGATACTTCATAACCAATAACCATCGATCAAGGCGATAGTTCATGGCCTCTCAAGAAGTGTTGCAGGCCTTCGTTCAGGCCGCGACTCAAGGCTCGTTTTCCGCCGCGGCGCGCAAACTGGGCCGCAGTCAGTCGACCATCAGCGCCGCCGTGGCCAGCCTTGAAATCGACTTGAACCTGACGCTGTTCGACCGCAGCAGCCGCAAACCGAGCCTGACCCCGGCCGGGCACGTGATGCTGCAACGGGCCGAGGACATTCTGGCCGCCACCAGCCGACTGGAAATGACCGCCAGCCAACTGTCCCAAGGCGTCGAGCCGAAGCTGACCGTGGCGATTTCCGACACGTATCAGTCCGACCGCTTCGAAGCGGCGCTCAGCGCCTTCGAGCAGCGTTATCCGGACCTGGAACTTGAATGCCTGATCGCCGAGTGCGACGACCTGATGGCCTTGGTGCAACGGGGTCGGGCGCAGGTAGCCTTCGCCGAAAAACAAGACAGTTACCCGCCGGACCTGGTCAGTTCGACCGTGGAAGAACGGACCGAGATTGCCCTGTTCGTGTCCCGCAAGCATCCGTTGGCGGCGCTGAGCCACATCGATCAGGACGTGTTGCAACAACACCGGGAGCTGCGTCTGGCGACGATCGTCAATCCGTATGAAAGCCGTGCGAAGGGGCGCGTCTGGTCGGCGCCGAGTTATCTGATGCTGCTGGAAATGGCTCAGGGCGGATTCGGTTGGGCGCCGTTGCCCCGGTGGCTGGTGGAGCGGTTTGGGCCAGGGACGTTGCAGGAACTGGACGTGCGCGGCTGGCCGAAACCGGTGTTCGTCGATGCACTGTGGTCGCGGCTGCATCCGCCAGGGCCGGCGGGGAGTTGGTTACTCGGCAAGATGCTGGAATAGTGGTGCAGCCATTCGCGAGCAAGCCCGCTCCCACAGGATTTGCGCTAAACCTGTGGGAGCGGGCTTGCTCGCGAAGAGGCCCGCAAGATCACATCACTTCAGCTCCTGCAACCGGGCCTCGATAAACCGTCGTTCCGGCACTTGCTGCGTCAACTCCAACGCCCGCTCATAAGCCGCCCGCGCCTCATCAACCCTTCCCAACTGCCGACAAAACTCCGCCCGCGCCGCGTGTGCCAAGTGGTAATCCAGCAAATCACCGCGCGCCAGAATCCCTTCGATCAACGTCAACCCCGCCAACGGCCCATCCCGTTTGGAGATCGCCGCCGCACGGTTCAATTCGATCACTGGCGAAGGCGCCGCCCGCAACAGCACGTCATACAGACCCACAATCTCCAGCCAGTCCGTTTCCGCCGCCGTGGGCGCTTCGGCATGCGACGCCGCAATCGCCGCTTGCAGGCAGTAAGGCCCGAAGCGCCGGGTTGTCAGTGCACGCTCCACCAGTGCGCAACCTTCAGCAATCATCCCGGCGTCCCACAACGAACGGTCCTGCTCATCCAGCACAATCAACTCCCCGCTCGCCGATGTCCGGGCCGGGCGTCGGGACTCGTGCAGCAGCATCAGCGCCAGCAGCCCCATCACTTCGGGTTCGGGCAGCAGTTCCATCAACAAACGAGCGAGCCGAATCGCCTCGCGGGTCAAATCCTCACGGGTCAGTTCCGCGCCCATGGAAGCGGAATAGCCTTCGTTGAACACCAGGTAAATCACCCGCAGCACACTGTCCAGGCGCTCGGGCAATTCCGCCAGGGTCGGCACTTGATACGGAATTTTTGCATCACGGATTTTCGCCTTGGCGCGCACGATGCGCTGGGCGATGGTCGCTGGCGCCGACAGAAAAGCCCGGGCGATTTCTTCCGTGGTCAGGTCGCAGACTTCGCGCAGCGTCAACGGCACCTGGGCGTCCGCCGCGAGTGCCGGGTGACAACAGGTGAAGATCAGGCGCAAGCGATCGTCTTCCACGTCTTCGTCACTCCAGTCGGCCTGCTCCAGCGCCTCCAGTTGAGCGATCAGCATCGGTTGCGACGCGATGAAGCGTGCGCGCCGACGCAACACATCAATGGCCTTGAAACGCCCGGTGGACACGAGCCAGGTACGCGGATTGTCCGGCACACCGTCACGCTGCCAGCGCTCGACCGCGACGAAAAACGCCTCGTGCAAGGCTTCTTCGGCAAGATCGAAATCGCCGAGCAAACGGATCAGGGTCGCCAGAATCCGCCGTGAGTCTTCGCGGTAAACCTGCTCGACCCGCGCTCGTACCGACTCAGCCGACATCAGGCGCCGGGGTTCAACTGACGAACGGGACGCACCTCGACACAGCCAACCCGGGCCGCCGGGATGTTGCCGGCGACCTGGATGGCTTCATTGAGGTCCTTGGCATCGATCAGGTAGAAGCCGGCCAATTGCTCCTTGGTTTCGGCGAACGGGCCGTCGGTGATCGACATTTTCCCGTTGCGCATCCGCACCGTGGTCGCGGTCTGCACCGATTCCAGCGCCTCGGCGGCGACCATTCGGCCGCTGCCCTGGATCGCCTCGGCGTAAGCCATGCATTCAGCGTCATTCGGGCTTTCGGGCAGCGAGTGCAACTCGTGCTCGTTGCTGTAGACCAGGCATAAATACTTCATGGGGCTCTCCTGAATCGAACGGATCAACTATGGCTGCAGATTGACGCTTTCGCGACATTCCCGACGAATCAGCACGGCGCTCAGGGTTCCAGGTTGAACAGCACCGTGCCGCTCATCATGTCGAACGGGGCCGACCAGTGTTCGTGGACGATGCGCCATTGCCCATCGTCGCGCCGATAGCAGGCGGTCACGCGCATCCAGCAGGCCTGGGTTTCGCCCTTCTCGTTGGTGCCGCCGCAATGGGCCAGCCAATGGGCGAAGGCGATGTGCTCGTCCGCCACGATGTTCATATGGTCGAAGTCGAACTTGTGCGCGCCCTGGCACATTTCCATGCATTCCTGCCAATGCGCGCGGTAGGCGGCCTTGCCCCGAAACTGCAGGGCCTTGACCGCGTCGTAGGAGACGATGTCCTCGGCATACAGGGGCATGAGTTTCTCGACATCCTTGGCGATGACCGCCTGACGATAGGTGTCGATCAGGGTCTGGATTTCGTGGGTAGCATTCATGGTGGTTCTCCGTGGTTTTTGTTGTGAAGACACCCTTAGTCGTCTGGCGAAAAGCCAAATCGACAGTCCAAATAAAAATAATCCATGGACGCAAACTCGTTAGAATCCGAAACACATTTATGTTGGAAAAAGGACACTCCAGTGACAGCCCGACTCGTGCCTTACGACAGCCTGAACGCGCTCCAGCGCCAGCAGGTCGAGGCCATTGAAGTTCACAAAGAACAAATCAGGTTCTCCGGCGACATTTACGGTGCGTTGCACACCTTGCTGTCCAAACCCGGCCCCGGCGTCAAAGGATTTGCGCTACTGGTCGAGGATGTTCCCGTGGCCTTTCTGCTGCTCAAGCGCCCGCCCGTATTGCCGGCGTGGGCCAATGAACACAGCGCCACCCTTCACGCACTGCAAGTCGATCATCGGGCTCAGGGCAAAGGCTATGGCAAGGCCTGTCTGCAAGCCCTGCCCGACGTGGCGCGTCAGGCGTTTCCGGAAATAAAGGGGCTGGAGTTGTCGGTGGATGCGGATAACGCATCGGCCATCGCGCTTTATGCAAAATTCGGCTGGGTCGACAGCGGCGAAGCCTACAGGGGCCGGATCGGTTACGAACGGCGCATGGGCCTGTTTTTCTGAGGTGGTTATGCTCAACAGCATTGAAGAACGGGATGCTCTTGAACGAACACGAAAAAGGGTTGCCTTGCGGCAACCCTTTTGAGATTTGACTAGCGGTTAAAGGAGAAGACAGTAGTCGAGCAACTGCTTCTCGATACTTTGACGCTGACCGATAACCAAAGCGACCACTACAAGGTTTTCGCTCGGGAACACCTCATACAAAACCCGCTGTCCCATGGGTAAGTACTCACGAAAATGAGTGACCCCAAGCGATGCTGCTTCCTGACAAACACCGTAAACATGGGCCTGATTGCTCAGAGCCGTAACGATCTGCATCACCAGTTGATCAACCTGCTCTGCGGCTTTTTTTTGACCGCATTGCTGCGTGAGATAGTACTCCAGCGAAATAACGCCATGCTCCGCAGCGGTCGCAAACTCTACTCTAAAGGCCTCAGGCATCGTTATCGTCTTGCTGCGATTGGCGCCGCTGCGCCAGTCTGGCCAGCAAAGTGTCGCCAGAAATCAGCTTACCCTGCTCTTTGTCGCGAGAAGAAAACGAAAGAAGTTTGATCAGCGCGATGGCCTCATCTCGCCGCTTACGCTCCTCGTAGGATTCGATCACATAAGCCGGAACGCCATTCTGAGTGACGAGCATCGGCTCGGAAAGATCCAGCGCTGCCGCATTCTTTTTAACAAAACTGATAGTTTCAACTCGCATCACTCATTCCTCTGCTCACCACCCGAACAGGATGGCCAATGCAACAAGGTCTGAATTTAGGCCATTAAAAAACTTATCTCAAGAACTCATTTGCTCCTTTCCCAACGCCAACACCATCTCATGCCACGCCATCCCGCCATGGTCAGACGCTGAAGGCTTGATGTAGGCAAAGCCAAACCCGGCATACAGCGGAATGTGCCGCTCCTTGCACATCAGATGGATGTGGGTCTTGCCCAGCGCGCTCATCCGCTCAATGAATTCGCCCATCAACCGCTTCGCCAGCCCCTGCCCCTGAAAATCCGGGTGCACCACCACTGACATGATGACCACGTGCGGGCCAGCCGGGTCGTGGCCGATCAGTTCCTTGAACGCCTCGTCCGACATCTCGACCTGAAACGCCGCACCGGAATTGATGAAACCGGCTACAACGCCGTCGACTTCGGCCACGATGAAACCTTCGGGCCAGGTGGCAATGCGCGTGGCGATTTTTTCGCGGGTGGCGGCTTCGTCGCCTTCGTAGGCAATGGTTTCGATGGCGTAGCAGCGGTCCAGATCAGCAGGTGTGGCGTGGCGGATGACGGTGTTCATGGCAGCTCGAAATCAGCGGGAGGAAGGCTGGGGATCATAAATTAATAAGGAGTTCATATCGATCACCGCAGGCACCGTAAAGCCTGCGTATAGGCGCTGTCATTGCTTGTCAGTGCGGATTATTGATGTGTCCTGTCTCTGGCCATCAATAAGGGGAACACACCATGAGCAGCGTTCAGATCGGACTTCTTATGCTGTTGGGCATCAGCTCGTTTGGCTTTATCACGCTGACGATTGACCTGTTGCGGGCGCGACGGATGAAGCAAGGCAAGTAACGAGAGGGCGGCGGACACCGAGTCTGCCTCCCGCGGTAATCAAGGCTTGAGCGGCAGCCAGATTTCCAGCACGCCGGTGTTGAGCTTCGGGTTGAAGTCTTCGCTGTAGCGTTCGAATTCCGGCGCGTCCGCCGCCTGATAACCGGACTGCGGCAGCCAGGTTTTCCAGATGTACTGGAAGGTCTGGGGCAACTGATCGAGAGGGCCTTTGTGTTCGAACACCGCATAGTGCTGAGGCTGGACCTCAACCCAACGGTATTTATCCGGCAGGTCGTCGAGCTTGCTGATTTCAACGCCGGCAATGTATTCGAAGCCGCCCTTGCCATCCGGATTGCAACAGATGCCGTAGGTCACTTCGTTTTTTTGACCAGGGATTTTGCCAATCTCGGGGATGAATTTCTCCCAGAGTTCGGGGATTTTCTTGGAGGTTTCCTGGGTAAATCGGCCGCCAAGCCCGGCAATGAGCAGGAAGTGCCCGTGCTCGAAGCGTGGCTTGGCCGTTTCGACGCCTGTTTGCTCATCCATGGCTCAACTCCTGGAACAAAAAAGTGGGTTCGGCTGGGAGTATAGAAGCCAAACCGAATTCGCCCAATCACAGTGCATTCAACGGTTCGACAGCACCTGCACCAACGAACTCGTTATACCCCGATAGGATCACGTAGACCGCGAAATAGCAGAAGATCGCTGCCGATGCCATATAGGAATAACGCAGCAATTTGTCGCCCAGCAACTTGCCGCCGTGACTCGCGGCGAAACACAAAGCCACGCACCAGAGCACCCCGGCGCACAGAAACCCGCCTAGAAACAGCGCCGAGCTGAGGGCGCCACCGCCGCCGGAACGAGCGATCAATGTGCCGCCCACCGCCGCGAACCAGAGAATGGCGCTGGGAGACGACATGGCGAGGAAGATCCCGCGGAAAAACTCGCGCCGATGGGAGTTCTGACCCACGTCTTCGGCCTGCGCGAGTACCGCCTCATGGCGAATCGCCGAATAGATCATCTTCGCCGCGAAGTACAACAACAGCGCCGAACCGCCGATCCACAGCACCCAGCGCACGCTTTCGTATTGCAGCAAAACGGTCATCCCGGCCAAGGCCAGCACGGCGTAGATCAGGTCGCCGACGCACGTCCCCAACCCCAGCGCGAAGCCTTGAAAATAGCCACGCTGCATTGCCAGCGTGATCATCGCGATGTTGGCCACGCCGATGTCCAGGCACAGCGAAAGGCTCAGCAAGAAGCCACTGGTAAATTCCATCAACCGATTTCCTTCGGACAAATTTGTTTACATAGTCGCTGGACAGTTTGCCACATCACCCCTTACATTCCGCCACAGGTCACCGCAGTGACCAGCGTCGCTCGGACGGTTCCGGGCGCTCACGTTATCCGAGGCAACAATGGCTAACCCAGGTTCGCCGCGCCGCTTTGCGCGCATAGATCGACTCCCCCCTTACGTATTCAATATCACTGCCGAGCTGAAGATGGCCGCCCGTCGTCGTGGCGAAGACATCATCGACTTCAGCATGGGCAACCCTGATGGCCCTACTCCGCCGCACATCGTCGAAAAACTGGTGACCGTCGCCCAGCGCGAAGACACCCACGGTTATTCGACGTCCAAGGGCATTCCGCGTCTGCGCCGGGCGATTTCCAATTGGTACAAGGATCGCTACGAGGTCGACATCGACCCGGAAAGCGAAGCCATCGTCACCATTGGTTCCAAGGAAGGCCTTGCGCACTTGATGCTGGCCACCCTCGACCAGGGCGATACCGTTCTGGTGCCGAACCCGAGCTACCCGATTCACATCTACGGCGCGGTGATTGCCGGCGCTCAGGTGCGTTCGGTGCCGTTGATTCCGGGCGTGGACTTCTTCGCCGAACTGGAAAGCGCCATTCGCGGCTCGATCCCGAAACCGAAAATGATGATCCTCGGTTTCCCGTCGAATCCCACGGCTCAATGCGTGGAGCTGGATTTCTTCGAGCGGGTGATCGCCCTCGCCAAGCAGTACGACGTTTTGGTGGTGCACGACCTGGCTTACGCCGACATCGTCTACGACGGCTGGAAAGCCCCGTCGATCATGCAAGTGCCAGGCGCCAAGGACATCGCGGTGGAGTTTTTCACCCTGTCCAAGAGCTACAACATGGCGGGTTGGCGCATCGGTTTCATGATCGGCAACGCCGAGCTGGTCAATGCCTTGGCGCGGATCAAGAGTTATCACGACTACGGCACGTTTACCCCGCTGCAAGTCGCGGCGATTGCGGCGCTGGAAGGTGATCAGCAGTGTGTCAAAGACATCGCCGAGCAGTATCGGCAGCGTCGCAACGTGCTGGTCAAAGGCCTGCATGAACTGGGCTGGATGGTCGAGAATCCGAAAGCGTCGATGTACGTCTGGGCGAAGATCCCCGAGGCGTATGCGCATTTGGGCTCGCTGGAGTTCGCTAAAAAACTGCTGGCAGAGGCCAAGGTTTGCGTCTCGCCGGGTGTCGGGTTTGGTGAGTATGGGGATGATCATGTGCGCTTCGCGCTGATCGAAAACCAGGACCGGATTCGTCAGGCCATTCGCGGAATTCGCGGGATGTTCCGGGCGGATGGGCTGATTAGTAAATCTTGATGCCCTGCACATAACGCTGTGGGAGCGAGCCTGCTCGCGATGAGGGCTTAACATTCAACGAAGAGGTTGAATGTTAGTCAGTCATCGCGAGCAGGCTCGCTCCCACATTTGTTTCGTGGTGATCACAAGAGCTGTGTCACCACCTGTGCTTTGCAGTGCTACTTATACGAACAACGACAACAGCAAGATGAAGCCCAGACCCACCACGGACAGGATGGTTTCCATCGCGGTCCAGGTCTTGAAGGTTTCCGCCACGGTCATGTTGAAGTACTGCTTCACCAGCCAGAAACCCGCGTCATTCACGTGCGACAGGATCAACGAACCGGCACCGGTCGCCAGTACCAGCAGCTCACGGTTCACACCCGGAATCATCCCCACCACCGGCACCACGATGCCGGCGCCGGTAATGGTCGCCACGGTTGCCGAACCGGTGGCGATACGAATCACCGCGGCTACCAGCCAGGCCAGCAGGATCGGCGAGATCTGCGCGTTCACCGCCATGTGGCCGATCACGTCACCCACACCGCTGGTCACCAGCATCTGCTTGAAGCCACCACCGGCACCGATGATCAGAATGATCGCGGCGGTCGGCGCAAGGCTTGCGTCGAGCAACTTGAGGATCTTGTTCGAGCCCATGCCCTGACGGTGGCCGAAGGTGTACAGCGACAGCAGCAACGCCAGCAGCAGCGCCGAAATCGGGTGACCGATCAGGTCCATGAAGGTGCGGAAGAAATTGCCGTCCGGCAGCACCACGTCAGCAAAAGTCTTGAGCAACATCAGGAACACCGGCAGCAGCACGGTGATCAGGGTGATGCTGAAGCTCGGCAGCTCAGCCGCCTCTGGCTCGCGCGCCAGTTGATCGACCAGTTCCTGGTTAGGATGACCTGGAATGTACTTGGCAATGAACGTGCCGTAGATCGGGCCGGCGATGATAGCCGTCGGCAACGCAACGATCAGGCCGTAGAGAATGGTTTTACCAATGTCGGCACCGAACACGCCGATGGCCAGCAACGGACCCGGGTGCGGCGGAACCAGACCGTGCACGGCGGACAGACCGGCCAGCAGCGGGATACCGATCTTGATAATCGACACGCCGGTACGCCGGGCCACGATGAATACCAGCGGGATCAGCAGTACGAAACCGATTTCGAAGAACAGCGGAATGCCGACCAGGAAGGCCGCGAACATCATCGCCCACTGCACCTTGTCCTTGCCGAACGCGCGAATCAGGGTCTGGGCAATCTGATCCGCCCCGCCCGACTCGGCCATCATTTTGCCGAGCATGGTGCCCAGCGCAAGGATGATCCCGACGAAACCGAGCACCCCACCGAAGCCGTCCTGGAACGCCTTGATGATGGTGCCGATCGGCATGCCGGAGGTCAGCCCGAGAAAGGCGGCGGCGATGATCAGGGCAATGAACGGATGAAGCTTGAACTTGGTAATCAGGACGATAAGCCCGATCACCGTGACCACTGCATCGAGCAGCAGGAACGTCTCGTGGGACATGCCAAACATTAGGGGTGTCTCCTGGTTGTTGTTGTTATTAAAGCGGGTAATTCGCAAGCCAACAGGACAGCGCTATCTCTTCTGGCAAAACTCATACGGCGTGTTTCAGGCCATGAGCCTGCCACCAGTCATGAGCTTGCTTCGCCAATTGCTCGACGCTGTGCTTCGACGCGTCCAGAGCCAGGGTCAGGGGCTCACCAACGGGCGATTCAAGGGTGGCGAACTGGCTGTCGATCAACGTCGACGGCATGAAATGGCCCGGCCGATGGGAGACACGATCGGCGGCCACTTCAGGGGTCAGTTCAAGGAACACAAAGCCCAGGCCCGGCAAGGCACTGCGCAGACGTTCGCGATAAATGTGTTTGAGGGCCGAGCAGGTCAGCACCGGGCGTTCGCCCTTGGCGTCGATGCGGCGCAATTCATCGCACAGGCTGTCGAGCCAGCCGGCACGGTCTTCGTCGTTCAGGGGGATTCCCGCGCTCATCTTTTCGATATTGGCGGCAGGGTGGAAAGTGTCGCCTTCAATGGCGGTCGCGCCGCTGAGTTGGCACAAGGCCTCGCTGACGCAAGTCTTGCCGCAACCGGCAACGCCCATGATGACCAGGGCGGTGATGGGATGATTCATGTAACACCTCAGCGCGCAGACAGCGCTACCTTTGCCAGTTATGACACCAGAAAAAGCAGAAGTTGCCGACGCCTTCTTGTCATTTTTGTGGGTTGCAGCATGTTCGTTCCCAACGCCAAAAAACGGGGATCAGGCAAACCCCGCTCACGCATTTGCAGCTGCGTCGAGACAGCGCTACCTTAGTGCCTCGAATTTTGTTTGGCAAGCCGTCCGATGATCTCCCCTAAAAACGATAAAAATACGCGCACCACTGGCCGCCCCACTTTGAACGAAGTCGCACGCCTGGCCGGTGTCAGCCCGATCACCGCCTCTCGCGCCCTGCGCGGGGTCAGCACGGTGGCCACCGAACTGGTGGAAAAGGTGCAGAAAGCCGCCCTCGACCTGAACTACGTGGTCAACCCCGCCGCCCGCGCCCTGGCCTCGGCCCAGAGCCATTCCGTCGTGGTTTTGGTGCCTTCATTGTCCAACCTGCTGTTCATCGACACGCTGGAAGCCATTCATCAGGTTTTGCGACCAAAGGGCTTCGAAGTACTGATCGGGAACTTCCATTACTCACGTGATGAAGAAGAAAACCTGCTGCGCAACTACATGGCGTATCAGCCTCGCGGTTTGCTGCTGACCGGTTTCGACCGCACCGAAAGTTCACGCCGGATGATCGAGGCCAGCAACATTCCGTGCGTGTACATGATGGAACTGGACAGCGCCGCCGGGCTCAATTGCGTGGGCTTTTCGCAACTCGCGGCTGGCGAGACCGCGGCCGGGCATTTGCTGTCACGGGGTCGTAAGCGTCTGGCCTACATTGGTGCGCAACTGGATCAACGCACGTTGCTGCGCGGCGAAGGTTTCCGCAAAGCCCTGCAAAAGGCCGGTTTGTATGACCCGGACCTGGAAGTGCTGACACCTCGCTCTTCCTCCGTCGGCCTTGGTGGCGAACTGTTCCTGCAACTGCTCGCCACTCATCCCGATGTCGATGCGATCTTCTTCGGTAACGACGACCTGGCCCAGGGCGCACTGCTCGAAGCCATGCGCTGCGGGATCAAGATCCCCGAACAAGTAGCGATCCTCGGCTTCAACGACCTGCCGGCCTCGGCCCACATGGTCCCGCGCCTGAGCAGCATCAGCACCCCGCGAGAAGCCATCGGCCGCCGCGCGGCGGAGCAGATGTTGACGTTGATGGCTGGCAACACCGTGGCCAAACCGGTGCAGGACATGGGGTTTGAGTTGAAGGTGCGCGAGAGTACCTGACGCTGTGATCGCTCCCACGCAGAGCGTCAGAACGGCGCATCGCCCATGCCGTGGGTTTTCAACTAACCTTGATAGTGTTCCAACTTCGCCAACTTCGGCGCTGTCGGATCCGGTTTGAAAACGCTGAATACCTGTTAGATTCCTGAAGCGTCGAATCGCTAACGGAGTAGCTCAATGGAACATGCACTGAAGATTCTGGGCAAAGCCTCGTCCATCAACGTCAGAAAAGTCCTGTGGACCTGTGAGGAATTGGGTATTGCCTACGAACGTGAAGACTGGGGCGGCGGTTATGCGTCAACCCACACGCCGGAGTTTCTCAGGCTCAACCCCAACGCACTGGTGCCCGTGATCATCGATGAGGCCGGCGTGCTGTGGGAGTCCAACACCATCTGCCGCTATCTGGCCGGCAAACACCACAACACCGATCTGCTACCCCACGAACCGGCGGCCCGCGCTCGGGTTGAACAGTGGATGGATTGGCAAGCGACTGAACTCAATGCCTCCTGGAGCTATGCGTTCACGGCATTGGTACGCAAAGATCCGGAGTTCCAGGACCCGCATCACATTGCCGCCGGTGTACACGGCTGGAATCAGAAAATGGGCATCATCGAGCATCAGCTCGCGGCCACCAAAGCGTATGTCGCCGGACCGCACTTCACGCTGGCAGACATCGTCATCGGGCTGTCGATCAACCGCTGGCTGATGACACCGATGGAGCGCCCCGACTACCCGGCCATCGACGAGTATTTCCAACGGTTGGCACAACGTCCGGGATTCCTCAAATATGGCTGCAATGGACTGCCTTGAGCGGCCCCGCATTTTCTCGGCTGCGGCAACTGGGCCGAGAGCAGAAACAGCAGCCGCGTAAAAGGCAACAGTCCAAATGATCAACACGTTTTTTGCTTCGCTTTAACCATCCTGAAAACTGAAAAACATCCTTTCAATTGGATGTATTTCAGTTTTCAGCAGTATGACCGCTGGTCCAATTCTTCTTCCGCAAAGAACCTGACTGTCACTTCTGTCAGTAGACAGCATTATCCGAGTGGAAAATCATGTGTCTCCTCCGCGTCGATAGTTCACCGCGGCTCTGTTTGTAATGTGGCAAAGGAGATGACCCATGAGTAATAAAAAAGCCGTCGGGCTGTTCAGTGCAACAATCAGGGAAAATGGCGGCGAACCGCTGAGCCTTCCAGCCAAGCAAATCGTTTTCAGCGTTAAAGAATATGAACTCATAGTTGGCGGGTTCGCCCGAGATGACTTCCCTGTAGGCTGGGGAGTCCAGTTAGGTATATATGATGGCGAAATCAAACCTGGCTCATATCCATTCGACAACGGTAGAAGAGTCGGAGGTTTTTACAACCCTCGAGACCCTGATAGTTCCTGGATCGGGCAAAAACAGTCGGGAAATATCACCTTGATTGAAGTGGACCTTGAAAAAAAATTTGTGAGGGGCACGTATCAATTCATCGCTGTAAGCAGTCATGACCCACAGAAAAGTGCGGAGATAGAAGGCAGTTTCTCACTCACCGAATAGGTCAGGCGCCACTTGTAAAACATGAACGTTTCAAGTGATAAAAATTGCCCCTTTAATTATAAGGGGCAATCCGTTCAGGCCAACGCTAACTTATCTGCACGGTGGAGTTGAACTGAGTGGTCGATAAGTTTTTCGTTTCGCTTTAACACGATCGATACCTCCCCAAAAGGTCCCCTCGTGGGACCCTTTTCTTTTTGGGCTCGAGGACCGCTCATCGGCTTTACCTGACTCACGTCTCTTACCTGTCAATTGTGACAGTAGACAGTCGTTAGATAGGGGTAAATCATGAGCGTGTTGCGACAATCATTTGCTCGCACTAACGAACAAGAGAATGGAGGCTGACATGTCTATAAATAAACCCGCTACGACCACACTTTCACTGGATGACAACGCAACCAGTCAATCCGAATCAGCGACTGCGATGTCAACTCAGTCACTACAAAATTTTCGCGGAACCTGCACTGCAAAATTCACGAAGGATGGTAACGAAGTGGCGCCAGCCTTTGATGGCTCGCGCTTTCAAATTAGTTACGGCTCGCTCTTTCCGAAAACGATCAGTCTCATTCACATCGGCGACACCATCGATAACGGCCGCTATTTTGATTTCAGCATCATCCCTGCGCGCGGAAATGGTACTTATCCGATCCCCCTGACCAATAGCAATACTCGCTTCACTTATTCCCGACATGGTTTCAATGTCGATGAGGGAGAATTGACTATTAATGTCGACAACGGCAATTGCAGCGGCACATTTAGCCTCACGGTTACTGGCAACCCAAGCGGGGGCGCCTATGAAACTTTGAATATTGTAGAAGGGAAATTCGAAATTACAGCTATTTGATTCGCCTTTAGACTGCCCCTCTAAAGCGTGAGCTTCCCGAGGGGCAAATTTCGCGGATAGTCAGCTAATCTGCAACGTCGAGTTGAACTGACTGATCGCATCCACCACATGCCGCGACCCTTGTTGAATCTCCATAATCACCGCTCCCGCCTCGTTCGCCAGTTCCACCCCAAGCCCGGTTCGACTCAAACTGGACTGCATGCTCGACACCGCACTCAATGACAAATCGTGGTTCTTGCGCACCACTTCAACGATCTCCACCGTTGCCTGGCTCGTTCGTGCCGCCAGGCTGCGGACTTCATCGGCGACGACCGCGAACCCGCGTCCGTGTTCCCCGGCCCGGGCCGCTTCGATCGCGGCGTTGAGCGCCAGCAGGTTGGTCTGATCGGCAATGCCGCGAATGGTCTGGACGATGGTGCCGATGATGTCGGACTGTTTACTCACGGCATCAATGCTCAGCGCCGCTTCATTCAAGTCTTTGGAAATGTCCTGGATGGTCTGCACCGTTTGCTGCACCACATGCGACCCCTTCTGCGCACAAGCATCGTTTTGAACCGAGGTGCTGTGGGCCGACTCCGCGGCCGTTTGCAGGGTGGTCACCTGAGCGGTGATGTCGCTGGCGAACTTGACCACTTTGTACAACCGGCCCTTGGTGTCGAACAGCGGGTTGTAGGAAGCTTCCAGGAAAACCGTATGACCGTGCTTGTCTTTGCGCTCGAAACGGTGCGAGTGATATTCACCGCGATTGAGCGAGGCCCAAAACGCTTTGTAGGCCTGGGATTCGGCTTCGGCACGATGACAAAACAGGCTGTGATGTTGGCCCACCACTTCGTTGAGCGAGTAATGCATCGTCTTCAAGAAGTTGTCGTTGGCCGTGATGACCTTGCCGTCCGGGGTGAATTCGATTACCGCCATGGAGCGACCGATCGCCGCGAGCATGCTCTCGTTTTCGTGCTCCTTGTAGATCCTGGCCGAGATATCAGTGGCGACTTTGATCACACTGCGAACCTGACGATCAGCGCCGAACACCGGCATATAGCTGGCTTCAAGCCAGATCTCCTTGCCGTTCCTGTCCAAGCGTAAAAAGGTCCCGCTCACCGGCTCGCCACGGGCCAGGTCACGCCACAACTTGGCGTAGGCTTCGCTGCGATAGAACGCTTCTTCGCAAAAGATCCGGTGATGCTTGCCGCGCACTTCTCCGGCGCTGTAACCCATGACACTGCAAAAGTTGTCGTTGGCATCGAGCACGATGCCTTCGGGGGTGAACTCAATCATTGCCATCGAGCGACTGACCGCGGCCAACTTCGCGTTAGCCTCGGCCAGCGCGCAACTGAATCGTTCGATTTCCAGCAAGTCAGATTTGTGATGTCGGTTAAACATAGATCACCTTCAGCGCGGTCTTTTGTTTGATGAAAGTTCTTTGGTCTTTCAACAGCTCCACCACTACATTCCAAGGAACAGGCACACGCATCCCTCCACAGGAAGGACTGGGTCAGGTGATCAATGATGTTTAATCGGAGAGTCCATGCAGCAACGCTCTTATCAAGACATCCTTCTCTTGATAGCCCGGAATCGGACCAGCCCTAACGTTCTGATAAGACATTCCATTGACCGGACAGCTCCGTGTTGTTCAGCGTCGGTGCCTTGGGTTGCGCACACTTTTCACGTGTATGACGGCCTTCACATAGCGGTCGACATAGTTAGTTACGAGTCAGCATAGACAGGCGAGGCCGGTACGCAAGGCCACTAGTCGGCCACTATTGAGGACAAAATCGGTTCAGCATCGGTATGCGTCATTTCTCAGCGAGCATGCCCATCAACGCCTGCACCGCCGCCGAGGGTGGCTTGTTCGCAGCGGCCACCAAGGCAAATTCGCGATCGATACGCGGTTTGACCGGCACCACGCGCAGCCCCTGAAGTTGGCTCGGCAGTGTCATCTCCGGCACCAGCGTCACGCCGATGTTTTCCCGCACCAGGGTGAACGCACTGCTCCATTCACGGACCTCGACCCGAACGTCGCGCAGCTGCAGTCCGGCATCCTCCGCCAGGCTGCGAGCGTTGGTCGAACAACCGCCCGTGGCCAGTACAAAAGGTTGCTCCACCAACTCCGCCAGGGAGACGCCTTCTTCATTCGAACGGCGAGCCAAGGGATGGCCGCCAGGCACCACCGCCATCCAGGCATCGCGTCCCAGGCGACCGGCATTGAGCTCAGGCGCCGGGTTCAACACCACGCCAACATCCACCAGCCCGGCACCGAGCAGCGTTTCCACTTCATCGTCGCTGACCTCCAGCGCGACCACCTGAATACCGGGATAAAGCCGATTGAACTGACGCAACAACGGCGGCAGGAAAGTCGCCAACACCATGGGGAAACTGGCCAGGCGAATCGTCCCGCGCTGGATGTCTTTGGTGGCATCGACGCTGCTGCGGATGTTCTCCAGGGCATCGAGCATGGTTCTCGCGTGTTCGATCACAGACAAGCCGATTGCCGTCGGCAAGGTCTGGCGATTCTCCCGACTGAACAACTGAACGCCCAGGGTTTCTTCAATCAACGCCAAGGCCTGGCTGGCACCGGACTGGGTCATGCCGATCCGCTCGGCAGCCCGGGTAATGTTGCCCGTGTCAGCCACTGCCACCACCATTCGCCAATGCATCAGATTCATCATGGCAGTAGCTTTCCTTATGGCAGTTTTCTGAAAGATTAATTTTACCGAGGGTGCCGCGCACTATGACACTGGCGCAAATCCCCAGCCAGAGCCCTGCCGATGAAGTTGTATTACGCCCCCCACGCCTGCTCGCTGGCGCCGCATATCGTGCTGCGCGAACTCAATCTGCTGTTCGAATTGATCCGCGTCGACAACACCACCAAGCGAACCGCTAACGGCGAGGACTTCCTCTCCATCAACCCCAAGGGTTACGTCGCGGCATTGCAACTGGACGATGGCCAAGTGCTGACCGAAGGCCCGGCAATCCTGCAATACCTGGCAGAACTGCGACCCGAAGCGAACCTGGTACCCGTGAGCGGAACGTTCGAGCGGGTACGGTTGCAGGAATGGCTGAATTTCGTTTCGACAGAGATTCATGGCGGGCTGGGCTGGCTGTTCAGTTCGCAGTTCCCGGATGAGGTGAAAGCGCTGATCAAGGAGAAACTGTTCAAGCGTTTTGTTGTGTTGAGCCAGACGCTGGAGCGCCAGGATTATTTGATGGCTGACGGGTTCAGCGTTGCCGACGCGTATTTGTTTACGGTGTTGCGCTGGACGTCGGTGTTTGGGATTGATTTGAATCAGTGGCCGGCGTTGGTGCGGTTTCAGGCGCGGGTTGATCAGCGGCCAGCCGTGAAGACTGCATTGGCCGCTGAGTCGGAGTAAGGCGCAAGACCCTTCGCGAGCAAGCCCGCTCCCACAGGGGATCTCCAGTGAACACAGATTTTGTGAACACCAGAGATCCCCTGTGGGAGCGGGCTTGCTCGCGAAAGCTATCTGACAAACACCGTTGAAGCATCAGAAAAAACTACAAACTCCCACTCACCTTGGTCGCCACCTCCCCCGGCACCCAGCCCTTCCAGATCTGCGGCTGATCACGCAAAAACGCTTCGGCCACCTGACGCGGTTGCAGGCGCTTTTCGCTCATCTGGCCGAGCGTGTGGTTCAGCAGATCGATCGGCAGGTCGACCTTTTCGAAGAACGCCACCAGGTCCGGGTACTGCGCCTTGAACGGCGCGGACACGCCGATCGCCAGGCTTGCCGGCATCGACCGCGTGCCTTTTGGATTCGGGTTGTTGGCGTCGGCCAGGGTCTTCCAGGCGTCGGCGTCGAAGGCCGGCTCGTCGAGCTTCACCAGTTTGAAACGGCCCAACAGCGGCGTCGGCGACCAGTAGTAGAACAGCACCGGTTTGCCTCGACGGATCGACGAAGCCACCTCGGCATCCAGCGCAGCGCCAGAACCCGTGCGGAAGTTGACGAAGCTGCCGGTCAGGTCATAGGCCTTGAGTTTCTGACTGTTGACGATCTCCGAGGTCCAGCCGGTCGGGCTATTGAGGAAGCGTCCACGGCTAGGGTCTTCCGGGTCGCGGAACACGTCCTTGTAGCGCGCCAGGTCGGCCACGGATTTCAGCTCCGGGGCCAGGGGTTTGATGCCGCGTTCGGGGTCGCCCTTGATCACGTATTCCGGCACCCACCAGCCTTCGGTGGCGCCTTTGACCGTGTCGCCCAGGCCAAACACTTTGCCTTCCGAGGCGGCTTTGACCCACGCCGGACTGCGCCCGGCCCACTCTTCGCCGATCACTTGAATATCGTTCCTGGCCAACGCCGCTTCGAGACTGACGGTGCTGCCCGGCAAGGTATCGGTCGGGTAGCCGTAACCTTTCTCGACAATCAATCGCAGGATTTCGGTGATCAGGCTGCCGCTTTCCCAGGTGATGTCGCCGAAGTGGATCGGCGCGGTTTTCTCCGCAGCGGGAACGTGGGTTGCCACAAGGCTCAGGGCCAGCAGCGAACTGCCGAGCAGGGTTTTGATCGATCTCATGCGGACCTCCGGGTCAGGGAATTCAAGGATTGGTTGGCGCTGTGCCGGGCGCACAGGGCTTGAGTGCGAGTCATGTAAACGCTGACCGAGCGCTGGGAAATGCCCAGTTCGGCGGCGATTTGCGGGTAGGTCAGACCGTCGATTCGCGACAACAGGAACGTTGCGCGAACCTTGCCCGGCAAGCGCTCCAGCGTACGGTCGAGGCCATGCAAGGCCTGGGTCAATTGCAGCCGTTCTTCGGGCGAAATCGCTTGTTGCTGATCGAGGTGTCGCAACTGATCGAGGTGTTGGCGTTCCTGCTCACGGCGGCGCCAGAGCTGATAGATCAACCGCTGGGCAATGGTGGTGAGTAAGGCACGAGGCTCGCGGATCGGGGTCAGCCCCGGCGATTCGAGCAGCTGTAAAAAAGTTTCGGCAGCAATGTCTTCGACGCTGGAACTGGCGCCCAGATGCCGTCGCAACCGTGCGCACAGCCAGGGGTAATGCGCGCGGAACACTCCGCCCACGTCGTTGCGATGGGAAAGGTCGGTGCCGGACATAGAGGCTCCAAGGGTTAGGGGTCGCTGAATGTCCGGTGTTCCGGTGACGCGATCCTAGCAAGGAGCCTTATGCATTAATAATATTTAAAAAGCATTTTTATATTCCGTTATGGAATTAAACATCAAAAGAACGCAGCCTCGTTTCACTCGACAGCTGCTACAGAGGCACACCGATTTCGTTCTTCCCCCCCTACCGCAATCGCCCATACCCCAACGCCTCAGCCTCTTGCTGATAGTCGAGCACGATCTGATAGTCGCTTTCGCTGGCCGGCAATACCTCTTGCAGACCGAGGATTTCCCTGACTTCGGGCAATTCCTGCAACGTCATATTCATCACCTGCAGCAACGCCTCGGTCTGTTCATCGGTGACGGTCGCGGCGGTGATATACGGCAAGGTCGGACTGAACGCACTTCGTGCAATGACCCGCAGGCCGGCCACTTCGTCTTCGGCGTACCGCGCCAGATAGTCGAAGGTGACGCTGTCGATGGCCGCCAGGTCCGCGGTCCCTTCACGCAACCCGCGCAGGCTTTCGCGGTGGCTGCCGCTGATACCGACACTGGCGAAGTACTGCCCCTCTTGATGCAGCGGCGCCAATCGATGACGCAGCAGGTTCATGCCGCTGTTGGAGTCTTCGCCATTGATCACCCCACGACTGTCGCGAAAGGCCGGCAGGCTGCGCCGTGGATCATCGGCGCGACTCAGCAACAGGCTGCAATGATTGCCGCCGTTAGCGTCCGGCAGCTCATAGCGAGGACGACCAACGACCCGGACCCGACCGCGCAACGCGGTCATCAGCGGGTAGCCGCAGGTTTGGGTCAGCAGAAGGTGCGGGGACAGCCAGAGGTCCATCAGCGAAAGGCCCTCGGCGTTGCGGCGGGTGGCACCCAGTCGCTCGAGCATGCGCGTCAGCCAGCGCTCGTTGGCCTCGCGGATTGGTTCGGGGGCGATGTACATCAGTAATTCGGCGAGGTGTTCAGTCATCGAAATCTTCCAGGTGACAAGTTTTCACTGTGGGAGCGAGCCCTGTGGCGAGGGGATTTATCGGAATGCCGCACCACCCCGTTCGGCTGCGAAGCAGTCGTAAACGCGTTTTAACTTTGAAATGCCGGGGCCGCTCCGCAGCCCAACGGGGATAAATCCCCTCGCCACAGGGCTCGCTCACAGGGGGGGGTGTCGATCATGAAATCAGTGAAACGGATGTTGCGGGCTATCGATGGCTTTCACTCCATTCTCCCACCACAACTGCCCATAACCCTGCACCAGAAACCCGCCGCTGCGCGCCAGCCATTGCTCTCGACGCGTGCGGTAGGCGCGGGGCAAGTCGTACCAGGGCAGCCCAGGCAAGTCGTGATGCACCAAATGCAGATTGAGGTTGAGGAACAGCCAGCGCCACGGCCAGGCCGCTTCATTGATGACCGTCCTTTGCTCGGGCTCGGCGTGGGGACGGTGTTCATAGTAGGAGCGAATCATCGCAATCGATAGCGCCGGAACGCTGATCAGTAACAGGTAATGCCACACCGGCAGCACGCTGTAACGGGCGACAAACAGCAACATCAGCAGGGTCAACGTGCCGTGGCTCAACCACATCAACCAAGCCTGTCGCTCACCTGCTTTTAGACGTTGCAGTTCTTCCCTGGCCAGCGTCAGCAAGGCCAGCGGTGCACCGAGGGCGAAGCGTCCGAGCACGGTTTTGTTCAGCCAGTGCAGGTCTTGTTCGAACAGCGAACTGTCCTGCCATTGCTCGGCGCTCAGGTAACGGCTTTCCGGATCGAGACCGGGCAGGGTCAGGTCTTCATCGCGGTGATGCAGCAAATGGCTGTCGCGATACAGGGTGTAGGGATACCAGACGGCGAACGGCGCGTAGCCGAGGATTTTGTTCAGCGATGTCCAGCGGGTGGGGTGACCGTGAAGCAATTCGTGCTGCACCGACAACCAGAGCACCACCAATGGAATCAACAGCACAGTGCTCCACCACAGGCCCAACCAGCCACTGGCAAGCACGATGCTGAACCAGCCGACGTACACGCCGATCAGCAGCAACCAGGTCGGCCACTCGGTGCGAGCGGTCAGGCGTTGGCGCAGGGTTTCGATTTCTTCACGGTGGGCGGTATCGAAATAATGGGGCATGGCGTTGCTCAGATCGGGGACCAGTCCCCTTCTGTGCAATGACGCAGGAAAATCTTGCAGATTATTTCAAGGATCGTATGACGATCGTTCCCACGCTCTGCGTGGGAATGCCTCTAGGGACGCTCTGCGTCCAGTGACGCGGAGCGTCACGGGCCGCATTCCCACGCAGAGCGTGGGAACGATCAATCAATGCGGGATCAATGACCGAACACATCCACCTTCTTGGCCTTCTTGTCCGCGCGCTTTTCATCGGCGGTTTTTGCCGGTTTTTTCTTTGCCGCTTTTTTTGAATCCATGCCTTTGGCCATGATACTTACTCCACTCATACGGGATGTGAGATCAGGTATACACCTATCGCTGCGCGTGCGTTCTTTTATAATCGCCCGCTTTGCGCACCGACAGTCGAAGATCATGCCCAACACCCAGTACACCTTGCTCGCCGAGCCTTTGTGGCCCTTGATGAACAAGTTTTATCGCGCTCACCAATCGTCGATGAAAGCCGTCCGCGACGCTCAACTCTGGGTGGCCAGGCGCGAGGAGATCATTGGCGCACTGTGTTTGCGACCGGTGGCGGACGGGCATTGGCTGACGGGTTTGTTTGTCGACCCGGCCTGCCGTAAACAGGGCATCGCTGCAGCGTTGATCGCCGAGGCGCTCAAGGAGCTTGAAGGCCCGGTGTGGCTGTTTTGTCATCCGGACTTGCGCGGGTTTTATGAACGTCGCGGTTTTACCTTCGACCCGCCACTGCCCTACTCCATGGCCGAACGCTTGAGCCGTTATGCGCGCAGCAAACCGATGATCGCCATGGGCCTGAAACTGTTGGAGAGTTCGACTTGTGGGAGCGGGCTTGCTCGCGAAGGCGGCGTGTCAGTCGACATCAATATTGACTGACATGGCCCCTTCGCGAGCAAGCCCGCTCCCACATTGGTTTCGGGTTGGTCCCCATCAATCGTCTGCGTTCGGATCGAGATCCGGAAACATCACTTCGGTATACCCGAACTTTCTGAAATCACTGATACGCGAGGGGTACAACCGGCCGATCAGGTGATCGCATTCATGCTGCACTACCCGCGCGTGGAAGCCTGACGCAATGCGCACAATCGGCTGCCCTTTGGGGTCGAAACCTTCGTACCGAATGTGCTGATAGCGGTCCACCGCGCCGCGCAGGCCGGGCACCGACAGACAGCCTTCGAAACCCTCTTCCAGCGTCGGGCTCAACGGCGTGATCAACGGGTTGATCAGAATCGTCTGCGGCACCGCTTCGGCGTCCGGATAGCGTTCGCTGTGCTCGAAACCGAAGATCACCAGTTGCAGGTCGACGCCGATCTGCGGCGCAGCCAGGCCAACGCCACCGACGCTCTCCATGGTCTGGAACATGTCGTCAATCAGTTGCCACAGCTCCGGGCTGTCGAACATTTCGGCAGGCACTGGCGGGGCAATGCGCAGCAGGCGTTCGTCGCCCATTTTCAGGATTTCACGGATCATTTGATGACTTCGTCAGTGGTCGGCTTGATCGAGTGGTCCCGACCCAGTCCCGACACATGTTGTTTGTGTTCGTGGCTGTGCTCGCCGGGGAATTTTTCGCCATCATCCTTGCCCTCGGTCGACATGTGCTCGATCACGGCATTCATCTCGGCGCCGAGCAACAGTACGGCGGCGGAAATGTAGAAGTACAGCAACAGCACGATGATCGCGCCGATACTGCCATACATGGCGTTGTAGTTGGCGAACATCTTGACGTACAGACCGAAGCCCAGCGACGCAATGATCCACACCACCACCGCCAGCACCGAGCCAGGGGTGATGAAGCGAAACTCTTGTTTGACGTCGGGCATGACGTAGTAAATCAGCGCCACCGCCATCATCAACAGAATCACCACCACCGGCCAGCGCACGATGGTCCAGAGGGTCACGATGAAGTCTTCGAGGCCGACTTGCGAAGCAATCCAGGCCATCACCTGCGGCCCGAGCACCATCAGCGCAGCGGCGATCAGTAGCATGCCGGCGATGCCGATGGTGTAGAAAATCGACAGTGGGAAACGCTTCCACGCCGGCCGGCCTTCGACCACGTCGTAGGCGGCGTTCATCGCGCTCATCATCAGCCGCACACCGGCGGACGCGGTCCACAGGGCAATCACGATACCGACCGACAGCAAGCCACCCTTGGATTGCTGGAGCTGGTCGATGACCGGGTTCACCTGCTCCAGCGCCTGGGGCGGCAGGACCAGTTCCGATTGCAGGCGCAGCCAGGAGAAGAAGTCCGGCAGGTGCAGGAAACCGATCAGGGCGATCAGGAACAGAATGAAGGGAAACAGCGAGAACAGCATTTGATAGGCCAACGCCGAGGCATAGGTCGACATCTCGTCGTCGACGAACTCGGTGATCGTGCGCACCATGACACGGTGCAGGCGCTGGCCTTTCATGTGTGGGAAAAACATTAGCGTCTCCTTTCGCCGCAAATTTGATTGAAGTCGTGGCGACTCAGGGGCCGTTTTCTACATCAAAGTAGCGTACTTGGCGAGTTTGAAACAATTTCCTTGTGCAAGTTCAGGCCGACACAAAAACGGCCATCCGCGGATGGCCGTTTCTGTTGCTCATCAAAGGCCTGATCAGGCCTTGTCGATGCCTTTTTTAAGAGCATCCTTGACTTTGCCGACCGCTTGCTGGGCTTCGCCTTTCCTTTCCTGAGCGACGCCTTCAGAGCGCATTTTTTCGTTACCAGTGGCCTTGCCGACGCCTTGCTTGACGTTGCCGGCGGCTTCGTTGGCCATGCCTTTTACTTTATCGCCAGTGCTGCTCATGGTGTTTCTCCTGTGAACAATTCAACGGGGAAAGTGGTTACACAAGGTTGACCGGAGGCGTTTGTGCGGAGTTTCATTTATTTTCACGGCGACATTTCATCGTTCAGTGCAGGTTGGGCTTTATGTTTGCCGACCAACCCCCGAGAATGCGCAACGTATTCAGGCCATGGCGCTGAAGATCCAATCCCGTAGGAATGTTATGAAACTCGATAAAAAGCAGGCCATTGCCCGCAGAAACCAGGAACTTGGCGGTGCTGTGCTTGGCGTCAACAACTGCCATTTCACCGAATTGAACCGCAACCGCAACATCTGGTGGTTCGATATTCCGGTCGCGCGCCTGGCCATTGGTCAGTACGAGTGGGTTCACCTGCTGATGCACACCCCGGAAACCGACGAACTGCTGCACCTGAAAGTGCCGACGGTGTTCCTGCGCGAGAAGCTCGAAGGCCTGGTGGTGCGCAACGAAGGCAAACGCAAAGCGGCCCTGAGCCTGGAACTGAGCGCCGACAAGGACTCATACCTCCAGGACATGCGCCCGGCGGGTACCAACGTCAATTTCGCGCAGTTCCGCCTGTAAAATCAAAAGCTTCGCGAGCAAGCCCGCTCCCACACTCGATCGCATTCCTTCTGGATGAACTCGATTAAATGTGGGAGCGGGCTTGCTCGCGAAGACGGCCTGACCGGCGCTGAAGATTTCCCTGACGACAACAAAAAGCCCCGCATCTGCGGTAATGCTGTTCACTTAAGCGCGGCGTCCACATTTGTGGCGAGGGGATTCATCCCCTCGCCACAAGGGCACTTCTGATATCGCATTAAACAAAAAGCCCCGCATCTGCAGGGCTTTTTGTTGGTTACGCGCTTACCTTCTTGACGCCGAGCTTCTTCAGCTCTTCGTCGCGCAATTCACGGCGCAGGATCTTGCCGACGTTGGTGGTCGGCAGCGCATCGCGGAACTCCACGGCTTTCGGCACTTTGTATCCGGTGACGTTGGCGCGCATGTGCTCCATCACCTGTTCCTTGGTCAGCGTCACGCCCGGTTTGGCGACGATGAAGATCTTGATCGCCTCGCCCGACTTCTCGTCCGGTACGCCGATGGCTGCGCATTGCAGCACGCCCGGCAGGGTCGCCAGCACGTCTTCCAGTTCGTTCGGGTACACGTTGAAACCGGAGACCAGGATCATGTCTTTCTTGCGATCGACGATGCGCATGTAACCGTCAGGCTGAATCAGCGCGATGTCACCGGTCTTCAACCAGCCTTCGCTGTCGAGGATTTCATCGGTGGCGTCCTGACGTTGCCAGTAGCCCTTCATCACTTGCGGACCTTTCACACACAGCTCGCCGATGTCGCCTAACGGCTGTTCAACGCCGGCATCGTCGATGACTTTGCACAGGGTCGACGGCACCGGAATACCAATGGTGCCGATCTGGATGTTCTGGATCGGATTGACGGTAGCCACCGGGCTGGTTTCGGTCATGCCGTAACCTTCGCAGATGGCGCAACCGGTGACCGCTTTCCAGCGCTCGGCGGCGGCCAGTTGCAGGGCCATGCCACCGGACAGGGTGACTTTCAGTGCAGAGAAATCCAGCTTGCGGAAGGCTTCGTTGTTGCACAGGGCGACAAACAGCGTATTGAGCCCGACGAAACCGCTGAACTTCCACTTCGACAGTTCCTTGACCATCGCCGTCAAATCGCGCGGGTTGCTGATCAGGATGTTGTGGTTGCCGATCAGCATCATCGCCATGCAATGAAAGGTGAAGGCATAGATGTGGTACAGCGGCAGCGGCGTGATCAGGATCTCGCAACCTTCATGGAGGTTGGAACCCATCAGCGCCTTGCACTGCAGCATGTTCGCCACCAGGTTGCGATGGGTCAGCATCGCGCCCTTGGCCACGCCCGTGGTGCCGCCGGTGTATTGCAGCACGGCAACGTCGCTGCTGGCCGGATTGGCTTCGGCGACTGGCTGGCCGTGGCCCTTGCTCAATACGTCGTTGAACTTGATGGCCTTGGGCAAGTGATACGCCGGGACCATCTTCTTCACGTACTTGATGACACTGTTGACCAGCAGGCGCTTGAGCGGCGGCAGCAGGTCGGCCACTTCGGTGACGATCACGTGCCTGACGCCGGTTTTCGGCACCACGAGCTGGGCCAGGTGCGCCATGTTGGCCAGGCAGACCAGGGCTTTGGCACCGGAGTCGTTGAATTGGTGTTCCATTTCCCGCGCGGTGTACAGCGGGTTGGTGTTGACCACGATCAGCCCGGCGCGGATGGCACCAAAGACGGCGACCGGGTACTGCAACACGTTAGGCAGCTGCACGGCGATTCGATCGCCCGGCTGCAAGTCGGTATGCTGTTGCAGGTAAGCGGCAAAGGCACCGGACAATTCGTACAGTTCACCGTAGGTGATTGTCTTGCCCAGGTTGCTGAATGCCGGTTTGTTGGCGAAGCGTTGGCAGGACTGCTTCAACACTGCCTGAATATTCGGATACTCGTCTGGATTGATGTCGGCAGCAATCCCGGCAGGGTACTTATCCTTCCAAAAGTCTTCGATCATGGAAGCCCACTCCTCAGCAACGCGAATTCATCACCGCATTTGATGCGATTATTATTGGTGTATGTTTTTTATTGGTGAATCTGGCTTTTATATAGGCCGAGAAGTCACAAAAGCGCGCCGAGAGTAGCAGCTTTGCCAAGGGCCGACTAGAGCCAAAAGCCGCCTCCACAGTCACTTTAATGACTCAAGAATAGAAGGCGGTCATTTTAGAGCAAAAACCCTATACAATCTTGAAAGGCCCTGAATCCGGGGCTTTCGCCCCTTTAAAAGCATCACGGGCAAGCCATGCTCCTACAGGTTTGCGTCGTTCACCCTGCTTGTGAACAACACTGAACCCGTAGGAGCATGGCTTGCCCGCGATCCGCGCGAAGCGCGGCCATTCACCACTCAGGCGATATCACGCAGCTCCCGCCGCAAGATCTTGCCCACCGGCGTCATCGGCAACGACTCACGCAAGACAATGTGCTTGGGCACTTTGTACGCCGTGAAGTTTTCCTTGCAGTAGGCCTTCAGTTCTTCAAGGCTGACACCCGTTTCACGGGCCACCACAAACAGCTTCACCGCCTCCCCCGAACGCTCGTCCGGCACCCCGATCACCGCACAATTGGCGACTTTCGGGTGAGCCATCACCACGTCTTCGATCTCGTTCGGGTACACGTTGAAACCCGAGACGATGATCATGTCTTTCTTGCGATCGACGATGCGCACAAAACCGTCCGGGTCGATCACCGCGATGTCGCCCGACTTGAACCAGCCTTCGGCATCCAGCACTTCGGCGGTGGCTTCGGGTTTCTGCCAGTAGCCCTTCATGATCTGCGGGCCCTTGATGCACAGTTCGCCGCGCTCACCCAGCGCCTGCTCGACGCCTTCATCGTTGATGACTTTCAGCGTGGTGCCCGGCACCGGCAGGCCGACCGTGCCGAGGCGCGACTTGTCGCCGTACGGGTTGGTGCAGGCCACCGGCGAAGTTTCGGTCAGGCCGTAACCTTCGGTGATGCGGCAACCGGTGAGTTCTTCCCAGCGCTCGGCCGTGGCCTTGACCAGCGCGGTGCCGCCGGAATTGGTGAGTTTGAGGCTGGAGAAATCCAGGGTCTTGAAATCCGGGTGGTCCATCAGCGCGACGAACAGGGTGTTGAGCCCCAGCAACGCCGAGAATCGCCAGTTCTTCAGCTCCTTGATGAAGCCCTTGATGTCTCGCGGATTGGTGATCAGCACGTTGTGGTTGCCCGAAACCATCATGCACATGCAATTCGCGGTGAACGCATAGATGTGGTACAGCGGCAGCGGCGCGACCATTACCTCTTGCCCTTCGCGCAACAGCGGCTGGCCGTCATTGCCGAACTGCTCCAGGCACGCCCGCACTTGCTGCATGTTGGCCACCAGGTTGCCGTGGGTCAGCATCGCGCCCTTGGCCAGGCCAGTAGTGCCGCCGGTGTATTGCAGCACGGCGATGTCGTCGAGCGCGATCTTCAGCGGCTTGATGCCCAGGCCCCGGCCCAGGTGCAGCGCGCTCTTGAAGGAAATGGCCTGCGGCAAGGCGTACGCCGGGACCATCTTCTTGACCTTGCTCACCATCGTATTGACCAGCCAGCCCTTGGCGGTGGGCATCAGGTCGCCCATCTTCGCTTCGATCAGGTACTGGATATCGGTGTCGGGCAGCACTTCCTGGACTTTCTGCCCGAACATGTTCAGGTACACCAGCGCCCGGGCACCGGAGTCCTTGAACTGATGACGCATCTCCCGCGCGGTGTACAGCGGGTTGGTGTTGACCACGATCAGCCCGGCGCGCAAGGCACCGAACACGGCAATCGGGTAATGCAGGACGTTGGGCATCTGCACCGCAATGCGATCCCCCGGCACCAGGTCGGTGTGGGCTTGCAGGTAACCGGCGAACGCAGCGCTGTAGCGTTCCAGTTCGGCGTAGGTCAG
The DNA here is from genome assembly GCF_019219045.1 of Pseudomonas sp. PDM25. Classification (NCBI taxonomy): domain Bacteria; kingdom Pseudomonadati; phylum Pseudomonadota; class Gammaproteobacteria; order Pseudomonadales; family Pseudomonadaceae; genus Pseudomonas; species Pseudomonas sp. PDM25. Next base: position 100,116 of record NZ_JAHUWL010000021.1, read on the forward strand.
GGTTACGCCCATGTTGCTGAATGCCGGGCGGTCAGCAAATTTCTTGCAGGAACGCTCGAACACCTCGATCACCGACTTGTAGGCCCCTTGATCGATGTCCAGGGGCACGCCGGCCGGGCGTTTGTCATTCCAGAAATCAGGTTGCATTGTTCTTGTCCTCTTTACCTGAACCTATCCGGGGCCGCTTTTCTGTCCTTCTTCACAATAGAGAGCGAAAAAGCGGGGCTCCACGGACACTAGCAGCTATGGCGAATCAGGCAAATATGCGCACGGTCGACATTGATCGTGTGAATCTTGCTGCCGTGGCGTGGCCTGATCAGACGGCACGCTTTGGATGCGCTATACAATGCAACGACGCCCATGCCACATGCAGCCCAATGCAAAGGAACCGCCATGATCCACGACACTTTCTGGTTGACCGCGAGCGACCGCAGCCGCCTCTTCGTCAACCAGTGGCTGCCCGCCACGCCTTTAAAAGCAGTGATCCTGCTGGCCCACGGGATGGCGGAACACAGTGGCCGCTACGCCCGTCTGGCGGAAAAATTCTGTGATCAGGGCTACGGCGTGTATGCGCCGGACCTGCGTGGACATGGCAAAACTGCCGAAAACGGGACGCTCGGCCATTTCGCCGACAATGACGGTTGGTGCAAGGTGGTCGGCGACCTGGCGAGCCTCAACCAGCACATCGGCCAACACCATCCGGGCGTGCCGATTGTGCTGCTCGGTCACAGCATGGGCAGCTACATCGCCCAGGCCTATCTGCTGCACCACAGCGCCAGCCTGCATGGGGCCGTTCTCAGCGGGTCGAACTTCCAACCGGTGGCGCTCTATCGCGCGGCGCGGCAGATTGCACGGCTGGAACGTTTGCGCCAGGGCCCGAAGGGTCGCAGCGCGCTGATCGAATGGCTGTCGTTCGGTTCGTTCAACAAGAAATTCAAACCGGCGCGCACGCGGTTCGACTGGCTCAGCCGCGACCCGGCAGAGGTCGACCTGTACGCCAATGACCCGCTCTGCGGCTTTCGCTGCACCAATCAGCTGTGGCTCGATTTGCTCGGTGGGTTGCAGCAAATCAGCAAAGCGTCCAATCTCGCTCAGATTGATCCGGGCCTGCCGTTGCTGATCATCGGTGGTGAATGTGATCCGGTGAGCGATGGCAAGCGTCTGAAAGATCTGGCCCATGCGCTGCGCGCTGCCGGCAGCCAGAGCCTGCAACTGACTATTTACCCGCAGGCACGGCATGAACTGTTCAACGAGAGCAATCGCGATGAAGTGATCAATGACGTGTTGAACTGGATCGCCCAGGCACTGAGCCACCGTCGGCCACCCAGATCGGAATAGTTTTTTTGAATTTATTTATTCGTGACAGGAATTGAAACAGATGACCCAGGTTACCAACACCCCTTACGAGGCCCTTGAAGTCGGCCAGACCGCCAGCTACAGCAAGACGGTCGAAGAGCGCGACATTCAGTTGTTCGCCGCGATGTCCGGCGATCACAACCCGGTGCACCTGGACGCTGAATTCGCCGCCGGCACCATGTTCAAGGAGCGCATTGCTCACGGCATGTTCAGCGGCGCGCTGATCAGCGCTGCCGTTGCCTGCGAGTTGCCTGGGCCGGGGACTATTTATATCGGTCAGCAAATGAGCTTTCAGAAGCCGGTGAAAATTGGCGACACACTGACCGTGCGTCTGGAGATCCTCGAGAAGCTGCCGAAGTTTCGTGTGCGGATTGCCACTCGCGTGTTTAACCAGCGCGATGAATTGGTAGTGGACGGCGAGGCGGAGATTCTGGCGCCGCGCAAGCAACAGACCGTGACGTTGCCGACGTTGCCAGCGATCAGTATCGGCTGATTGCCTGCCCACTTGTTACAGGCAGGGTGAACTCCTGTGGCGAGGGGGCTTGCCCCCGTTCGGCTGCGAAGCAGTCGTAAAATCTGCCACCGCGGTTAATCAGATCGAACGCGGCGCCTGATTCGGGGGCGCTGCGCCCCCCAACGGGGGCAAGCCCCCTCGCCACAGTGACCGCAGCGCCTCAACTATTGATGCCCCTCCTGCACCTGCACACTCGCCGTCATCCCCGAACTCAAATTCATCCCTTCCGGTAACTTATCAATCTTGATCCGTACCGGAATCCGCTGCGCCAGCCTCACCCAGTTGAACGTCGGCTCGACCTCTGCCAGCAACTGCCCGTCCGGCGTGGTATTGCGATCGGTAATCCCGCGACTGATGCTTTCCACATGCCCCTGCAACCCCTCCCCCGCACTCATCAACCAGACCTTCACCGGATCGCCAACACGAATCCGTGGCAGTTTGGTTTCCTCGAAATACGCCTGCACATAGAAAGTCGAATCGTCGATCAATGCCATCACCGATTGCCCGGCATTCACGTAGTTGCCTTCGGCCAAACGCAGATTGGTGATGTGACCATTGCGCGGCGCATGGACCTGACTACGGGCGAGGTTGAGTTCCGCAACCTTGGCTTCGGCCTGGGCTTCACGCAGTTCGCCACGGGCGATGCCGGCGTTGATTTGCGCGTTCTCGCGCAGCTCGGCACTGATGGCCTGCGGACCGAGGGCCGCGCGGCGACTGGCTTCTTTCTCGCGCAGATTGAGTTGCTGCTGGCGGGTCTGCACCACCGCCTGGGCTTTCTCCAGCGCCGCTTCGAAACGTTCACGATCAATGCTCAGCAATAAATCGCCGGCCTTGACCTGCTGGTTATCAAAAGCCTTGAGCTCACGCACCCAACCCGAGACGTCCGGGGCGATCACCACCACGTCGGCGCGGATCCGCGCATCCCGAGTCCAGGGCGTGAGCATGTAGTACTGCCACAAATGGAAGCCGGCAAATATCGCCGCCGCCACCAGGCACAAGGTCACCGCGACACGTATCGGTGTTCGCATTTTCAACTCCTTATAAAGGTCCGAGGACGACGGTGATCAAGGTCAATACACAGACGTACAAGGCGCAATCAAACAATGCTTCGTGCCAGATCCAGCGGCCCACCGGCGTCAGGCGCAAGAGCATGCGCAAGGCGCCAGTGACGAGCAGCGCCAGCAGCACATAAATCAGAAACGGACTGAGCAGCACGCCACCCACCGACCACTCACGCAAGCCCATGGCTTTGCTCCTGTTGACGGCACCAGGCGCGCCAGCTGCTTTGCAATTGCAGCACCGCGCCTTGGGCCAGTTTCACCGCATCGCTGGGGGGCAACGCGTACAAAGTCTTCAAGAATTCTTCGCTCGGCTGCGCCAACGCTTCGGCGCGACTGCCGACCGGGCCTTGCTCAAGGATTTTTTCCAGCTGTTCGAGATAACGCCGCTGAGGTGCACTGACCGGTGCCTGCGCCACCGCCAGACTCAAACGCAAATGCAGCAGTTCGTCGCCGATGTCCAGGCCGAGCAAGCCGTCGTCCCAGCGACTGCGCGCCGGCTCCGGCAACTCGGGATAGTGCCGCGCCAATTGCAGCAAGCGGTCGGCCATGCGCCCGCCAAACCAGCTTTCGGCACCGCGCAGATTGCGCCGGGTCAGGCGCACCAGATCATCGAGGGTCGCCGCCAGCAAACGTCGGCCATGCCACGTCGGGTTGCGCAGGATCAACAAATGGAACGCCAGCACGGCGGCACCGACGCCAACCACGATGGATTGAGCGCTGTTGAAGAACGTCGCGACATCGAATTTCATCGCATTGAGCGGCGAGACCAGCACGATGAAGTGCAGACAAAATGAGGTCGCCGTCGCACCGATCTGCGGTTTGGCCATGCCCAGCGCGCCGAGGAACAACGGCACGCCCATGCCCATGCACAGCAAGGCAAAACCACTCCATTGCGGCAGCAGGATCTGCCCGACGATAAACGCGGCCGGAATCGCCAGGAAGATCCCGCGCATAAAACTCATGCCGATCTGAGCGCCATTCTCGCGGCTGGCAAACAGACTACACACCACGCACGTCAACAGCAGCGCGCCGGAGGCAGCGGGCCAGGCGGTCGCCAACCAGAAGCACGAGACCACCAGAAACGCCAACGCACTGCGGGCACCGAACATCAGCGCCAATGACAGGTCGCGGTGCGGTGTCAGGGTTCTCGGTGGATCGACCGTCTCCTTGCCCTCCTCAACAGCGTTCAACGCGGCGCTGGCCGCCATGGCGGTATCGAGCAACAAGGTGAAACGAGCCAGGCAATAACTCTGTGCGGAGCTGATGTGTGGGTAGTGGGAAGCGTCGAGCAACCTCGGACGCAGCGCTTGCAGGGTCGCGGAATCCGGGCTGTCGAGCGCCTCTTGAACCTCGGTCATCCAGGGCAATAGTTGCTCGGCTTCCTGGGGTTCCAATTGCTTCCACTGGCGGCGTACCGAACGGGCGATGCGCAGTAGCATCAACAGCTTCTGGCTCAAGCCGCTGATCCCCCGCGCTCGTTGCCGCCCCAGGCTTCCTTCAAACCAGGCATGCTCGCGCTGGGCATCGACGGCGACGATTTTGCCGAGGATTTCCAGTAAGCCTTTACGCGCCTGAGCATCACCGGCCAGGGTTGCACGCGCGGCGTTCATACCGCTTTGCCACGCTGCCCGCGCCTGATCCGCCAGTTGCCGTTCGACCCGCATCGGCCAGAGCAGCGCACTGGCGGCGGTGGCGCAAAGAATGCCCAGGCAGATTTCCGTGCAGCGAGCCACGGCTTGATCGAACACCGTCAGCGGATGAGTAATGGCCGGCAGCGCGATGATCGCCACCGTGTAACCGGCCAGCACGAACGAATAGGACCAGGCGCTGCGCAGCAAAGTCGAACTTGCCGTACACAGCCCTAGCCATAACGCCAAGGCCAACAAAAACAGCCAAGGCGTCTGGGCAAACACCCCCATGAACACCACTGACATCATCGTCCCGACCAGGGTGCCCAGCAACCTCGCCAGGCCCTTCTGCACCACCATCCCGGACAAGGGCTGAGCGACGATGAACGCCGTCATCAACGCCCAGGCCGGTTGCTCCAGACCCCAGCGTAATGCCAGCCACAGCGCCAGGCCGCCGCCGATCAAGGTTTTGATCGCGAACTGTAAGGCGCGGCGGTCAGGCGCAAACAAAGCCTGCAAGGTGATAGGCACGTAAAGGACTCTTGGAAAGGCGATTTAACGATAGTCGGGATCGGTTCAGTCACTTGATAAACAAATTATTAGCTAGCTAACTAACATCCGTCCAGTGCTAATTCCCAGACACAAAAAAAACGCCAGACTGGCTGGCGTTTTTGACAGGCAATGAACGCTTACGAGCGTGCGCGCGCCTGGTTACGCAGGGCTTTTACCTGATCGTGATTGCGTTGCACGCCGTGGTACTGACGTTCAACCAGGTCACGAATGCCCACCAGGTTGTATTTGTTGATTTTTTCGATGGCTTCTTTGTAAGCCTTCAGTGCATGGTCTTCACCCCGTTCGGCTTCGTTCAGCACGGCCTCTTCATCCTTGCCGGTGAACATCGCTTTCACGTCGACCCAGCGACGGTGCATATCACCGCTGACGCTGGTGGACGTTTCTGGATCGCCGCCTAGCGAGCGCACCTGCGCTTGCAGTTCGGAAGCCGCAGTAGCGCAGTCGGCGGAACGCTGCATGAACAGGGATTTCAGTTCTGGGTGTTTGATGTCTTCAGCGCAAGTCTTGAACCCTTCCTGACCGTCTTTGCTGGTTTCAATCAGGTCGTTGAGTACAGAGATGGCTTCTTTATTCATGTCGGTCATTTTCAATTCCTCGCGGGTTGATGAAAGATGCAATAGGTGTTGCATCCTGCATGCCAGCAATGAATCGACTACTTACTACTTATATTTCAATAACTTACCGTTTAACTCGAAATCTGTATCCGTTTTTTTTGCATGATCTGTCATTTGGCCTGCATGCAGAATGCCTGTATTTTCCAGACTGTTTGAATCAAGACGACTGATTGATGAACCCTGAAAAGCTCGAACTGTTGATTACCCGTGAAATGCCCTTCGGCAAATACAAGGGCCGAATCATTGCCGACCTCCCCGGCCAATACCTGAACTGGTTCGCTCGCGAAGGTTTCCCCCACGGAGAACTCGGCGGCTTGCTGGCCTTGATGCAGGAAATCGATCACAACGGCCTGTCGGAGTTGCTCGAACCGCTACGCGCCAAACATGGCAAACCCGCCCCTCGCCATTGACCCGCCCCCCATTCCTGGCCCCTGATTGAGTAGCCCATGCCCGATAACACTCGCCGTGCCCGTGATGAAGCCTTCTGGCGAACCTTTGCCGACCGATACGCGGTTGAACCCGGCCCGGTCAACCTCGAAAACGGGTACTTCGGGCGCATGTCGCGCACAGTGGTCGAGGAGTATCAGCGCAACATCGAACTGATCAATCGCAGCAACTCGGTGCATGTGCGCCAACGCTTCGAACAGGGCGAAAGCCTTGAAATCCGCGCACAGCTCGCCGATCTGGTGGGCGTACCTGCCGACACTGTCGCCCTCACCCGCAATGCTTCGGACGGCCTGCAATCGCTGATCCGCAACTACAACCGTCTGACGCCGGGCGATCAGGTGCTGATAAGTGATCTGGAATACGACACGGTCAAAGGGGCCATGCGCTGGCTGGCACGTCATCGCGGCGTCGAGGTGATCGAGATCGAACACTCGCACCCCGCCAGTTTCGACAGTTTGCTGGCCACTTACGGCGAAGCTTTCGTGCGTTATCCGCGACTCAAATTGATGGCCATGACCCACGTCACCCATCGCTCCGGGTTGGTGATGCCGGTGCAGGCCATTGCTGCAGCGGCCAGGGAACATGGCATCGACGTGATCCTCGACGGCGCGCATGCGCTCGGCCAGTTCGAGTTCAATCTCGATGAACTGGGCATCGCCTTTGCTGGCTACACCCTGCACAAATGGATCGGTGCGCCGCTGACCCTGGGCTTCATTTACATCGCCCCCGAGCGCTTGGCCGACATCGATCCGGACATGGGCGAGATGCATTTCCCGGCCACCGACATTCGCGCCCGCACGCCGTACAGCACGCCCAACATCCCGGCGCTGCTGACCCTGCCGTTGGTGTTCGAGGAACATCGGGCCATGGGCGGTTCCGCCGCCAAGGGCGCTCGGCTCAATTACCTGCGCAACCGCTGGGTGAGCGCGGTACGCGAGTTGCCGGGGATCGAAGTCATGACCCCGGACGACCCGCGATTGTATTGCGGCATCACGTCGATGCGCTTTACCCAGCATGCCGATCAACAGGCAATGGTCGAGCGGCTGCTCAAGGACTACAACCTGTTTACCGTGGCCCGCAGTGGTGCCGCGAGTGGTCCGTGCATTCGCATAACCCCGGGGCTCACTAACACCGCTGCAGACATGGATTTGCTGACCCGGGCGCTCACCGAACTGCGCTGACGTCACACGGTGTGTTTGTCGAAGTCCTCGGGCTTGATCTGCGTCGATACCGCAAAGGTGTCGATGCCGATGGTCGTGTGCCCGAAGTAGCCATCTTTATTCGAGTCTCGACTCAGGGTGTGAACGTTCAAGGTCGATGCTTCGCCGCCCATGTTTTCATAGAAAAAATCTTGATCGTTGGTCAGCGGCGAAACGGCTCGACCGCGGTATTCCCTGGCGCTGAGTACCGAGCGCGAGGCCGCCTCGGGAAAGTAGAGCTGACCGACCCAGGCAACATGCCGCTCTTCCAGGTAGTTGTTGCCTTCCATAATGCGTACCACGACGTGAATGTGCAGGGCACGGCCGGCGTAGAACCCCGGATAGATCGTGGTAAACCGCACGATGCCGTTCTTGTCGGTAAATTGCCCGCCTCGCAGGTAAGTGTCGTCGTCGGTTCGCGGGATCGAACCTATGTCGTCGACGTCGATTTCCGTGTCTGGATTGACCTTGCTCCAGCCCGAATACGCCCCGCGTGCGTTGCAGTGCCAGATATCCACCAGCGCGTCAGTCACTGGTTGACCGGTCATGGCATCGACGATCGTCAGCCTCAGCACCAAGGGAATGCCATCCATCCCTTCGCTGATGTTTCGTCTGATCAATTTCGGATTTCGGAAATATGGACCGGCGATCTGTTCGGGTGAAAGCAGGTAAACCGCTGGTGCGGGTGAAACCGGAGTGTTGTCGTCCATAACGTTCTCTCTTCCATAAGATGAACGCAGGTTAACGCTGGCCGAGCAGCGAGATGCGGTAACTATGTATCGCATGATGTCCATGTGGGAGCGGCGGTGCGGCGATCCGACTTGCTCGCGAAGAGGCCGCTACATTCAATGCAGATGTCGAATGTCAGACCGCCTTCGCTCTT
>NZ_JAHUWL010000022.1:0-104157 GCF_019219045.1 Pseudomonas sp. PDM25
ACTCAGGCGCTGGTGATGCTGGCTCGCAAGCTTGCTCGGGTGGTATTCGCCTTGCTGAAAGGGCAAAGCGAATATCAGCCAAAAGCCAGTTGAGGGCTTTCCCTCAACCATAGAATCTCCCACAGGGTTGCGCGCCAAGCCTTCAGAGCATTAGCGCGCCTGAGCCTGCTCCACCAACCACCCCATCAATTCACGCAACTTCGGCGAAGGCCCGGGTTTCTCGGGGAAAACCAGGTAATACGCCAACCCGGTTTTCACCTTCAATTCAAACGGCATGACCAGCCGCCCGGCACTCAAATCATCGCCGATCAACGACCAATCCCCGATCGCCACGCCTGTCCCTTGGGACGCCATCGACATCGCCAGGTCCAGCGTTTCGAAATGCTGACCCTTGCCGACATTGCTCAAGCGAATATCCGCAGTGGCCAGCCAGGCCTTCCAGTCCCGTTCATCCCGTGTCGGGTGCAGCAGCATGTGCTGTTCCAGATCCTGCGGCGTCATCAGCGGCACTGGACCTTCCAGCAGAGGTTTGGAGCAGACCGGCGTCAATTGCTCATCGAACAAATGAAAAGAGGCCAGCGCGCTGTCCGGTGGTGCGCCGTACATCACCGCCGCATCGAACTGCTCGCGATGAAAATCCACACCGTGCTTGACCGTGGTGGTCAATTGCACCGGCACATCCGGGCGCTCCCGCTGCCACTGCAACAGCCGTGGCAACAGCCAGCGCATGACACACGTCGGGGCCTTGAGTTGCAGGGTTTCGCGCTTCTCGCCGATCTGCTCCACGGCTTCGTCGATCAAGCCGAAAATCTGCTGGACCCGTGGCAGCCATTCCCGTCCTTCGGCCGTCAGGTCAAGGCCGCGGGCCTGGCGAATGAACAGTTCATAACCCAGATGTTCTTCCAGCCCGGCGATCTGCCGACTCACCGCACCTTGGGTGATGTACAGCTGTTCGGCAGCACGGGTGAAGTTGCAGCACTGCGCGGTAATCAGAAAAGTGTGCAGCGCCGGCAGGGGAGGCAATCGTTTCATTGGGATCCAAGGTATGACGTGAGGACATGGCTAGTATGACTTTTTATCCATTGTTGCGGCTACGTGTCGCCCGTTCCAATGAGGCCATCCCTGGACCTGCCCACTCATCATAAACACTGCGCAGGTCCGGCGTCTCAAACGAACAAAAAGGGCAAAGACATGGCGACGTGCGGCGAAGTATTGGTCAAGTTACTCGAAGATTACGGGGTTGAGCAGGTGTTCGGCATTCCCGGGGTTCACACCGTGGAGCTGTATCGCGGGCTGGCCCGTTCGAGCATCAACCACGTCACTCCGCGTCACGAACAGGGCGCCGGTTTCATGGCCGACGGTTACGCTCGCACCAGCGGCAAACCGGGTGTGTGCTTCATCATCACCGGCCCTGGCATGACCAACATCACCACCGCCATGGGCCAGGCCTACGCCGACTCGATCCCGATGCTGGTGATCTCCAGCGTGCAATCGCGCAGCCAGTTGGGCGGCGGTCGCGGCAAGCTGCACGAGCTGCCGAACCAGAGCGCATTGGTCGGCGGTGTGGCGGCGTTCTCCCACACCTTGATGTCGGCGGCTGAATTGCCGGGCGTCCTGGCTCGCGCTTTTGCACTGTTCCAGGCCGGCCGTCCGCGTCCTGTGCATATCGAAATTCCGTTGGACGTGCTGGTAGAAGAGGCCGATGACCTGCTCGCCAGCGTACCCGTGAACATCGACCGCGCCGGTGCCTCGCCGAGCGCAATCAGCCGCATGACCGCGCTGCTGGCCGGTGCCAAGCGTCCACTGATTCTCGCCGGTGGCGGCGCCATCGATGCGGCCGCCGAATTGACTGAACTGGCCGAACGGCTGGACGCCCCGGTGGCCCTGACCATCAATGCCAAAGGCATGCTCGAATCCAATCACCCGTTGCTGATCGGCTCGACCCAAAGTCTGGTCGCGACTCGCGCTTTGGTGGCTGAAGCCGACGTGGTGCTGGCGATCGGCACCGAACTGGCCGAAACCGATTACGACATCACCTTCGCCGGCGGTTTCGAGATACCTGGCGTGCTGCTGCGTGTGGACATCGACCCTGACCAGACCGTGCGCAACTACCCGCCGAAAGTCGCATTGGTAGCCGACTCGCGCAACGCCGCCCAAGCCTTGCTGAGCGAACTGTCCCACCACTCGCTGGCCGAGCGCCGCAACGATTGGGGCCAGGTCCGTGCCGCACGCTTGCGCGACGAACTGGCCGCCACCTGGGACGCGCCGACCCTGGCCCAGACCCGTTTCCTGGAGACGGTTCTGCACGAACTGCCAAACGCAGTCTTCGTTGGCGATTCGACCCAACCGGTGTACACCGGCAACCTGACCTTCAACCCGGAGCGCCCGCGTCGCTGGTTCAACTCGTCCACCGGTTACGGCACCCTCGGTTACGCGTTGCCGGCAGCGATTGGCGCCTGGCTCGGCGGCAGCGTTGAAAACGGCGCACGTCCTCCGGTGGTGTGCCTGATCGGCGACGGCGGCCTGCAATTTACCCTGCCGGAACTGGCCAGCGCCGTTGAAGCGCGCACCCCGGTGATCGTCCTGCTGTGGAATAACCAGGGCTACGAAGAGATCAAGAAATACATGGTCAACCGCGATATCGAGCCGGTCGGCGTGGACATCTACACCCCGGACTTCATCGGTGTGGCCAAGGCGCTGGGCTGTGCCGCCGAAGCCGTCTGCGGTGTCGAGCAACTGCGCAGCGCACTGCGCGCTGCCACCGACCGCCAGGGTCCGACCCTGATTGAAATCGATCAGACTGTTTGGATGAAGGCGGTGTCGAAATGAGTTTTCCAACCACGTTGGATGGCCTGTACATCAACGGCCAATGGTCCGCCGGTAACGAACATTTGCGCGTGATCAACCCGGCGACCGAAGCCCTGTTGACCACCGTGAACGGCGGCGATGAACGCGCAGTCGAGCAAGCCGTTACTGCCGCGACCAACGCCTTCAAGCAATGGTCGACAACCACCGGCGCCGAGCGCGGCGCGATTCTGCGCAAAATCGCTGCGGGCGTGCAGGCCGGTCGTGAGCAATTGATGAAATTGCAGTCGAGCAACAACGGCAAACCGCTGTTCGAAGCGGCCATCGATGTCGACGACGTGATCGCCACCTTCGAGTACTACGCAGGATTAGCCGAAGGCCTCGATGCCAAGCAAGACAGCAACGTCGAGCTGCCAACCGACGACTTCAGCGCTCGTGTACGCCGCGAGCCGTGCGGTGTCGTCGGCCTGATCGTGCCGTGGAACTTCCCGATGGTCACCACCGCCTGGAAACTCGCCCCGGCCCTGGCCGCCGGTTGCTGCGTGGTGCTCAAGCCGTCAGAAGTGACGCCTCTGCCGGAGCTGGAACTGGCAACGATCATCGCCGAGGCCGGCCTGCCCAAGGGCGTGTTCAACCTGGTCTGCGGCACGGGTCTGGCGGTTGGTGCGCCGTTGTCGGCCGACCCGCGCATCGCCAAGATTTCCTTCACCGGCAGCAACGCGGTCGGTGTTCAAGTCATGCAACGTGCCGCAGAAACCGTAAAGGGCGTGAGCCTGGAACTGGGCGGCAAATCCTCGCTGCTGGTACTCAAAGACGCTGACATCGAGCTGGCTGTGGAAGTGGCCTGTGGCGGCGGTTTCTTCAACGCCGGGCAGATGTGTTCGGCCACCAGCCGCGTGCTGGTCGCCGATGAACTGGCGGACGAATTCCTCATCCGTTTGAAGGCCCGCGCCGAAGCCATTCGCGTGGCCGACCCGTTCGACCCGAACGTGGAAATGGGCGCACTGGTCAACCAAGCGCAATACCAGCGCGTGCTTGGTCATATTGATCGCGGTTTGAGTGCTGGCGCCAAACTGGTTTGCGGCGGCAATCGTCCGGCAGACCTGTCGCGAGGCTATTTTTTGCAGCCGACGATTTTCACCGAAGTGCCCCTCGGCAGTGCGCTGTGGTGTGAAGAGATCTTCGGCCCGGTGATCTGCGTGCGCAGTTTTTCCAGCGAAGACGAGGCGATTGCCCTGGCCAATGACAGCCAGTTCGGCCTGGTGGCCAGCGTGGTCACCCGCGATGCCGAAGCGGCAGATCGGGTCGCCAACGCCTTGCAGGCGGGGCTTGTGTGGATCAACGCGCCGCAAGTGATCTTCCCGCAGACCGCTTGGGGTGGCTACAAACAGAGCAGCATCGGCCGCGAGTTGGGGCCGTGGGGCTTGCAGGCTTTCCAGGAAATCAAACACGTGATTCGGGCTGTCTGACGGCACGAAAAAGGTGAGCGCATGCCTCGTGATGAGGCATGCGCTGGCGTCATGGCTTCGATGAGTTTTTATCGATAGTCAGGTGTTTTACACGACCTCAGGATGAACTCGCTGGCTCAGCCAAACCCCCGAAAATACGGGGGCTAATGCTGAATCGGTCGCGCGGATGCAACAGTTTCGACCTGCCTTATACCTACAAAAACAAAGGGAGTCCGTAATGGGCGAACATGATCTGAACAGACGTCAATTCATCAAGACCGTAGGCGTAGCCTCGGTGGCCGCGGCCGCCATGAGCATGCCGTTCATCAAGGCCAATGCCAGCGACACACGCTTTGCGGGCAAGACCCTGCGTTTGCTGACCTGGTCCGATGACACCGGCTTGGCAGCCCTGCGCAATATCGCCGCGACCTTCGAAGACAAGTACGGCTGCAAGGTCATCGCTGACCGCACCGGCAGCACCTCGGAAATGGTCGCCAAACTCAAGGCCGGCGGTGATCGTCCGCAGTACGACATCATCACCCTGGCCGGCGTCGGCGCCGAAGGTCTGGCCGCCGCCAACCTGCTGGAAAAACCCGACCTCAACCGCATTCCCAACCTGGTCGACGTACCGGAGAAATACCGCACCGGCGCCAATGGCCACGGCATCGGTTACCTGCTCTGGTGCAACAGCCTGGTCTACAGCACGCGCACTCAGAAAGAAGCGCCGGACAGCTACGCCGCCCTGTGGGACGCGGACCTGGCACCGAACATCTTCCTGCCGCCGCCAAACTGGACCGAGGCCATGGACCTGATCATCATCGCCGCCAAACTGGCCGGTGGTGACGAACACAACATTGAGCCGGGCTTCAAGAAACTCGCCGAGCTGAAAGATCGCGTAGTGACCCTGGGTGAAAACCCGAACCAGATCGCCGAACTGTTCCGCACCGGTTCGTTGGACATGGGCGGCCTGTATGCGCCGGCATTCTTCCCGAAACAGATCCGCGATCCAGCCTACGGTCTAAGTGCAACCTTTGGCATGAAGGAAGGTTTCTACACCGACTTGATGCAATCGGTGATGCCGAAGAACCGTCCGGGCGACACCGACATGGCCTACGCCTTCATCAACCACTCTCTGGACCCGTTGGTGCAGGGCAAGATGGCTGAAGACATCTACAACGGCCCGGTCAACGCCAAGGCGATCATCTCCGCCGAAGCGCGCAAGAGCCCGTTCATCCTCACGCCTGAGCAGATTGCCGAGAAGGCGATCATGCACGACAACGCCTTCCTGGCCACCGTGCATGACCAATGGATTCGTCGTTACACGGAAATCTTTTCTTCCTGATCGAGTGGCGTACGCAAGCCTTCTGGGACACCACAAATCCAATGTGGGAGCGGGCTTGCTCGCGAATGCGGTGTGACATTCAACATTGATGTCGACTGACACAGCCTCTTCGCGAGCAAGCCCGCTCCCACAGGGTTCAACGTGGTTTCAAGTCTTGTGTTCGTTCAGCTGCTTTCCATTGACGAGACCCTTGCTATGGAACACCAACCTCTGACTCATCCGGTCGTCGCCGCTGCAGTGCGCACCAATCGGGGTGTTTCGCCGACGACGCGTGCCTGGATTTTCCTCTCGCCGTCGATGCTGTTTCTGGGCGTACTGATCGCCGCCAGCCTGCTGGTACTGCGCATGAGCGTGGGCACCAAAGGCGCGGAATGGACCGGGTTCAGCCTGGCCAGTTACGCCCAGCTGCTGGAACCGTACTACCTCAAATCCTTGCTGCTGACCCTGCGCCTGGCCTTGATCAGCGCGGTGATCGCAGTTGTGTTGGCGATCCCGGTGGCCTACACCATGTCGCGGCTGACCTCGCCGTTCGTGCGGCGAATCTTCCTCGCGGCGGTGCTGCTGCCATTGCTGGTCAACCTGCTGCTGCAAAGCTATGGCTGGCTGGTAATTCTGGGACCTGGCGGGATGCTCAATCAGGCGCTGATGGGCCTGGGCCTGATCAAGCGTCCGATCATGCTGCTCTACAACCAGAACGGCGTACTGATGGGCCTGGTGCAAACCGCGTTCCCGTTGGCTGTGCTGCCGATTGCCAGCGCCATGCGCGGCGTCGCCCGTACCTATGAAGAAGCCGCTGCAACCCTGGGTGCCAGCCGTTTGCAGGTATTCCGTCAGGTGGTGCTGCCAATGAGCATGCCGGGGATCATTACCGGCGCGACGTTGGTATTCGCCTACAACGCCAGCAGCTTCGTGGTGCCCTTGCTGCTCGGTGGCCGACGCGTGCCGATGCTGGCCGTGATGGTCCATGACCAGATCGCCCCGCTGATGAACTGGCCCGCCGCCTCCGCTGCCGGTGTGGTGCTGATTGTCACCACGCTCGCAATCATGACCTTGTCCGAATACATCACTGGCCGTCGTCGGCGCATGCTGGAGGCTTCCCAATGAGCACCCTGATCAAGAAACGTTATGGGCTGCTGCCCGGCGAGACCGGCAAGTTTGCCGGCATCCTCTCGGGCTTCATCCTGCTGCTGGCGGTGTTGCC
The DNA here is from genome assembly GCF_019219045.1 of Pseudomonas sp. PDM25. NCBI lineage: Bacteria > Pseudomonadati > Pseudomonadota > Gammaproteobacteria > Pseudomonadales > Pseudomonadaceae > Pseudomonas > Pseudomonas sp. PDM25. Next base: position 6,797 of record NZ_JAHUWL010000022.1, read on the forward strand.
GATCCTGACCATGATCGTGATGTCGTTCAGCGGTGCGTCGAACCTCGACTTCCCGCCGAGCAGTTACAGCCTGCAATGGTACAAGGCTGCCTGGCACACCTTCGTGTCGCCGGATGCAAGCGATGTGCTGAGCCTCGGCAAAGCCATGACCACCAGCCTGATGGTGGCGTGCCTGACCATGGTGTTTGCCACGATTGTGGCGGTGCCGGCCGCTTACGCGCTGACCCGTTGCGAGTTCCGCGGCAAAGCCGTGGCGCTGCAACTGATGTCGCTGCCATTGGTGTTCCCGATGGTGGTGTTGGGGTTGGCTTTATTGCTGGTGTTTGACAGCCTGCCCTTTCAAATCACAACGTCGCGGCTGGTGATTGCCCACGTGATCCTGGCGCTGCCGTTCGTGGTGAAAAACTGTACTGCTGCGATGCTCTCCATCGGCAGCGAAGTCGAAGAAGCCGCGCAAATGCTGGGTGCTTCACCGACCCGGGCGATTATCGATGTGGTGGTGCCGTTGATGAAGTCGGGGATTCTGGCGGGGATGCTGCTGGCGTTCATCGTCTCGTTCAACGAATTCACCGTGACCTACTTCCTCTACACCATCGACGTCATGACCGTGCCGATCTGGATGTACAGCCGCACCGTGTCTTCGCTCGACCCAACCGTATTTTCGTTTGCCGTGCTGATCGTGCTGATCGACTTCGTGCTCATTTGGGCGCTGGAAAAGTTGGTTGGCGAAGGCGGCGTTTCGTTCTGATTTCTTGAGGTGATTCAAATGACTGGTCTGATTCTGGAAAACGTCGAGAAATATTACGGCTCGGCCTGCGCGGTAAAGGATGTAAACCTGCATTTGCCTGAGGGCAAACTGGTGTGTTTCCTCGGCCCGTCGGGCTGCGGCAAAACCACCTTGCTGCGAATGATTGCAGGGCTCGAAACCCTGAGCGGCGGCGAGATTCGCCTGGACGGTGAAGACATCGGCCACACGCCGGCGCATCAACGTAATTTCGGCATGGTGTTTCAATCCCTGGCGCTGTTCCCGCACATGACAGTGGGGGAGAACATCGCCTATCCGCTGAAACTGCGTGGTGTCAGCAAGGCTGATCAGCAGGCGCGGGTGGTGGAGTTGCTCGAACTGATTCAGCTGAGCGAGATGATTGATCGCCCGGTGGCCAAACTCTCCGGTGGTCAACGTCAGCGCGTTGCGATTGCCCGGGCGATTGCCTCGCGGCCGAAAATCCTGCTGCTGGATGAGCCGCTGTCGGCGCTCGACGCCAAGCTGCGCGAATCGATGCAGGTGGAAATCCGTCAGCTGCAACAACGCTTGAACATCACCACCATCATGGTGACTCACGACCAGCGTGAAGCCATGACCATGGCGGATATCGTTGTGGTGTTGGGTGAACATCGGGTGCAGCAAGTGGGCACGCCGATTGAGATTTATCGTCATCCTGCCAATGAATTTGTTGCGGACTTTATTGGCTCGGGCAACATTTTCCCGGCCACCGCGCTGGGCAACGGCAAGGTCGGGTTGCCGGGTGGCGATGCGTTGGAAGTGCCGATCTGCAGCAGCATTGTGGTGGGTGAGAAGGTGAAGATGCTGATTCGCCCTGAGGACCTGCAACTGTCGCATCCACAGGCGACGGCGGGGAATCGGCTGCTCGGTAAGGTGACGTTTGTGCGTGATATTGGCGCGACGATAGAAACGACCGTGGAGTGTTCCGGGGTGTCGTTTACGGCGTTGAGTACGCCGTGTCAGGGGTTTGGGTTGAGCATTGGCAATCCGGTGTCGGTGACCCTTCCAGCGGAGGCGTGCCGAGTACTAAGCGCCTGACTCTTAGAGGTGGATTGACTGTAGTGGCCTCTGCGAGCAAGCCCGCTCCCACATTGGATTTGTGAACACCACAGATCACTGTGGGAGCGGGCTTGCTCGCGAAGGCGTAAGTCGCAGCACCACAAAAACTGAATCAGACGGACAACCGCAACCGCGCCAAATCCCGGAGCGGCGGAGCCCCGAACAATCGGCTGTACTCACGGCTGAATTGCGACGGACTTTCATACCCCACCCGATACCCCGCCGCCGAAGCCTCCAAGCCTTCCGCCAGCATCAACCGTCGCGCTTCTTGCAGGCGCAGTTGCTTCTGATACTGCAACGGACTCATCGCCGTCATCGCCTTGAACCGGTGATGCAACGTCGACACGCTCAGGTTCACTTCCTTCGCCAGATCATCGATGCGCAACGGCTGTTCATAGTTGCCGTTGAGCCATTTGATCGCCTGGCTGATGCGATGGCTCTGGCTGTTGGCGATAGCGATTTCGTACAGCCGATGGCCCTGCTGACTGCGCAACAACCGATAAAGAATCTCCCGGCGAATCAGCGGCGCGAGCATGGCGATGTCTTTCGGCGCATCCAGCAAACGTGCCAGACGCAGCACCGCATCGAGCATCGCGGAGTCGATCCGTTCGACGTACAAGCCGCGCCCCGTTGGCCGGGTGGGCACACCGAGAGGACCGGCATCGGCAATCAGCGCGGAGATTTCCGCCGGGTCGATATCCAGCCGCACCGCGAGGATCGGTTCTTCAGACGTGACGTTTACCACGCGTCCGCTCAATGGCATCGAGACGGAGACCACCAGGTAGTTCAGCGGATCGTAATTGAAGTATTCATCGGCCAGCCTGACCTCTTTACGGCCCTGCGCCATAATGCACAGCGCAGGTTGCGCCAGTACCGGGGCAAACTCATGGGACTGGCTATGGCGAGACATGAAGAGCGAGCCGACGGCAGTGGCATAAGTGCCATCCTCCGCCGTGTTATGGCGAATGATAGCGGCCAGTTCTGCGCGCTGTTTCTCCATGTCGGCGTCCAGCGGGGCTTGAAAATGATCGAGCGACGACATGCAAGGCATCCTCGGTGGGGCGTCAGTAATGAGGTGAGCTTAAATTTGTGCAAGACGAAGCGGTAGACACATCCTGCCTCAACCTTGCCTGATTCTGCACGGAGTGAATTGACGGCACCTCTATGACAGGCCAACCCAAGGAAAACTTGCTTGAAAGCCCTGTTTCTTTGGCACCAGAGCTTTAACTGGTTGTTACAGGTTTTTCGAGAAGCCGCGCAGGATTGTGCAATAAGCCGGCAGGAATCGACTAACCGCGCTTCCACCGGCGCGCTTAACCTTTGATCCTGTCGCAGCCCGTCCCACGGCTGCCACTCGAGTACCTGGGAGGGTTAACCATGTCTACGCAGATCCCCGTCAGTCATATGGCCTTTGTACGCGCCCGCGCCGGGCGTTCGGCGGAACTCGGTGCGCGCCTCAGCGCCTTGATCGAGCCGTCCCGCAGCGCACCGGGTTGCCTGAATTTTGCCCTGCAACATTCGCAGTGCGATCCGGAGTTGTGGCTGGTGTCCGGTTTCTGGATGAACCAGCAGGCCATGACCGCTTACTTCAGCACCCCGGCCATGCAGATTTTTGCCGGGTTGGTGCAAGACCTGGTGGTCAACAGCCTGGATTTTCATACCTTCAAGGACGTGTCGGCTGCCCAGGCGCAGGGGCAGTCCCAGTCGTGGGTACACAAAATGGCGGGTTGAGGGTTTAATGGCTCAATTCTCCATTCAGCAGGATCCGCGACATGGCACGCAAAGCCTTTGAAACCTTCGAAGCCGTATCGGCCGTAGTACCCCGTGAAGGCGGTTATCACGCCGCGATTGCCACCAAGGCCATCGGTGGTTCGGGTGCACCGCGCTTTCACAAGCTGCTCGAAGAGCAGACCTTCAAAACTGCCCGCGAGGCCGATGAAGCCGCCGCGCTGCAACTGACCCACCTCAAAGATGTCAGTGAAGACGGCGACCTGATCTGGTAATTACCTTTTCGCCCCCGGGCGATACATCTTGAACAACGCCTCAGGCCCCAGCTGGAAATAATCCGCTGGCCCGCCGCCGCGCAGAATCGGTTCTGCCGCGGCGGTGTCGTACACCCCATCCTTCAACAGCCACTTGGCGATGTGCACGGCGACCACTTCGCCGAGAATCAGCCAGCTCGGCACCACTTCGCCGCTCGCCCGCTGCAACTGAATGATCTGCGTGACCTTGCACTCGAAGGACACCGGACTTTCGGCGACGCGCGGCACCTGAATGATTTTCGACGCTGCCGGGGTGAGTCCGGACAGCTCGAACTCGTTGACCTCAGACCCGACCATGGCAGAGCACTGGTTCATCTGCTCGGCCAGCGGACGGGTCGCCAGGTTCCAGGCGAACTCGCCGGTGCGCTCGATGTTATTCAGGCTGTCTTTGCGCCCGACACTGGAAAAACCAATGATCGGCGGAATGTAGTTGAAGGCGTTGAAGAAGCTGTAGGGCGCCAGGTTCAGGCGGCCATCGGCATCCTGGGAGGAAATCCAGCCAATGGGGCGCGGGCCGACGATGGCGTTGAACGGGTCATGCGGCAGGCCGTGGCCGTTGGCGGGTTCGTAGAAATGGATGTCGTCGGGCATGGCGTAAATTCCAGGAGCTCTCGGGAGACGCCATGGTGCAAGGACGAGCCGATAATTTCCAGCAATGAGCTCCAAATCCGGGATCGACCCAGAACCCTGTGGGAGCGGGCTTGTCTCCGGGCGGCGTTCCGACGAAGACGGTGTCACATCCAACAAATAAGTTGCCTGTTAAACCGCTTTCGCGAGCAAGCCCGCTCCCACAGGGTTTGGGTTGAGGCAAATAAAAAAGGGGCAGACCCGTTAAGGTCTGCCCCTGTTTTTATGGCGCGGGCGGACTCAGTCCGTCTCGATCCGCGAATGCTTGCGGGTATCTTTCATGGTCACGTAGACCAGCAACGACACGGCAATACAGGCGGTGACATACCAGTAGTAACCGGTTTCCATGCCGATGCTCTTGAACCACAGTGCGATGTATTCAGCGGTGCCGCCGAAGATCGACACGGTCAGCGCGTACGGCAGGCCGACGCCCAGCGCGCGGATTTCGGTCGGGAACAGTTCGGCTTTGACCACCGCGTTGATCGAGGTGTAGCCGCTGACGATGATCAGCGCTGCCATGATCAGGAAGAACGCGCCCCACCAGGTCTGCACGGTGTGCAGGGTGGTCAGGATCGGCACGGTGAACAGCGTCCCGAGAACACCAAAGGCAATCAGGATTGGCCGGCGACCGACTTTATCCGAGAGCCCGCCAATGATCGGTTGCAGGCACATGAACAGGAACAGCGTGGCGGCCGAAATAGTGGTGGAGTCGGAGATGCTCATGCCGACGGTGTTCACCAGGTATTTCTGCATGTACGTGGTGTAGGTGTAGAACGCCAGGGTGCCGCCCATGGTCAGGCCGACCACAGTCATCAGTTCCTTCGGATGACGCAACAAGGTGCGCATCGCGCTTTCCTTGGCCTTCTCTTTCTTGGTGAACGACTCGGTTTCTTCCATGCCACGACGCAGGTACAGCGCGACAACGGCACACAGCGCGCCAATGGCGAACGGGATGCGCCAGCCCCAGGCATACAGCTGTTCGGTGGTCAGGGTCTGTTGCAGCACGATCAGCACTGCCAACGCGATGAGCTGGCCGGAGATCAGGGTCACGTACTGGAAGCTGGAGTAGAAGCCGCGACGATCCTTGGTCGCCATCTCGCTGAGGTACGTTGCCGAGGTGCCGTACTCGCCACCGACCGACAGGCCCTGCAGCAGGCGGGCGAAAATCAGCAGGATCGGTGCGCCAATGCCGATGGTTTCATAACCAGGGCTCAGGGCAATCAGCAGCGAGCCGAAACACATCAGATACACCGAAGCCATCAGTGCTTTCTTGCGACCGGCCTTGTCGGCGTAGAGGCCCATCAGCCAGCCACCGATCGGGCGCATCAGGAAGCCCACGGCGAAGATCGCGGCGGTGTTCAGCAGTTGCGCGGTGGTGTCGCCTTTGGGGAAAAAGGCCTTGGCAAAGTACAGGGAGAAGGCGGCGTAGACGTACCAGTCGTACCACTCGACCATGTTGCCGACGGAGCCGCTGAAGATCGATTTGATGCGACTGGCAGTGGTTCTTTCTTTGGCAGGCGAAGCTGCCGACCCAAGAGGCAGGGTTTGTGAGTTATCCATGACGGATCCTTCATTTAATTGTTTTTGTGGAGCGCGTTGAAACGCAGCCTGCTGGGGCTATAGCAGGAGATGTGCCAAAGGGAGGAGGGCCGGTTTAGAGGGGTTTTGCAGCTTGAGCGAGCGGAAATCCGCTTATGCTGGATGGTGTGTGAGCGGAAAATTGCCTATGGGTCATGAAGTGCGTTGTTTGTGCCGGCCTCTTCGCGAGCAAGCCCGCTCCCACAATGGTCCGGTGTACACAGTTCAAATGTGGGAGCGGGCTTGCTCGCGAAGGGGCCTGGTCAGGCAACGCAAAAATCAGCTGTCTTGCAGGAACATCTCGCGGGTCAGGCCATGGCGCTGCATCTTTTCATTGAACGTCCGGCGCGGCAGCTGCAGTTCTTCCAATACCGCTTTCACATCGCCCTTATGCCGGGTCAACGCCGCGCGCAGACAATGCGCTTCAAACGCTTCCTGCTGCGCCGCCAGCGACTGCCCAGGGTCGATCCCCACCGGTTCCGGCTCGCCCAGCCCCAACACTTGTCGCTCAGCGACGTTCGCCAATTCGCGTACGTTGCCCGGCCAGTCATGGCTCAACAGATGGCTCAACTGCGGGCCGCTCAGCGGTGGAAACGTGCGCCCCAACCGCTCGGCGGCATTTTGCGCGAACGACTCGAACAACAACGGAATGTCTTCACGCCGCTCGCGTAACGGTGGCAGCCGCAACTCGGCCACGTTTAACCGATAGGCCAGATCCTCGCGAAAGCGTCCGGCCCGGGCTTCGTCCAGCAAGTCGGGTTTGGTCGCGGCGATGATTCGCAAATCCACGCGGATACTCTGATTGGAGCCCAACCGCTCCAGCTTCTGCTCCTGCAACACCCGCAGCAATTTCACCTGTTGGGCCAGCGGCATGCTTTCGATTTCATCGAGAAACAACGTGCCGCCATCAGCGTATTCGAGCTTGCCGATGCGTTTGCCCGAGGCGCCGGTGAACGCGCCGCTCTCGTGGCCGAACAGCTCGGCCTCGAACAGCTGCTCGGGGATCGCCGCACAGTTCAACGCCACAAACGGTTTGTCGGCGCGCGGACCAAAGTCGTGCAGGCAACGGGCGACCAATTCCTTGCCGCTGCCGGTTTCACCGCGAATCAACACATTGACCGGCAGCGTCGCCAGGTCCAGCACTTGCCGCCGCAGCGTCTGCAAACCACGGGACACGCCCAGCAGTGTCGCATCGAGTTTGGCGCGGTTGTCCGCCTGTTCATGCAGGGCGCGGTTTTCCAGCACCAGCCGCCGCTTGTCCAGCGCACGGCGCAGACTGCCGAGCAGGGTTTCGGGGCTGAAGGGTTTTTCAAGGAAGTCGTAGGCGCCATCGCGCATCGCTTCGACCGCCATCGGCACATCGCCGTGACCGGTCAGCAGAATCACCGGCAAGTCGGCATCGCGGCGCTGAACCTCGGCCAGCAGTTCCAGGCCGGTCATGCCAGGCATGCGCACGTCGCTGAGGATCACTCCGGGGAAATGCTTGGGCAGCTGCGCCAGGCACTCATCGGCGCGGCTGAACAACTGCACCTCGAACCCCGACAGGCTCAGCCATTGTTCGACGGCACTGCGAATACTGCTTTCGTCGTCGACCACCATCACGGAATTCAGCATGAGCCAGGGGCCTCCAGGTCGATGGGCAAGGTCACGGTGAACACCGCGCCGTTGGCATGATTGTCGGCGCTCAGGCGTCCGCCCGATTCGTGAACGATGGCAAAGGATACGGCCAGCCCGAGGCCCAGGCCATCACCCACCGGTTTGGTGGTGAAAAACGGATCAAACACGTTGGCCAAGTGCTCTTGGGCAATGCCGCCACCGTTGTCAGCGACCGTCAGGCGCCAGAGTTGTTCGTCGGCTTCGAGACGGATTTCCAGGCGTTTGCAGGGCTTGTCCTGCATGGCGTCCAGGGCATTGCGCAGCAAATTGATCAGCACCTGCTCCAGGCGAATCGCATCGCCACGCACCCAGGCCGGGCGCGTCAGGTGCAGCACGGTGCTGATGCGCTCGTCACGCAGGCGCGCATCCAGCAACTGCAAGGATTGATCGACCACCGCCGCCAAATCCAGGCGTTCGCGCAAGCCGCTGGGGCTTTTGCGGGCGAAGGTTTTCAGGTGGCCGGTGAGCGCGGCCATGCGCGTCAGCATGTCATCCACCGGTTTGAGCGCCTTGTAAGCGTCGTCGACCCGGCCGTGATCGAGCAGCAGCCTCAGCGTAGCAAGCTGCATGCGCTGGGCGGTCAGCGGTTGATTGATTTCATGGGCCAGCGCGGCAGACATCTGGCCGAGGGCGGCGAGTTTGGCCGATTGCACCAGACCGTCCTGAGCGGTGCGCAGGTCGCGGGTGCGTTCTTCCACCAGTTGTTCCAGCTCTTCACGACTGCGCTGGCGCAGCTTGGCCAGACGCCAGCGCTGATTGAGAAACAGCAACAGAAACACCACCGCCAGCCACAACCCGGCGGCGGCGAGCCCGGCGTTGCGCCTGTCTTCGAACGCGATTTGCGGGCGGCGCAGCAGGTGCAAGGTCCAGCCTTCAGTGCTCAGCGGTAGCGATTCCCACAGGTAATTCGCCGTCCCGTCAGGCCCCACAACCCGCGTCAGGTCACTGTTGTCGTCGAAGCGCTGCACCGATTGATACTCGAGCGGTGTCAGCGGTTGTTTGTCGTATTGGCGGGTGACCTTGAGTTCGGCGTGATCGCTGTCACTCAGCGGTTTCAACAGGCGATAGCGCCAGCCCGGCTGATTGGCGATGAAGATAATCCCGCGTGCATCGCTGACCAGCAACGTGTCGCTGCCCTGACGCCACTCGCGCTCCAGTTCCGGAAATTCGAGCTTCACCACCATGGCGCCGAGGAACTGACCGTCGTCACCGGTGACTGCGCTGGACAGGAAGTAACCGGGAATTCCGCTGGTCACACCCACCGCGTAAAAACGCCCGGTGCCCTGGGTGCGTGTTTGGCTGAAATAGGGGCGAAAGCCATAGTTGTGACCGACGTAACTGCTGGGCAAACGCCAATTACTCGCGGCCACCGCCAGACCGGTGTGGTCGAGCAGTTCCAGGGTCGAGGATTGCGCCGCGCCGTTGATCTTTTCCAGTTTGCGGTTCAGTGCCTCCTGCTGTTCAGCGGACACGGAACCCTTGAGCGCGGCGCGTAACTCCGGGTCCAGCGCAAGGACTGCCGGCAGGGCGCGGTAGCGGTCGATCAGGGTGTGCAGGGAATTGGCGTAGAGCGCCAACTGCTGATTGGCGCGGGCGGCGTCTTCGACCAGCGCCTGGCGCTCGGTGTGGCGCACGGCAAGCCCGGCTGCCAGCGCTGCGCCAGCAACAATCAGCAAGGTGTACAGCATCAGACGTACCGTCCGGGAGGTCGCAAGCATGGCGTAGTAAACAGTCAGCAATACGGGCGCGCACCATAGCATGCACGCCGCGTGTGGACAGCGTTGCCCGTGTAAAGCTCATCCGTTTATGCGGCGGCTTTACCGCTGTTTCTATGAGTTCGAATAGTATTCACCAGACTGTACAGCATGCCGGTGATTTTACCCGTTTCCTTATCCAGGCTTTGAATATCGATCCCATTGATACTGGTGTCGGAAAGGGCGTCGGCATGCTCGTGAATGCTATCAATACTGGACTCAATAGCATCTGCGAGCCCGAGAATACCTCTTTCGAACGCATCCATTTTTTCGCCAGATTTCTCCTTGCTGGCCCCAATTGTTTCATTGAATATTTCCGGTAACCCCAATATGACGCCTACGCCACTGCTGATTGCACTCACTGCTTCCGAAGGAAGTCCTGTCAGCGTTCTCTTCAATATTTCACTGGAGGCCAAGGCAGTAGCTTCTTTTGTAAGTTTCAACCCCGACTTCTGAGAGCCCAAGTTCATGTTTCGATATTTTGCTTTTATATATTCAACCGGCTCCATCTGCTTATATTCAGCTTTCCCTATTATTCTTTCTGGGCTCAGTCTTGTGGTTTTCAAGTTTACGGATGCGCTCAAGCCTGTTCTTTCGGCAACGTAGTCCACGAGGCCGCTGACGGCGAGTTTGGCGCCGATCCCTAATCCTGCACCCACCACGTTTCCGACCCCAGGGGCCACTATGCCCAAGGACTGAGCCCCAATGCCGACGGCAATCCCCACGCCATAACTGATGGCTTTACCTGCGACCAGCACCATCGCTCTGCGCGTCGCCGCAAGCGCGATGTCTGTACCTGAGCCCATCGAACTGAGTTGCTGGCCGGCGTCTCGTGTCCGGCGTTTGGTAATCCCGAGTATTTCTATATGACGAGCCACTTGCTTGTTCATTTGCTGTCTTAAACGGCGTGTCGCTAACGCCTGGCCATATTTGGCGTAGCTGGCGTTTTCCGAGGCAATAATCCTGTCTGTCCCCGCGTGGAAGTCAGCCATACTCGGCCATTTGACTTCGCCATTGACGTCGACGTAACAGACTGGATTGTTCCCCACAAACCCATACAAGTTCAGCCCATCCACATCCCCCGCCGGATCGGCACTGACCCAACGCTGCAACCACGGCGCGTAATACCGCGCACCGTAGTAATACAGCCCGCTGTCATCCATTTCCTTGCCCGAATAGCGGATGGTTTTGTAGTCGACGTCCAGCTCGCTGCCCCGCGCGTACCAGGCCGTGGCGCCGAACGGGTAATAACCTTCCTGGCTGATCACCTGTGCCTGTTGATCGAGTTCCAGCGTGGAGGAGCCCAAGTGGTCATCGAGGCTGTAGCGCACTTGATCGGCGGCGATGGTCGCGGGTTGGCCGCTGACCCAGTGCAGGCAACGCACACTGCCGTGCCCGCCGGGCAGGGTGATCACGTGCAGTTCTTCACCGTTGTCGCGGGTGCGGATTTCCAGTCCCGGCAGGTAGATCACTTCCTGGAAGTGAGTCAGCGAAGGTGTGTGGGTTTCATGCCGTTTGAACACGCGCACGCCCTGGCTGTAGCGGTAGTACTCCTGGTCATTGGGGCCGTTGTCGCGGTTGACCAGCGTCACCGCTTCCAGCTGATCCAGGCTGTTCCACGTCAAGGTCTTGCCCGGCTGCAAGGCCTGGAGGTTGCCATGAACGTCGAACAACTCGGGGAAAACCGGGGCAGGATCTCCCTCTTTCCAGCGCACGCCGCGGTTGCTGCCAGGGTCGATGAACATCGCGCGGGTGTGTGAGGCACCCGCCCGCACGTGCCGCAGTTCGATCAGGTTGTTACCGGCGTCGTACTCGTAGTGTTGCGTGTAGTTGAGCCGATTGTTCGGATCCCCGGGCAGGGGCCGGCCCGGAATGTCCGACGGCGGCGCATCGTCGTAACCGCTGGCGCGGGTCAGGCGGTACAGCGAGTCATAGGTGAAATCGCGGTGGCCGTCGACCAGCTGGTTGGCGAAAAAAATCGGCTGGAAGGTGTGGTCTTCAAGACGGGTGATGTTGCCGACGCGATCGTAGAAATATTCCAGGTCCTGCAGCGCCGGCTCGGCGTTTTTTTGTGCCCGTTGCGTGGACAGGCGCCCATCGGCCGGGTCGTAGGTCCAGGTGCTGAGCACCTCATTGCCGGCGTGTTGTTCGATGATCTGGCCGGCGGCGTTGTACTGCGCGTCTTTGAGCACCAGCTGCCAGTTCGGGCTGCCTTTGATCCGCAGTTCAACCTGCTTGAGTTGTCCGGCGATGTCGTAGCGCGACTGTTGCTGGTGCTCACCGGCATCGGTCTGGCTCAACACTGTTCCGATTGGGCTATACATTCGGCTGCTGCGGTAGGGGGGGCCCTCGACCAGGGTTCGGGTTTCGCGCAAGGGTTGTCCGAACAGGCTGTAGCTGTCGAAACTCAAGGTGCCGGAGCGGTCGAGTTGCCCGGTCAGTTGGCCGCGCCGGTTAAACGCGGGATCGGCGGAGTCATCGGCATAGGAGAAGGTTTCGACGTTCGGCGTATCAATTTCCTCGACGACTATCGGACGCAACTGACGGTCGTAGGTGGTGCGCCAATGACTGCCGCGTTGGTCCCAGCGCTGCAATGCTTCCCCGGCCAGCCCCGGCAGGCTTAAACGCCAGCCTGCATCGACGGAGTCGACTTTGAGCGATTCACCGGACAGGCTATAGATGGTGGCGAGGTTGGGTTTGGAAGCGGTGCCGAACAGGCGCGGATCCCATTGCTCTATCAGTCGCCCGGTGGCGTTGTAATGCTGGCGGTTGATCAGGGTTGCGAGTGGCCCGTTGACGACCTTGCACAGGTAAGCCACTTGCCTGATCGGTAAGCCTCGACTGTCATAGGCAATCAGCTTCGGCGCGCAACGCGAGGTCGATATACTCATTGCTGAATCTCAGGCGGCATTTTTTTTCATCAAGTACTGAGACATCCGATCAGTTAGGTCGAGTACCCGTATGATTCTGCCGCTGGTGACGAGCTCCGCTTCACGCAATACCTTGAGCGTCCCCGCGGCTTCACCCTCGTGTCCGCTATTTTCAAGTTCTGTCAGGGCCAAATTGGCTAGGTCTTCTTGCTCGTCAAGGTGGCTGAGCAGGGCAGTGAGTTCATCACGGATTACATCCAGGTCTCTTTGGCCGAAACTGTCATTTAAGGCTTCTGTCACCTGGATACCTAGTCGCAAAAAGCCGAGTGCCTTTTCCAGATGCGAAGCGTATTTGAACCCTTTGTCGGCTAACCCGACGCCCGCCACGATCGCCGTCTCTTTGATTCCTTCTGCGGTCCTCGGGTCGTACTTGCTGACTAATTCTTGCACTTCTTCCAACGCACTGAAGGGCGTGATGTTGGCTGTCTTGTTCAGGCTTTCCAGGCTGAAGTCACCGGATCCGGGCAGCAATGGATACCCGAAACGGGTATTTTTGGCAGCTTCGTCCAGAGCGTTGCTCGTGATATCCGCAGCTGCGGCACCCGCAACAACGGCGGCGACGGCTGCAACCGGTCCGAGGGGGGCCGTCGCCGTTGCAGCCAGCATACCGGCCGTCGTGGCCGTTACGGCCTGTGCGGAAAGACTGACTGCTGTAAAGCCGAGTTTTAATCCAGATCTTTTATAGATATCTCGTGTTCGGGTCATGTTGTAGAGCTGATAAATCGCCCTGTCCGCCCTCTGACTGACCACTGACAAGAGACTGACATATTCATTGAGGGACGCTCTTAGTTCGGCGGGAGAGCGTTCGGCACCATTCTCATCGAAGTAATTCAGGGGATTGTTCCCCACAAACCCAAACAAATTCAGCCCATCCACATCCCCCGCCGGATCGGCACTCACCCAACGCTGCAACCACGGCGCGTAGTAACGCGCACCGTAGTAATACAACCCGCTGTCATCCATTTCCTTGCCCGAATAGCGGATGGTTTTGTAGTCGACGTCCAGCTCGCTGCCCCGCGCATACCAGGCCGTGGCGCCGAACGGGTAATAACCTTCCTGGCTGATCACATGTGCCTGTTGATCGAGCTCCAGAGTGGAGGAACCCAAGTGATCATCGAGGCTGTAGCGCACTTGATCGTTGGCGACGTTGGCCGGTTGGCCGCTGACCCAGTGCAGGCAACGGACGCTGCCGTGCCCGCCGGGCAAGATGATCACGTGCAGTTCTTCGCCGTTGTCGCGGGTGCGGATTTCCAGGCCCGGGAGGTAGATCACTTCCTGGAAATGAGTCAGCGAGGAGGTGTGGGTTTCGTGGCGTTTGTACACGCGCACGCCCTGGCTGTAGCGGTAGTACTCCTGGTCATTGGGGCCGTTGTCGCGGTTGACCAGCGTCACCGCTTCCAGCTGATCCAGGCTGTTCCACGTCAAGGTCTTGCCCGGCTGCAAGGCCTGGAGGTTGCCATGAACGTCGAACAACGCGGGGAAAACCGGGGCAGGATCTCCCTCTTTCCAGCGCACACCACGGTTGCTGCCAGGGTCGATGAACATTGCGCGGGTGTGTGAGGCTCCCGCCCGCACGTGCCGCAGTTCGATCAGGTTGTTACCGGCGTCGTACTCGTAGTGTTGCGTGTAGTTGAGCCGATTGTTCGGATCCCCGGGCAGGGGCCGGCCCGGAATGTCCGACGGCGGCGCATCGTCGCAACCGCTGGCGCGGGTCAGGCGGTATAGCGAGTCATAGGTGAAGTCACGGTGGCCGTCGACCAGCTGGTTGGCGAAATAGATCGGCTGGAAGGTGTGGTCTTCGAGACGGGTGATGTTGCCGACGCGATCGTAGAAATATTCCAGGTCCTGCAGCGCCGGCTCGGCGTTTTTTTGTGCCTGTTGCGTAGCCAGGCGCCCATCGGCCCGGTCGTAGGTCCAGGTGCTGAGCACGTCGTTGCCAGCGCGTTGTTCGATGATCTGGCCGGCGGCGTTGTACTGCGCGTCTTTGAGCACCGGCTGCCAGTTCGGGCTGCCTTTGATCCGCAGTTCAACCTGCTTGAGTTGTCCGGCGATGTCGTAGCGCGACTGTTGCTGGTGCTCACCGGCATCGGTCTGGCTCAACACTGTTCCGATTGGGCTATACATTCGGCTGCTGCGGTAGGGGGGGCCCTCGACCAGGGTTCGGGTTTCGCGCAAGGGTTGTCCGAACAGGCTGTAGCTGTCGAAACTCAAGGTGCCGGAGCGGTCGAGTTGCCCGGTCAGTTGGCCGCGCCGGTTAAACGCGGGATCGGCGGAGTTATCGGCATAGGAGAAGGTTTCGACGTTCGGCGTATCAATTTCCTCGACGACTATCGGACGCAACTGACGGTCGTAGGTGGTGCGCCAATGACTGCCGCGTTGGTCCCAGCGCTGGAGCTCTTCCCCCGACAGCCCAGGCAGGCTCAAACGCCAACCGGCGTCGACGGAATCGACTTTCAACGGCTCACCGGACAGGCGATAAACCGTGGCCATGTTGGGGACGACACCGAACAGTCGCGGATCCCATTGCTCGAGCAGTCGCCCGGCAACGTCGTAGCGCTGGCGGCCGATCAGAGTTTCCACGGGGTCGGCAGCGACCTTGCGCAAGTACGCGACCTGGCGAATCGACAAGCCCCGACTATCGATGACCGTCAGGTTCGGGGTGCGCCAATGAACCGAGGTCGTCATGGCTTGCCTGCTTTCAGCTCACCTTCAGGCGGTACAACGTAGGTGTCGTTGAAATCCAGGCTGGTGGTGTACCAGGGATGGATGATCTCGAGCGCGACATCTCCTTTGGCGTTGATGACTTTGTACAGACGACCCAGCACGTCGTAAAAGTTCTGATCGTGATGGCCGAACTCCCGGAAGGAATGGTCATTGATATAGCAATGTCTATCGGCGAAATAAGGGCGAAATACCCGAACGGCCGACCCCTTGTTGTTGTATTCCACACGTTCGCTGACGCGCCAGCGCGGATCGGCGTGCGCGACCTTGGGTTTGCCGTCTTCAATCACCAGCTCACCGTTTACCACCACAAAAGCCAGCCCTGGCTCGACCAACTGTTTGGTCTGCAGTGTCCGGCCGAAACCGTCCACAAAGACTTTGACGATCTGGATTTGTTGCAGCACATCATCCCAATAGCGGTCGGCGGTGAGGACGACGCTGTGCACCGGTTCGCGGGGCACCGTGCGGATCAGGTCGAGCAGTGCTTGTTCAGGCGCGGTCAGGGACTTGAGCCGGGACAGGCGACGGCGGGCGCTGGCGCAAATGTGCAGGCTGGGTAGCACGTAACCCTGGTCGATCCAGGTGGCCAGCCAGTCAGGTGTCTGGCTGACGGACGGGGGGAGTTCGCCCATCCAGCTGAACAGGTCCTTGCGCAATACGCTGGCTGCTTTTTGCAGGGCGCCTTTGGGATCTTCGATGGCCGGGTCTGGACGATGGTCAATGGGACGTTCGTGTTCGTCGAGGGGGCGAAAACCAACTTTTTCGCCGCCTTCAGTGCCATAAAAACTGATGGCAAGGGGTTGTCCGGACGGCTCGTAAAGGGCTTCCTCGACATTTTCATTGGCATCGAAGCTGCGCATGAGTTGCAGCGCGTGGTAGTCATATTCGAAACGGGCTTCGCACAAGTCCGGCTGGGTGATGCTTTTCGGCAGCAGACAGTAGGCGTCGTATTGGGCTTTCGTGATGCCGTAGCTGGGGGTTTCGTTGTACTCCATCACTTTATAAAAGCTATCGAGCTTGCCGTATTTGGCAAAACCGTACCGCGACGACCATAGATTTCTCTCCTCGTCCTCTTCCCGGTCTGCCGCCGGGTTTATCCCCAGCACCAGAGGCATGGCCGAATAACCGATTTTTCCCAGTTCGTCCCGAATATCCAGCGACTCCACCGTGTCATAGGCTTGCAGTGCGGTCTTGTCCAGTTGGGCAATTTCCAGCGGCGCCCGCAGCGCCTCGAAATCCGCCTCGCCGTCGGCAAGCAGTGCCCGGCCGTCAGTCTTGAAGTAGCGATAGACCGACTGCGTGGTCAGTAGCCGCTGAGCCACCCATTCGGGCGAGGCGTACAGTTCGAGCAAGCCCTCATAAGAAATGTCTGCGGGAGCGAGCCCCCCGGCGGCTGGCTTCTTGGGCAGTACCAACGCATTGCCCCGTTGCAGATAGGGCAGACCCAGTCGCCAGCCTTGCCAGTCCTCCAACTTCTGCAAATGAATGAACTTGGCGCGGGTTTCGTTCAGGTAATAAGACTGTTGCGCCGGGTCATGGGCATCAAGCCACCATTTCTGCTCATCGACGTCGTCGAAGGGCGGTTCATCCTGCTCGGTCTGGCGTCGCGCATAGCTGACCGTGATGGCATGCACAGGCAGGCCGAACTCGTCGTGGCTCAAGGTGATTTCATGTCGGCACAGCGGGTCATTCACGAAGCGTTCGTACTGGTAGCTGATCGTTTCCAGTTGCAAGGGCTGCATGACCGGATGCGCGTCATGGTCTGCCTTTTTGCGCAGTTCGCGAACCTTGTAACGGCTTTCCTCCACCGCGAACGGCACCGCCGTGGCCAGGTCATCGTCGGCGGCGTAGGTCTCCACGCGCAACACCGAACCGGCGAGGGCGTTGGCGATTTCGTGGGCGGTGGCTTCGTCGGGCGGCGGGATCGGCTCATCGAAAGCGTCGTTGTGGTGGTACTGGCAGAACAGCGTGGGTTTCAAATCACAGGCTTCGGAGTCACGGTTGAAATAGCCATCGCGTGGCAGGTCGATTTGCCGTCCGGTGTGAAACCAGGTGCAGACCAGCGCCGGGGCGGTAAAACCGGTGTCATCTGCCCGTGTGGCCGTTTCGCTGTCGGTCTGGCGCAGCAGGCCAAAGCCACGAAACTCGCGGTTCTGGCCATCGTAATAACCCTGCAAATACTGGAAAAACTGGTTCAGGCAGTTGCCGGTGATTTCATCGAGCTGGTTTTGTTGCTTGACCACGGGCACCGGGAACGGCAAGTAGGAAATCGGCAAACGTTTGAACGTGAGTATCCGATTCTTTTCATCCAGCCATTCCTGCGCCGAACTGCGATACACCACCTGGGTGCTGCAGCCCATGTTGTTGTTGCTGGCGACCAGCATGTACGGCTTGGCACTGACGAAATCGTAGCGCCAGTGCCGTGGTTTCATGTGCGGCACGGTCAAGATCAGGCTCGCGCACCCCAGGCCTTGCAGGTCGGCGAGGGTGACCTGGCACAGGTTGTCGTAGCGGATTCCTTCGGGCCACGGCACCGTTACAGGGGTTTGCTCCAGACCATTGCCGCCGTGATTGAAATAGATCTCGAAACAGTCGGACTTCAGATAAATCAGTGCCGGTGCACCAGAGCCGTCCAGGTCGGCAATCCGCACCCGCGCCGCGTCGAATGTGGCGTAGTCGAAGGGCAGGGCACTCATGACGAAGCCTTTGCCGAACCGACCGTGACCAAGGTTCGGCCAGCATTTGATTTCGTCGTGCCGGATGCGGCACAGCTCGGTCATGTCGCTGCCCAGTAAATTACCGAGCAACACCAGTTCGCTGCGAGCGTTGCTGAACAGCGGCAGGCGATCGGTGTCCGGTGTGTGCTCTACGTCCTGGCCCGGTGCGAAACCTTCCTCACGCCGATTGGCGTACAGGCGCACGCTGCGCGGGCCGATCAGCGCCATCGAACTGAGCCCGTCGCCCATCAAATCGCCAGACTGTGTAAGCGTTTGGAAAAACTCCACCGGGAATGCTGTAAAGGGAATGAACCCTGACCAGCTGCGATCGGGGTTGAGGGTGTGGAAGCCGCTCATGCCGGGGGACGCGAGAATCCAGTCCAGCCGGCCGTCGCCGGTCAGGTCGGTCAACGCCTGATAGGTCGGTTGATTGCGATCGGCTACGGGGATTCGGGACAGTTCTGTCCACGGACCGTAGTGGATGTCATCGGCCCCTGTCAGCGCACGCAAGGGTTCGCGGTAATACCAGCTCTGGTCGTAACGGCAGAGAAACCCCGGCACACCTTCACCGAACAAATCAACGCATTGATGAAGCGCGCCGTCCTCGATGCCGGGCATGTTTTCGAACGGGAACGGTTTCGACTGCTTGTTGAGTTCGAACTCTGAATAGTCGAACTCAACTGGCGGCATGTTTTCCACGGCGCCGCTGGCGTCGTATGACTGATAGTGCGCTTTTTTCAGTTGGTTATATGTCCGGTGAGTCGTAGGGTATTCCAGCAACAATCGCCGAACCAGCACAGGTTTCGGACCTAAGTGCTCGGGGAAATGGTGAAACATCAAGACCTGATGGCACAGGCGGCGGGTCCCTAGTTCAAATCCGTAGGTGTAGCTATGGAAGGGATCGCTGCGCAATTGCCACTCACCATGACCATTGCCGGGAGCATCGAACGGCGGGCCGTAGATCGGCTTCGCTTCCAGGTCGAGGGTGCGTTCGCCGTAGTCGAACAGCAGGTGGAAATGCCAATCCAGGCTCGCCGGGTTTTCCACTGTCCAGGCATACAGGTCTTGGCTGGCCTTGGCATTGCCGTAATACACCCGGTGCAGGTAACGCTGGGCACGATAGTCGTGTTTGTCCTCCGGGGTGTTAGCCTGATCCTCGGGCTTATAGTCGAAACAGATGTGTTCGCCATGAGGGTTCATGCTTTCTAGCAGCAACCACACACCGATACGCAGCGCCGCGACAGGGTTGGTTGTGTCTATAGGTTCGGCGCGCCGCGAAGCGTCGGTCTTACCGTAGACATGCAGGCTGCCATCGGCCCCGTGCACCAGCCAGAAGGGCGGCTTTTCCTCCGGTTGCCACAGCTCGATCAGATCGAACGAACTCTCGACCCGCGGCCAGTAGCGCACAACGTCGTGCTTGCCAATGGAGAGGCCGCGATATTCGGTTACTTCTCTGGACGTTGGCTTACCTTCGTCATCCAGCTCGGGCATCAACTCCTCGCCACCTGGGCCGACCATGATGTCGGTGGCGAGGTAATCGGGCACGCCCTTGCTGGTCTGGCGAGTGATGGCACTGGAGCCCAAACGCCAGCCAATGCCAAACGGACCGTTACCACCCTGGCTGTCATAACCCAGCGCCATGGCGGGGTCGAAACCGCGCCCAGCTGAAAGGGGCAGCGGCAATTCGAATGAAGCACTGCCCGTTACGCCGACCGATCCCCAGCTTTTGCCGATCGTGGCAATGGAAGCGCTCTTGGCGATCGAGGGTTCAGTGATGCTCAGGGACGCTTGCTCTTCCATGGGGCTGATCCTGTATCGGCTTTGCGCTCTCCCGTAGCAACGGAGTCGCGTGGTAGAGCGACGCTAACAAAATCAGGGGAAGGTGTGACCTGTCACATCTGACAGGTGAGGCGGGTTTTTTAGAACGAATACCTTGGGGAATGCTGCGCTTTATCGCGAATGGTAAAAGTGGCGCACAAAAAAACGGCCGGGGCATCTGAAAGACACCCCGGCCGTATTGGCAAGCTCAAGCGTTTACTGCACTTCTACCGCCAGGCTTTCACTGATCTTTTTCTGCCAGATGGCAGGACCGGTGATGTGGACCGACTCACCCTTGCTGTCGACCGCAACAGTCACTGGCATGTCCTTGACGTCGAACTCGTAGATCGCTTCCATGCCCAGTTCGGCGAAAGCCACCACGCGGGATTTCTTGATGGCTTGCGCCACCAGATAAGCCGCGCCGCCGACTGCCATCAGGTACACGGCTTTGTGGTCCTTGATCGCTTCGATCGCAGTCGGGCCGCGCTCGGATTTGCCGATCATGCCCAACAGGCCGGTTTGCTCGAGGATCTGACGGGTGAACTTGTCCATCCGCGTCGCGGTAGTCGGACCGGCAGGGCCAACCACTTCTTCGCGCACCGGATCAACCGGGCCGACGTAGTAGATGAAGCGACCCTTGAGGTCCACCGGCAGGGTTTCACCCTTGTTCAGCATCTCGACCATGCGCTTGTGCGCCGCGTCGCGACCGGTGAGCATCTTGCCGTTGAGCAGGACGGTTTCGCCCGGCTTCCAGCTCTGCACGTCTTCAGGCGTCAGGGTATCGAGGTTGACGCGACGGGCCGACGGGCCGGCTTCCCAGACGATTTCCGGGTAGGCGTCCAGCGGCGGCGCTTCCAGGGAGGCCGGGCCGGAACCGTCGAGCACGAAGTGCGCATGACGGGTGGCGGCGCAGTTGGGGATCATGCACACCGGCAACGAAGCGGCGTGGGTCGGGTAATCCATGATCTTCACGTCGAGCACGGTGGTCAGGCCACCCAGGCCCTGGGCGCCGATGCCCAGTTGGTTGACCTTCTCGAACAGCTCCAGGCGCATCTCTTCGATACGGTTGGACGGGCCGCGCTTTTTCAGCTCGTGAATGTCGATGGATTCCATCAACACTTCCTTGGCCATCACCGCGGCTTTCTCGGCGGTGCCGCCGATGCCAATGCCGAGCATGCCCGGTGGGCACCAGCCGGCGCCCATTTCCGGAACGGTTTTCAGCACCCAGTCAACGATCGAGTCGGACGGGTTGAGCATGGCCATTTTCGACTTGTTCTCGGAACCGCCGCCCTTGGCCGCCACGTCCACTTCCACGGTGTTACCCGGAACGATGGAGTAGTGGATAACGGCCGGGGTGTTGTCCTTGGTGTTTTTACGAGCACCCGCCGGGTCGGCGAGGATCGAGGCACGCAGAACGTTTTCCGGCAGGTTGTAAGCCCGGCGCACGCCTTCGTTGATCATGTCGTCCAGGCCCATGGTGGCGCCATCCCAACGTACGTCCATGCCCACGCGAACGAAGACGGTAACGATGCCGGTGTCCTGGCAGATCGGGCGGTGGCCGGTGGCACACATCCGCGAGTTGATCAGGATTTGCGCCATGGAGTCACGGGCCGCTGGCGATTCTTCGCGCAGGTAGGCTTCGTGCATCGCCTGGATGAAGTCAACGGGGTGGTAATAGGAAATGAACTGCAGGGCGTCGGCAACGCTCTGAATCAGGTCGTCTTGCTTGATCACGGTCATGAGTCGCGCTCCTCTAAAAGACGGGAACATTCAATAAGGTGCTTGCAGCTTGGGTGCATCGGTCGGTTGCAAGCACCTTTACAAGGCACGCCGGGGCTGCTGGCGCGACGCTAAAAAGGCGCGGCAGTATAACGCGCCTCGGTTCCGGGCACACCCGCCGGTAGTCAATCTCGTGGCGAGGGGATTTATCTGTGGTGAGGTGGATTCAACTGTGGTGAGGGGATTCAACTGTGGTGAGGTGGATTCAACTATGGTGAGGGATTTATCTGCGGCGAGGGATTTATCTGTGGCGAGGGGATTTATCCCCGTTCGACTGCGAAGCAGTCGTCAATCCGACACACGCGGTATACCTGAACCAACCGGGGTGCAGGTTTGGGGGCGGCTTCGCCACCCAACGGGGATAAATCCCCTCGCCACAGATAAATCCCTCATACCAGATAAATCCACTCATCACAGGTATTGCACTTGGCGATAAACAGGGATCGGGAGGTCATGCCTTTGACGCCAGTATTCCGCCCTTAAAATTGAATGGTCATTTATCAGGCACGCAACTAAAGTGGCATTCGGTCTGTAGAGTAGGACACTCAAGCAGCCTCCCTTCGCACGGTGAGTCAACGATTGACCCATAACGCCATCCAGCGCTTGTTGCTCAAACGCTTCGCCCTCGCAGCCGGCACCTACGCCCTGGCTCTGTTGCTGTTGTGGCTGGCGTTTTTTACCGGTCATTACGATGAATCCCTGTCCAACGTGGTCATCGGCAGCGCGCTGGTGGTCATCAGCCAGGCCGCGTTGTTTGCGGTGTTTTACAGCGGCTGCAACCTGCGTTTTTCCGATCCCAGCCTGACCGAAGCGCAAGTGTTGCTGGGGCTGGGTTGGCAAACCTGGCTGATCGCCCATCTGGACGAAGCACGCGGCGCGTTCCTGGTGTTCTACGTGCTGATTCTGCTGTTCGGCTTGTTTCACCTTTCGCGCTTTGCCTTCTTGCGGTGCGCGCTGTTGGTGTTCGTCAGTTTCAGCGCGATCACGCTGTGGGAGGGGTACCACTTTCAGTTACCCGACCCGGCACTGGCCGCGTTGCAGGTGTGCGTGCTGCTCATCGTGTTGGTCTGGCTGGAACTTTATGCCCGTCACGTCCAGGCCTCCCGTCAACGCATGCGTCAGCGCCGATTTGCCTTGCAGGCGCATCAGGACACCCTGCGCGGGATGATGCGCCAGCTCGAAGACCTGGTGGCCACCGACGAACTGACCGGGCTGTTCAATCGCCGGCATTTCCTGCGCCTGGCCTCCCGGGAGTTGAGGGCCATGGACGCCGATGTCATGCATGGCCTGGCACTGATCGACCTGGACCATTTCAAACGCATCAACGACGTGCACGGCCATGCCGCCGGTGATCAGGTGCTGCAAGCCTTTGCCGCCGTGGCCACCGCCTGCTTGCGCGATGGCGATGTTCTGGCCCGTTACGGTGGCGAAGAATTCGTCGTGCTGTTGCCCGATTGCAACCCCGAGCGCTTGACCTCCTGCTGCGAGCGGCTGCGCATTGCGTTCACCGATGTACAACTGATCGGACTCGACGTCGCCCATCTCAGCTTGTCGGCGGGCATGACATTGCTCGAAGTGGGCGATGATCTCGACGAAGCCTTGCAGCGCGCCGATCAGGCGCTTTATCGCGCCAAGCGTGACGGCCGCAATCGTTGCGCGGCCGCGTGGGAGAACGTCGATGCCTGAGTTACGGGTCGGCGAACGCCAATGGTCGGTGGCGGCGGGCAGCAACCTGCTCGATGCGTTGAATCAGAACGGCGTGTCGGTGCCCTACAGCTGTCGCGCCGGCAGTTGCCATGCCTGTCTGGTGCAATGTGTCCAAGGGCTGCCGAGCGACAGCCGCCCCGACGCCCTCAGCGCAGAGCAACGACAGCAAGGCTGGCGCCTGGCGTGTCAGTGCCAGGTGGTCGAGGACTTGCAAGTCCACACGTTCGATCCGCTACAGGACGGCCGCCCGGCCGAAGTGGCGGCTGTCGATTGGTTAAGCGCCAATGTGTTGCGTTTGCGCCTGATCCCCGAGCGTCCGTTGCGCTACAGCGCCGGGCAGCATCTGGTGTTGTGGGCAGGCAATGTGGCGCGCCCGTATTCATTGGCCAGCCTGCCGGAAGAAGACCGTTTTCTGGAGTTCCACCTCGATTGTCGCCAGTCGGGGGAATTCAGCGATGCGGCCCGTCAGCTGAAAATCGGCGATGCGCTCCGCCTCGGCGAACTGCGCGGCGGAGCGCTGCATTACGACCCGGACTGGAACGCCCGACCACTTTGGCTGCTGGCCGCCGGCACGGGGTTGGGCCCGTTGTTCGGCATCTTGCGAGAAGCGTTACGGCAAGATCACCAAGGTGCCATTCGCGTCATTCACCTGGCCCATGATGCCGAGGCGCATTACCTGGCCAAACCCCTGCAAGCCATGGCCGCCAGCCGCGCGAACCTGAGCATTGAGCTGTGGACAGCGGCCGAGTTGCCCGAGGCTTTGGCGCAACTGCGGCTTGTTTCACGGCAAACCCTGGCCTTACTCTGCGGGGCCCCTGACAGCGTGGACGCCTTTGCCCGGCGCTTGTACCTGGCGGGATTGCCGCGCAATCAACTGCTGGCGGACGTCTTTGTTCTGCGCGGTTGAGCGCTGATTTTTCAGACGCGAGACCGACCATGAGCGATGCCATCCAGTTTGAACGCGAGCGCGGCCTGCTGACCCTGCGCTTCAACCGCCCCGACAAGAAAAACGCCCTGACCCGCGCCATGTACAGCCACTTGGCCGAAGCGCTGCAACTGGCGGATACCGACCCTGAAATCAATGCCGTGCTGATCACCGGGACTACCGAGTGCTTCACCGCCGGCAACGACATCGCCGACTTCATCCAGCAACCGCCGAGCAACCTCGACAGCCCGGTGTTTCAATTCATGCTCACCTTGCTCGAATGTCGTAAACCGGTGATCGCCGCCGTCGCCGGTGCAGCCGTGGGCATTGGCACGACGATGTTGCTGCATTGCGATCTGGTGTATGTCAGCCGCGATGCGCGCCTGCGCATGCCGTTCGTGAATCTCGGGTTATGTCCGGAGTTTGGTTCCAGCCTGATCCTGCCGCGGTTGCTCGGGCAGGCCAAAGCGGCGCAATTGTTACTGCTGGGTGAAAGCTTCAGCGGTGAACAAGCCGCGCAGTGGGGGATTGCGACCGAAGCCCTGGACAGTGGCGAAGCGGCGTTGGCCAAGGCGCGGGAGGTGGCGTTGCGTTTCGAGTCGCTGCCGCCGGAAGCGGTGCGCATCAGCAAGCAATTGATGAAAGCCGCGGACCGCGAACAACTGCACAAGGCCATAGAAGAAGAGAGCGCACAGTTCACCCAACGGCTGCGCTCGGCGGAAGCGATTGCGGCGTTGACCGGGTTCATCAAACGGCATTGATTCTGCGGTGACTGGGCGGGCCCCTTCGCGAGCAAGCCCGCTCCCACAGGAGGGCGAACGCCACAGATCCAATGTGGGAGCGGGCTTGCTCGCGAAGGCGTCCGTCAAGACGACACCTCTTACGGATCAAAAACCAAAAAGCCCCGCCATTCACATGGCGGGGCTTTTTGCGTATGTGCGCCCAAAAACTGAAAAAACACGGGCTGTCTACTGTCAAGTCTGACAGTAGACGGCCCCTACCTTCACTGTTCAGATGCTCTGACCCGGCGCAGTCCTTTAACCCCCCCGGTGATCATTCATTATTTGAAGGAGAACACAATGTCAGCACAAGACCTGCTCTCTGGCACGCTCGATCCTGCCTTTGGGGTAAACGGCAAGGTCCACCTTGACTTCGACGCAGCGACAAGCGCCACCATCAAGGGACTGACCGTGGCGACCGATGGAAAAATCTATTTCACCGGGCGTTACATCGCTAACGAACAGGCCGGGTACATGCTCGGACGCCTTAATGCCGATGGATCGCCTGACCCGACATTCGGCGCCCATGGTCTTGTCATTGACTCGTTCGCAGGTGAACCCGACTCAGCTGGCAGTACCATTACCCTTCTTGAAAACGGGAGCATTCTTCTTCAGGCCTCAACCCGTGTAGATCAGTACCCCGCGTACGTCCCGGCGTTGGCCCGCTACAACCACAACGGCAGCCTTGATCCAGATTTTGGCACTGGGGGGAAAGTCATCATCGACACCCCGCTTGCCACTGCCATTGACCCACCGGGTCAAACGGCAATGACCCCGACAAGCCCGGCATCAGACATTGCCCAGGTACTTCCCGACGGTAAAATCCTGGTCTGCACCTATCGTCCCCGGGTAGGAGCGATTTTCAGACTCCAGAGCAACGGTTCACTTGATCTGAGTTTCAATGGTGTTGGCTACATAACCTTGAGCCATCCTGACGCACCTGATCAGCCGGTATTGATCGACAATGTATTGCTTCAAGCAGACGGCCAATACCTGGCCTGTGGCAGTTTTAACCAATCAAAAAATGCTTTTGTCGCTCGTTACAACACTGACGGCAGCCTGGATCGCACCTTTGGTAAAGAGGGCTTCGTTCTCGTTGCTTCCTCTCCCTCTGACGACAAACGCCTGCGCTTCACACAGATGTCGATGCAACCTAATCAACGAATTCTCGCTATTGGCGAAGTTATCTCCAGCCCCTCTGAAGGCGTGATGGTGAGTCTTGAGCCTGATGGAAGTCCAAACATCCAGTTCAATGGCGCGCGCCCGGTTTACACGCAACTGGATGACAAACCGACCGGCTGGGTAGGTGCTGCGATGCAAACCGACGGGAAGATCGTCGTGGCGGGAGCCATACAGGGTTCAGACGCCATTCACTTCGACGGCGTTGTCGCTCGTTTCCAGAGCAATGGCACCCTGGATCCTGTGTTCAACGGATCGGGTTGGACCCGTACCGGTTTCGACAAAGGTGATGGTGTCACTGCGATGACGCTGCAGACCGACAATAAGACGCTGCTCGCGGCTGACGATCAATCGCAAAAATCAGCCATCCTGCGTTACCTGGCGTAGCCCTTCGCCCGGGCCCGAAAGGGCTCGGGCACGATTGTCATCATCCTCAGTCGGGAGAGCAGGACCATGTCCAACGTACACAACCAGTCACCTTTAGCTTCTGGCGATCTAGATCCCGGCTTCGGCGATGGCGGCCGAATTTACTTGAGTGTTGAAGGCTATGGCGAAACTGTAAAAATACAACCCGACAATAAAATCGTCGTTGGATTTCGCACTGGTCCCGGCTTCGGGCTGGCTCGTCTACAGCCAGATGGCTCGCCAGACATGACCTTTGGTATCGATGGATACGTCATTGGAGAGTTCGGCCAGGATAACGAGATCACCCCGGTGACTGATCTGCACCTGCTGCGCGATGGTCGAATTCTACTCGTCGCAGAGAAGACGACATCAATGCGCACGTACCCGGCACTGGCCATGTTCCATCGCGATGGCAGTGCAGATACGACCTTTGGCCAGAACGGACAACAAATCGTCCAGCTCAAACCTGACGGACAAGACGAGCTGCAAACAGGATTCTGCCGCCATTCAACGGTGTTGGCCGGCGATAAAATACTCCTGACACTCACCCCCCAAAGGGTATTGAACGACCGATACGAGGGACTGCTGATTCGACTGGAACCCAATGGTTCTCTGGACACCACATTTAATAGCCGAGGCTATGTCCCTGTCCCTTACAAAGACTCTGGGCTGACGACGCTTGAAGGTGTTGCCGTGCAAGCCGATGGCCGTTACCTGGTCGCCGGTACGACGCGAATACGTACACACACGTTCAGTTTTATGACACGAATTCATGAAAACGGGGGCATCGACGCGACATTCGGAGAGCTAGGTTATGCCACGGTCGAGATACCAGGGGTAAACACTTATCTGGGACCGATAGCCCTCACCCAGGACGGCAAAACGGTCGGCGCAGGACATCTGGGCGGGGCGTGGTATACCGGCCGTGGGCTTCTATCGGTTATCGACCCCGAAGGCCAACCGGATGCGCAGTTCAACAATGGAATGCCTGCCCTGCTATCCATCCCGCAAATGGATGTGATGTGGCGCGATGTCATCGTCCAGAATCAACACCTCACACTGGTCGGTGGCGGTCAAACATCGGAAGGCATAACCCGGTATGCCATCGCCCGCTACCTGCCCTCCGGACAATTGGATAGCCGTTTTGGACAAGAGGGCGTTATCCGAGGGGAACCCAGGGTATCTATCGCTGCTGCAACGCTACGACAGCACGACGCGAATATCATCACCGTCGGTACCACTGAAGGTAACGGTGAACGTGTGACGGTCAGTTGTTATTCGGGATGAGCCGGCCATAGAAGAAGAGAACGCACAGATCACCCAGCAGCTGCGCTCGGCGGAAGCGATTGCGGCGTTGACCGGGGTCGCCAAACGGCATTGATTCTGCGGTGACTGGGCGGGCCCCTTCGCGAGCAAGTCGAGTCGTCGCACCGCCGCTCCCACACTGGATCTGTGGGTACACAAACCCCCTGTGGGAGCGGGCTTGCTCGCGAAGGCGTCCATCAAGGCGACACCTCTTCCAGATCAGAAACCAAAAAGCCCCGCCATTCACATGGCGGGGCTTTTGTTTTTCAGCAACCGATCACTCAGACCATCTTGTCGCCAACGTGCAGGATTTTCATCCCGTTGGTGCCGCCGATGGTGTGGTAGCTGTCGCCCTTGGTCAGGATCACCCAGTCGCCTTTCTCCACAACACCGAGTTTGAGCAACTCGTCGATCGCGGCCTGGCTGACTTGCTCAGGCGGCAGCGATGCCGGGTCGAACGGCACGGTGTAGACGCCACGGAACATGGCAGCCCGAGCCTGGGTTTCGCGGTGCGGGGAGAACGCGTAGATCGGGATCGAGGAACGGATGCGCGACATGATCAACGGCGTGTAGCCACTTTCGGTCAGGGCGATGATCGCCTTCACGCCCGGGAAGTGGTTGGCGGTGTACATGGCTGCCAGCGCGATGCTCTGGTCGCAGCTTTCGAAGACCTTGCCGATGCGGTGGCTGGAGGTCTTGCTGGTCGGGTGCTTTTCAGCGCCGATGCAGATGCGCGCCATGGCTTGCACCGCTTCCAGCGGGTACAGGCCGGCAGCACTTTCCGCCGAGAGCATCACGGCGTCGGTGTAGTCGAGCACGGCGTTGGCTACGTCGGACACTTCGGCACGAGTCGGCATCGGGTTCTGGATCATCGACTCCATCATCTGGGTCGCCACGATCACAGCCTTGTTGTGGCGGCGTGCGTGCAGAATGATTTTCTTCTGAATGCCCACCAGCTCGGCGTCGCCGATTTCCACACCCAGGTCACCACGGGCAACCATCACGGCGTCGGAGGCTTTGATCAGCGCGTCGAGGGTTTCGTCGTCGGCCACGGCTTCGGCGCGTTCGATCTTCGCCACCAGCCAGGCAGTACCGCCGGCTTCGTCGCGCAGTTGACGGGCGTATTCCATGTCGGCGGCGTCACGCGGGAAGGACACGGCGAGGTAGTCGACCTGCATCTCGGCAGCGAGCTTGATATCGGCCTTGTCTTTTTCAGTCAGGGCCGGAGCGGTCAGGCCGCCACCGCGACGGTTGATGCCTTTATGGTCGGACAGCGGGCCGCCGATCAATACGGTGCAATTGAGTTCGGTGGCATTGGCGGTATCAACGCGCATCACCACACGGCCGTCGTCGAGCAGCAGCTCGTCGCCCACGCCGCAGTCTTTAACCAGGTCCGGGTAGTCGATGCCGACGACGGTCTGGGTGCCTTCGGTCAGAGGATGGCTGGTGGAGAAGGTGAATTGATCACCGATCTTCAGCTCGATCTTCTTGTTGGCGAATTTGGCGATACGGATTTTCGGGCCTTGCAGGTCACCCAGCAGGGCGACGAAGCGGCCGTGCTTGGCCGCGAGGTCACGCACCAGCTTCGCGCGAGCCTTGTGCTCGTCGGGGGTGCCATGGGAAAAGTTCAGGCGGGCGACGTCCAGGCCAGCCAGAATCAGCTGTTCGAGAACTTCCGGCGAGTTACTGGCCGGGCCAAGGGTAGCGACGATTTTGGTGCGACGGACGGACATGCATAGACTCCTGAGTTCAAGCGCTGGGTGAGGCTACTATGGTCTCTGGTTGTAGTCATTGTTCGTTTGCACTACTTATTCGTTTGTTTCTTGAAACGAACAATCCCGAAAGTTTTCAGCCACACCGATTTCAATAGACCTACCGTTTGTCGGCACTGTCAGTTCTATCAGGTAGGCAGGCGCTTGAGGGCGGGATTGAATGCGCTGGAGCTTCGTCAACAGGTGACGAGTCAGGGAGATGACAACATGACTACAAACTCTCAGCAACCGGCGGAGCCGGTAATCGTTGAACCGGGAACGGCCGCTACAGTGGAAAACCCAGTCAGATTAAAGGGAACCGGTGTTCCAGATGCCATCGTTGAGGTTAGAACGGAAGACAAGCTTTTGTTATTGAAAGTCCGCGTATGGTCGGACGGTACTTGGTCAGGTAATGCTTCTGAAAACCTGCCTGAGGGTCGGAATACTATTTCGGCAGTCCAGACCAATAATTATGGGCCTTCGCCTGCGTCGCGGAGTCGATCCTTCGTAGTCGAATGACCGGAACGTCTTCGTTCATTTGCAAGCCCACTGAGCCTTGGCGGCTCAGTGGGTTTTTTTTTCGCTCGGTCAGGACGTTGAGTGCCACCTTGCGCGAATACTCCGAAGCGGGTGATTCGTTACCGCTTGTCTTATGCTGCTACACGCTCATTCCGGCACCCGATCATTGAAGATTTTCGCCAACGGGTCGATACAGAGCGCAAGACAGGAGAACCCCCATGCGATTCGTGCTCATTGCCGCCCTTGCCCTCAGCGTCACGGGCTGCACCCGTTGGTCGATGAACCATCATTTGAATAACGCCTACAGCGCCTATGACCGTGGCAATTGCGAGCAGGTGATGCTCGAACTGTCCAAAGTCGAACGCGCCAGCCGAGCTCGGCCTTACGTGTGGCCGGAAGCATCGATGATGCGCGGCTTGTGCCTGGAACGACAGAAACTGTTTGTCGATGCGGCGCAAACCTACCAGTTCATCATCGCCGCGTACCCGCAAAGTGAGTACGCCTACCGCGCCCGCGCCCGCCTGGAAACCTTGCAGTCGCTGGGCCACTATCCGCTGCGCAGTGCGGCTGCGGTCGTGCGCCCGACGCAGTTCTGATGGTCCTGATCGTTCAAAGGCTGGCTCACCGGCGGTGGTGAGCTATAGTCGAATAGATCGATTCAGAGCCTTGCCTCTGTCGACGCAACACCTGTGATCGGCAGGCGTAAGCGGCAGCGGCGTTATGGACTGTCGCACCGGGATCGGGGAGAGCGCGCCCATGCCTCTGTATAAAAGAAGCCGGCCCGTTCCGAAGCATTAGTGCGGCTCTGCTTAAGAGCCTTGCTGGGCCATTTGCGCATGTTTACTGACCGCCGGATCGAGCGGCATCAACTGCCGTATTTTCTAAGAGTGTTCAACAGTGTCACCGACAAACCCATCGGCTTTCTGGGCAATGTGTCCGAAGACGGGCTGATGCTGATCAGCCAGCTGCCGATGATGATCGGCGCCGATTTCGATTTGCGCCTGAAAATCCCCGACAGCGATGGCTGCATGCAGGTCATCGATCTTCAGGGGTGTTGTTTGTGGTGCCATGAAGACACGACCCCTCACCATTACGACGCCGGGTTCAGCCTGCAACGGGCACCGCCGGAGTATGGGCAACTGGTCAGCGCCTTGAAGCAATACTTCAGTTTTCAGCCGCTGCCTGCTTCTGCGTGATGCCCTGCGGTGCCTGTACTGGCGCCTTCGCGGGCAAGCCCGCTCCCACAGTGATCGCGTCGAACAAAACGTTGGCGTACACCACCGAACCTGTGGGAGCGGGCTTGCCCGCGAAGGCGTTAGCGCAGGCGCCTGATATTTAAGCTCAGGTCACCTTGATCGCCGTCTCGTTCTCCAGCGACCGCTCCACCAGCATCAACCCCAACTCACTCAACTGATAAATCGCCATCGCCAGATGCCGCGGCTTGTCCTCCAGGCTTTCGGCCAGGTCGAGCAGCAGAATGCTGACCGAGGAAAAGGTCTCGTAGGTCTGGATGGTCAGGGCTTCGGGGTTTGCATCGGGGACGACGGTGAACATTTCCATGGCACGGTCCTGGGATGAAGGGAGGCGGTTGATGTGGGGTTTGAGGTAATGGTCCAGCGCCTTGTTGGCGGCGGCGTTGAGCTTTTTTGAATGGAGGGTGGAATAGGGGGAAACCGGGTCGGCTTCGGGGGGATTGGGTGTTGCCTTGAACATAGTCGATCTCCGTAAGGGAGCCACCACCGTCTCGCGACTAAACGAATTAGGGTGGCGGCTGGACGCAGGTTAGTCGACCGGCGGAGATACGAAATCCGGCGCGCCCGAGGGCGCCCTGCGTACAGCCACCATCAAGTGCGGGGATAGGGAATTCCCGACTGGATGACGCTTATGCACATCGTATCGAACCGCCGGGCGACTAAACCCGATCGCTGATTGGCAGCGACGCGGATCAAGTTACGGGGCAAGACCAAGGCGCACAAGCCGGCGGATTCTGGCGGATCTGTAGGCAAATGCGCAAGGCGCTGTAGCCGCGGACTGAAGGGTTGAAAACATTAGGAAAAGTGATGGGGTATAGGAGGGCCGTTCGTCGGCACTGTCATATCTGACAGGTAGTCGGTCGCCCGTCGATCGATGTAAAAGAAAGCAGTGGGTCAAGTTGCGGCAGGCCGAGTTTGCGTCCAAGTACAGGAGTTGGATCATGTCCGATGAGAAAGTTGATTTTACAGATGCTGCTCATGAGCAAGGTTCTGTCGATGAGAGATCGGACAACCCTGTAGAGCCTCTGACTCAGAGTGCACCGCAAGCCGGCGCGAACATCCTGACAACTGATGAGGCAGGATTAGTTTTTATTCCTCCTCCACTAGAGATCAGTAGTCTCTTTGATTGGACGATTGTCAATCGATCGAATGTTTTTATTTTTAAAATTCCGCACTGGGATCAGCACCACGTTTGGTTTAATTACTGGGTGAACGGCGCTTTGACGAATTCTTTTGAATGGCGGTATTTCCCGGGTGAGAAATGGAATCACCATCCCGTTGATAGTGCTAGTTCCGGTGTGGGCGTGTATGAAGCGTACTGGAAGTATGGTGCACACTACTCTGAAAAGATTTATAGATACGTATACGTTAGTGATCAACCTGTTATTACGTATCCGGCTCAAAATCAAGTCGTAGCGGATCGCCAGCTAAGGATTACCGGGACCGGCGGTGAAGGCTGTAACCTCAGGGTGATGAATAGTCACTCGGGAGAGCCGCTGAGTGCAACGTTCACGGCCAATGCAAATCAATGGGCCATCAATCTCAATCAGCCCTTGCCTTATGGTGATTATTCAATTGTCGTTGAGCAATCCAGCCCCGGATTTACTTCTCGTAATTCTGCAGTTCGAAATTTCAAATTATACGATGCAACGCTATTTAAGCCGCGCGAGGGTGATGTGCTGCGCCAGAACGATATCATCTTCACGGGAGAATCCGTTGCAGGTGCTGCTCTTCAGATAGTCGATGCGGAAAAACTTAATGTTGTGTACAGCCCTTCGATTACTGTTCCAACTTCCGGTTATTGGGAAGTGTTGCCGAATCCAATGCTGCCAATTGGAGAATATAAAGTAAAGGTTCGATGGCAAATGTATGGGGGGACCTTCTACTATTCGGACGCCGTGACTTTTACAGTGGCCGGTGTGCCGCCGTTCATTACCATTCCCGTGAGTGGTAGTACTCTGGAACAAACCTTTACCCTAAGCGGGCACACCGGATTGGCAGGTGCCACCGTCGAGATTCTTAAGGATCTAGACAAACACACCGTTCTTGGCACCGGTCCAGTGAAGGCTGGCGGATTTTGGGACGTCACTGTCACCGTATCACCGGGACCTATTTCCCTAGCGGCGGAGCAATTCATTGGCAGCGGTGAGCATTCCGGGCGCAGTCGGGAGCGCAGCTACAATATCCGCCCACCCAAGGTCGAGTTACTTGATGCCGTTGCAACAAACGGCACGGTAACCATTACCGGTACGGGGTATATCGGTGCCAGGCTTGAAATTTGGTATACCCAGCGAGATGTTGTAAAAACCTTTGACGTCACCGAGACCCTCTGGACGAAGACTTACCCTGACTGGCTACCAGGCTCCTACAGCATCGATGCGAAACAGAAAGTTCTAGGTTTGAGCAATGCCTGGATTGATTCTGAATGGAACACCAAGCCGGTCATTTTTGACGTAAAAGTCCCCCCACCCACGCTCACACATCAAGTTGGTATCGACCAGAAACCAAAGTTTTCCGGCACCGGTAACGGTTGGGCTGGCCACGCGCCGGCCAAAGTCGAACTGCGGATCACCAGTTCCTCGAACTCCATACTTCCTTCGATGCCGATCGTCGATGTGAAGAACAATAGGTGGAGCAACGATGCGCTCGAGCAGTGGGACCCGGGCACCTATTCTGTTGAGGCGCGGCAGCTGTTCACGCCCACCGGAAAACCACAACTTTCGTCGGACTGGACGGGGCCACAACAAGTAGTTATCAAGGCCCCACTGCCCGCCATCGATCCCATCGTCGAAAACGGC
This sequence comes from Pseudomonas sp. PDM25, assembly GCF_019219045.1. Taxonomy (NCBI): domain Bacteria; kingdom Pseudomonadati; phylum Pseudomonadota; class Gammaproteobacteria; order Pseudomonadales; family Pseudomonadaceae; genus Pseudomonas; species Pseudomonas sp. PDM25. Next base: position 40,883 of record NZ_JAHUWL010000022.1, read on the forward strand.
TTGTCCCCGGACATCACCGGCACTTGCTGGAAGGGCGCGGTGGTCACGCTCTTCTTCAGTGACGCCATCACAACGGCCCATCCCGTGCCTGACAGCGACAGGGACGGTCGATGGACCTTCCGCCGTCCGGCGCTTTTCAAACCAGGTTCCCACACCGTCAAGGCGACCCAAACCTTTGGCGGACAGACCTCCAACGAGGTGACCAAACCCTTCACCGTGGACGTTCCCACACCAGTCATCAAACCGATGACGCCGCCAGTGGGCTATGAGCCAATCATTACAGGCACCGGCGGATATGCCGGTGCCGAGATGACGATTTACGATTACGCGAACAACCGGCCACTGGGCAAGGCGATGGTGATTGGAGAGGCTTGGACGGTTCCGCTTCTGGAGCTCGAATTTCGCGAGTATCAGATTTACGCCGTGCAGTCGTTCGACAAACTGCCTTCTGGCAGAAGTGAGCTCATCAGCTTTAAAGCGGTGTTGTTGCCGCCCACGGTCGACACGCCGAAACCGGGGGATACGGTTGCCCGCACGTTCCGAATCGAAGGTCATGGCAGTCGCGCGTCGGGTTCGGAGGTGGCGCAGGTGTGTGTGTGGCGGGGGGAGGAGCTTGAGCCTTGGGACCGGATTCGAGTGAAGTACGACGGCACTTGGTACTACGACGCGACCTTGCCGTTGGGGACCGAAACCTTGCGGTTCAAACAGTTCTTCAAGGGGCAGGCATCTGAATTCACGCTGGATCATGTTCTCGGCGTCGTGCCTGCTCACCCGGTGATCGAAACACCGGCCCGCGGTGAAGCCATCGAGTCACGTGTGGCGATTTCCGGCTTTGGCTACGGGGGCGATACGGTCAGCGTTGCCTTCGCTGACGCACTCGATGTGATTCTCGGTACGACGCAGGTCCTGGAAAACGGCACCTGGTCGCTCTGGTTGTTGCTTGACCGACCGGCCGGTCATCCCTCGCTGGTGGCTCAACAAAGCTTCGGGGACTACCTCTCTGGATGGACCACGCCGCGACCGGTTGAACTTCGGCCCCAGCCACCGCAGTTTACCGCGCCGCTCCCTGGCCGATGGGTCAAATCCCAGCCGACGTTTGCCGGCACGGGAATGCCGGGGGCAGAGATTCGGCTGCAAGCCTGGTTCAACCCGGACATAGACCTGATCACATCCCCTGCTGTCGGCGAAGACTGGGAAGCGACACCGCCGAACGAGTTACCCCGAAGCGAGCACTGGGTGTGCGCGGTGCAAAGCGTGAAAGAGGGTGGGGAGCAGGTATCTGCCACGGCTGACAGTGCTCGATTTGAAATCATGCCCGCTCAGGGCCGCGGTGCTGATTTGAACCCTTAGCTCCCCGACAAACGGTAGCGTCTACTGTCATTTGTGACAGTAGACGCTACACCTGTCATGTCACCTAATGGAGCCACAGGGAATGACAGGCCCGTCATTCGTTTCACGTCGATGATGCCCAGGACACAGGAGTAACAGCATGACCCACTCCCCCAATCAAATTGCTCGACAGCTGTACGAGCAACTCTTCGACGAGCCTTTGCGCAAAGAGTTTTCAGCTCTCGGCAAGTACCTGAACGAAGAGGGTTCGGTGTGCGTTCTGGCGCAAAAAGGCGTGAGTGGGCTGGTGTCAGAGTACGGGATGAGCGTTCAGCAGGCTCGCGCTTTTCAAGAACGAATCAACGGTCTGGCGACGCAGGTTGTACGTCGGTTCATCGAGTACCGGCTGGCCGATGAAGAAGCACCGGTGCAAGCGTATGCAGGGCTCAACAGTGGTCCGAACTATTCACTGTTGTTCAAACCAAATTTCGAAGAAATGTGCCCACCCAGTGCAATTGAAGCGATTCATTCGCCCGCAGCTTATCTGGTGTGTTTGATGCATTGGGCGCTGTATCGGCTGGGGAGTGCGGATAATACGAAGTTACCCCTGACAGGACGGCGCCCCGACCTGGAGGCGCTGTCGGTTGACACTCTGACGGTCAATGGCACGGTGTCTTCGGTGGAGGTCATTACACGCGTAATGGAAACCTTCATCGAGAACATGAGCGGCACGACGCAGAACATAGACAAGGACTTGAGCGAACGCTTTTTCCCCAATGCATTGCCGTTTCACACCCCTTGGGAAACGCTCGATTATGTGACACGGCGATGCGACGAGTCGGTCGGCAGTGTCGTGCGCCTGTGTGATCCGTCGTTTCCGTATTTCATTCGCCCACTACCTTGGGGTGCCAAGTATGACAAGTCATTCATCCAGGCCGCGAGACTTAGTCCTGCGCAGCGGAAAATACTGACCGAGACGCCACGCGAACCGGGGGATTTTTATCAGCGCTACTTTGGGCTGCAGGCGCCGTTGGGAGGCGACCTCAGGCAAGTGAAAGTGTTCAACGAGCGAACGAAGCTGGACTATGAGCGCCTGGAAGCGTTGTTGTCGATTGAGGGATTTTCGATCGGTTTGTCTGAGAATGTGTCAGGCCCCGGTTCTGTGGATACATTTGTACTGCCTGTATCGGGGGTGCATGCCGGATCGGTCTTCATTCATAAGGGGCTCAATCCCCCTATATCCATTGTGTATGAAATCAGTGGGTCTGAGATTTTCAATTACTTCCGGAACCTTAGCCACGACCGTTTCGACCGCATAAACCGAAAACTGCGCCTGGACGCCTGGCTGCAATTACCCAGCCACGAAGTCGATGCAGTGATCGTCGCAGCCATGAACGCTGAAGAGAGATCGAACGCTGAAGATAAATCGGTTTCTGACCCAACGTACGAGATGACGGCCAACACCATTCGGACACTGGGTCTGTTCCAGGAATTACGCGAGCAGTTTGCCTGCACGTCCGAGGATTTTGCGGCGTTTGTCGGGGTAATCTCGATCTTCGGTCGGGGCACTGAAAAGGCTCAGTTCGATCGCATTTTCAACGAGGGCGGGAGTCTCCTGAACCCTTTCAAAATCGACGATGTCGGGTTTCCGATTATCCCGGTAACCAACGCGGACTGGGTCACGGTCCACCAGTTACGCAAGGGGCTGAGCATCGACCTGGAGACCTATTTCTGCCTTGCGTATTTTGTGGCCAATGCCCATGGAGTCTCAGAGCTTGCGCGCAGTTTGCCGATAGTTTCCAGTTTCTATCGAATGGCCAGGTTACCGCGCCTGCTGGGGATTACGCCCATCCAGGCCGTCCTGCTGCTTGCCATTCTCGGCGGCGAAGATTGGGTTACTCGGCTGGCCGGTGCCCCCCGGACTAACACTAATCGAAGTGAAACAACACCGGATGCACTCACTGTGATCCACGGCCTCATGGACTGTGTTCGTTGGTGTCGCGACGCCGAGTTGCCGGTGCATTGGGTCATCAAGCAGGTGACGCCCATCGTGGAGCCGGCACAACCGACAGACGCGCAACTTGGCTTGTTTACCCAATTGCAAGTCCAGCTCTTGCCCGTGTTGTTTACCGAGCAAGCACTGATCATGGTGGGTGTACCGACCCTGTCGAATAATCGCCAATGGCTGGACGTGTTGCGGGCGCTGGTGGATGAACACGGGCTGATCGTTCACTTCACCGAAACGCCGGAACAATCGTATGAGTCCTATGCCCGGGAAATGATCGATCGAGCCGTGGCAGCCGCTATTGGTGGTATCGACGACGACGCGCGACTGATCATCGTCGAGAAAATCCTCGCGGTGATGCTGCGCAGCGAGGCCGGCCAGCGCAATGTCGTGCAAGCAAGCCTGGGCGCGCATGCCGGGCTTACCTCGGAACGGGTCCTGCCAGTGCTGACATGGTCCGGTTCTACGGTGTACGGCGTACTGTCCGAGGTGCTTAATCGTTTGCCAGCCGCCGCAGGCAGTGCCACTCGCCGGCAGGCCGCCGAGGCGCCGGGCGATCCGTTCCTGAGTGTGCTGGCCGAGTTTTCGCGACGCAGTAACGTGGCCACGACGCTGCAACTGAGTGCGGGTTTTCTCGTGCATTTCACGCAGGTGGGTTACCAATGGTTCGGGTTGAAGACTGTGCAGGAATTCACCCTCTCGACCCTTTATTACCTCACGGTTTACAAGCGTGCGGTCAAGTTGACCGGTCAGCCGGAGGAAAAACTGCTCGATTACCTGAAACGCGTCAACGCTTTGCCCGACCCCCTTGCCGGCGACGGGAAAGAGTTGGTTAAGGAACGGGCGGCGAAAATGCTGGCGGAGCTTTTGGCCTGGAGTGTCCGGGAAGTGCGCGCCTGCGCGGTCCACGCGAATGAGTCCGAAGGTTTTATCCGCACATTGGTGCAGCTTGATGTGCTGACCCGTATTCGAGCGTTCGCGCAGCGAAGTGGACTGGACGCCGAAACCATTCTGGACGTGGCGAATGTGGGCCCGGATAGCGTCTTCGATGATTACGAATCCGTTGCGGATCGAGTCAGTGCCAATTTGTCCGAAAGCGCCGACCCGACTCTGGCCGATGACGTCGAAGCGATAGGTCAGGATGTGCACGTCACATGCGAGGTGTCCCCATCACAGTTGGTGGCGAACCATCCTACGCAATTCGCCACTTACACCGTGACGGTAAAAAACCGTGCGGACGTGGGGCAGGGATTCGTCAATGTTCATTGGCGCTGCGAGCTGGGTCGATTTGAGTCGCCAATGGTTACCACCAACAATGAGGGAGTCGCCACGGCGAGATTTTACCCCGGCCCGCTGATGGGCACGGCTGTTCCATCGTTGGAGCTGGACCTGGGCAAAAAACGCGTCGCGCCGGAAGTCGAGATCGGTCCGGATCGCGAGTCGCTGGACCTTGATACGGACAACCCTTTTCCGGAGCCTCCCGGCCCTGTGCTGCTCGGGACACTGGTTACCTTCAGAGCGACGGTGCTCGACCGGTATGGGAACCGCTTTGTGGGTGAGCAGGTGGCGTGGACAATTGAGCCCTTGCGTCAAATCCCCATCAATACTCTGACCAACAGCAAGGGTGTCGCTGAACTGACGTTCACCAGTGACGAAGAGGCGCAGGTGAAGGTCAAGGCTTTGGTGGGCGAAAACTCCCTCGTATTTCGAACCATCAAATTCGTTAAAGAACTTCCTTAACCCGGATGAGTTCGCTGGCTTGCGCCATGGCGAGGGGCAGGGCGAGCCGTGAAAACTTAACACTGACAGGATACGGTGATGGCCAAGCAATCGTTCGGTGAACTGGCGGCTTTGCGGCGCAATGCGTTGATTGACCTCTGTTTGAATGCGAAACATACCCAGGAAGAATTTCCTTTTCCGATGGGTCTGCAAACGGCTGATGATTTGTTCGCATGGTTACGCTCAGATCCTCTGGACAGCGAGCAGGTCAATACCTCTTGGGTGGCGGAAGCCGTGAGCTGCCTGCAGCAGTACATCCATGCGGTTTATCAAAAGCTCGAGCCGGGTTACAGCGACCGCAAATTTGACCCGGATGATCTGCAAGAGTGGGATATCGCCAGCAGCTACGGCCCCTGGTCGGCGAGCCAATTGCTCAAGTGCACACCGGAAGATTACATCACGCCTTTTGTGCGCATTCGCAAAAGCAGTTTGTTCAAGGCCCTTGAAGGTCATCTGAATCAGGCCCGCCTGACCGCAGACTCAGTGCAGCAAGGGGTGCAAGAGTACCTGCGCACCTTTGAGGAAACCTGCAACTTGAATGTTCTCACCTGTTATATGGACGGCTCCAACCCGCTGAAGAGCGATTACTACTTCGTTGGCAGGGAGCGTATCGAGCCCTATCGTTATTTTTGGCGCAAAGCCGCCATAGAGCTTGCCGCCAACTCTGTCGCGGTTAACCCCACGGCGTGGGGAGAGTGGCAGCAGGCGGACATCCCCACCGACGATAGCGTGCTGGACAGCCGACTGGTGTTCTGGGAAGGGCGTTTGTGCATGGTTTGGGCCGAATGGCGCACTGGGCTGTTTGACAGGTCTGCGGGCAGGGGTTTGCTCAAGCCTTATGAACTGGAAATCAAAGTGGCGTTTATTGCGTTGAATGGACGTTGGTCACCTCCCATCCGGTTGCACCTGTCTCAGTTGGACAAGGACGTATCAAAGGACTGTCGGTTGGTGGCGGTGGTCTTGCGAAATGAACAGGACACTCAATACCCTGAGGGCCGGTTGGCTGTGCATCTCACCAATGGTACGGCAGGCGCGACGGCGAAGTCGGACAGTTCCGTTGCGATCTACGAAACCCGTGATCCGCTGATGCGCAAACTGCCGGACGAAGGGCCTGTCATGGATTATCTGGCCAATGTGTTGTTTGCCGAGCCTCTCAGCGTACAGAAAAGGGTAGCACCAGGCGATTTTCCTTCTCTTTCCAGCTCCACCGCCACAGATGAATTCGCCGATTATCTTGGCATCAAGGCTTACATCGTTGCTGACGGTTCTGGCTACAAATTGCGTGTTCAGGGGCATTGTGCACTTAAGGAACCTGGCGAAACAGGGGCCGAGAAGGAATTCACGCTGAAGGTGGAATACTCGGGAGATAACGGATCTTCCATCACCGGAAGCTACTCCCTCAACGGAGGTTGGTCGACTCCATGGCTAGAAGTAAACAGGCCTTCGTTTGCAAATTTCACGATTACTTGCACACTAAAAAAAGGTGATGACGGGAAAACCGTTGTTTTGACGGTCCCTACTTCACTGCCTGCGCAGGGGCCCTTGCCAAGCATTCATAAACCCCTTGCAGGTGCGACGGATAAAGGCGCTCAGTTTCTGGCATTCAACCAACCGGACACAGTACTCGAGCTCAAGTACGTTCGGTTGAACACGCTGATCGGCGCCGACCTGGTGTTTCGCTCCAATGTATCAATGGGGGCAGTGCTCGACTGGTCGACCCAGTTCCCGAATGAGCCAACGCTTCCAGAATTGACTGAACCGAACGGCCCGTTCGACAGCAGCAACGGTGTGTATTTCTGGGAGCTGTTCTTCCATTTGCCGCACTTGGTGGCGTGTCGCTTGCGTGACGAGAATCGTTTTCTCGAGGCCCAGCAGTGGTTGCATTACCTGTTCGACCCTCAGGCGCCCGCCAAGGCGGTCGATGGCAGTATCGGTGCGCAGCTTGCTTACTGGCGATGCCGGCCGTTGGCGGTGAAACAGGCCAGGATCGAGTACGAAGCCTTTGCGCCAACCGACCCGGACGCGATTGCCTACTCGTCGCCCCGGCATTATCAAATCGTGATCTTCCTCGACTATGTGAACAACATCATTGCGTGGGGCGACTGGCTGTACCGCCAACTGACGCGCGACAGCCTTGTAGCGGCCAAGTTGCAATACGTGCGGGCCCTGAACTTGATGGGCCGAGTGTCTGACAGTCGAACCCGCTACGAATGGTCACCCCAAGCACTGAAGGATCTGGTGGCGGAGCTCGAAACCCGATCGGCACTGGCTGACTTTGAAAAAACACTGTCACTGGAGCCCGACCAGTTGCCCGTCACGACTGCCCAATTCGTGCATCCCGGGGTATACGGCACGACATCCTTCAAGTTGCCGGTGAGCTCGCGGTTGCTCGAGTCCTATGACCTGCCGGCCAAACGTATCTATAACCTGCGACATAACCTGACTATTGACGGCAAGGCTTTGTCGATGCCGTTGTTCACCGCTATGGACCCTGGAGCATTGTTGAACCATCTGGCGGCTGGCGGTACGGGAGCCGTACGACCGATGGGCGGCCAATTGCGGGTGCCGGCGTTTCGCTGGCGAGTATTGTTTGAAGTGGCAATGCGTTCGGTGCAATTGCTCCAGGAGTTTGGCAACGAGGTGCTCCGCTTGATCGAGCAACAGGATCGTGTCGAGCAGGAGGAAATGCAGCAGCGGCATCTGACCGAACTGGGCGATTTTGCCCGTCAGGTGCAAGAAGAATCCCTTGCCCAACAGCGCGCCAGCCTGATTGCATTGCAGCGCAGTCGGATAATGGTCGAGGAGCGTCAACTACATTTCAAACAGCTGTATGAGGGGGGGATCTCCGAAGACGAGTATGAAGTCATGACGTTGCTCGATGTGTCAATCGTTCTGGCGAGCGGCTCTACCGGATTCAGGACCGCAGCGAGCATCCTTGACGCGATTCCCAACATTTTTGGGGTTGCAAGCGGCGGCCATAGGCCGGGAGGTGTGCCCGAGGCTGTAGCTTTGGGCTTCCAGATTGCAGCAGATGGCGTACGCCATGCCGCCGATAAAATGGCGACGTCCGAAAGCTATCGTCGTCGCGAGCAGGAGTGGGAGCTGGCACGGGCCCAGGCCAGCGCCGAAATAAACGCGATCGATGCTCAAATCACTGCTCAGGAGCGAGCCATCGATTCGGCCCAGGCCAGTCTGGATCAAACCCTCAAGGCCAACGCTCAGGCGCTGAGCCTCTTCGATTTCCTGAAAAAACGGGCCACCAACCTGGAGCTGTATCGCTGGTTGATCGGCCAAATGAAGACCTTGCACTTTCAGGCCTACGACGCTGCTGTGGCGTTGTGCCTGAGCGCACAGGGGGCGCTCCAGGCAGAAACGTGTGAGTTCACGTCAAGCATCATCCGGCCAGATGTCTGGCTCGATCAGCGTCACGGTTTGACGGCCGGCTCCTCATTGCAGGCGGATCTGTTACGGATGGAGTCTGATTATCTGCGGCGCTATGAGCGACGCCAGGAACTGGTCAAGACAATCTCCCTGCGCCAGTTGTTCGATGACCCCACCAGCAGGCAAACGGGTTTTGAATCTTGGCTTGACGCGTTCGCTAATTTGAGAAAAGAAGGCATCCTGAATTTCGAGCTGCGCCAGTTACTGTTCGATCGTGACTACCCGGACCACTACTGTCGGCAGATCAGTTCCGTCGAAGTCACGCTGCCGGTGCTCAAATCCGCTTACGAGGATGCCAGGGCCACGCTGTTGCAGGTGGGCAGCTTCACGGCCACGCAACCGTCGTACGAATCGCTGGCGTACTTGCACGGTCCTCGCGACGGGGTAGCGCCTGCGGATGTGCTGATCAACTTGAGCAGCGGCCAGCAAGTCGCCTTGTCTGTCGGGCTGGACGACAACGGCATGGCTGTCTTCAAGCCCGATGAAGGCTTGCTCAATCCATTCGAGAACACCGGCGCGGTTTCCCGATGGAAACTGACTTTTCCCTGGCACTTGCGAACCCAGCAGGCCGCCATGCTGGCATCGATGACAGACATCGTGATCAAGGTCCGTTACACAGCCAAAGTAGGCGACGCTGCGTTTGCCAAAAAAGTCCAGGAGTGGGTAATCCAGGCCGATCCGAAGCTCGAGCCGGAGGTGGAGCCATCATGAAGACGCGGCCAAACAACACGAACAGTAACCTGGTGCTCAATGGGTATTTTGAAAAGTCCTACTATAACTGGGAGAGCCTCAACAACCCGGCCGGCTTCTCGGTGGAGGGAGCTACTTGGGAAGGAAATCCCATCAACTATGCGCAACTCAAGAACGAGGCATCGATTTTTCAAACGCTGGAAGTTGAAGTCGAGCCTGCAGAGGGCGCACGTTACCACCTCGGTTTCCTATACAAAAACACGCACAAGACAGCGCTGGGCAGAGTGCTGATCGGCAAAAAAGGTGCTGAGGATAAAGATAAGCTGAGCATCGACTTGCTCCCCACTGGAGGGGCCAGCGACGCGGATCCCTTGGAGCTCGATTTGCATCAAGGGGGGGCGTATGTGCCGCTTGAGTTAGACCTTCATAAGGGCGACGACCTTGACGTTACCCTGATCAGTCCGAAGAGAACGTCGAGCGACGCTTCCATTGCGGACATACGAATCACCCGCATTGAACTTCATGTTGAACTGCTGCCGCTGCAATTGCTGAAGTTGGTCAATGACACTCAGCGGATAGATCCTGACCAGGTGCTGTATCTGTGTCTGGGAGCTACACAGGAACAACGTCATGAATTGAGTTTTGAAGTCCATTCCGACAGCGATTGGGTGGACACCGACACTGCCTTATGGGCCGATGACAACCCGCAGGAAGCGATGATTACATCGCCTGAATTGGGGATCAACCAGCGGATCGAATTGCCATGGTTGCTTGATTGTCCTGAGCTGGAGGGGGAGGCCCCTTATCTGTTCGAATTAAATATCTACAGCAAGTACACCGCCGATCCTTATCCGATTGCGGTATCGCTGGGGCACCATCGGTTGAAGTTGAACGTACTCAAGCGTGCCACTTTTTGGCCGGTTCTGGAATATGGCCAGACAGTGCCGCTGGAGGTCCAGGTGTTGTCGCACTACACCGGCAAGCCGGTTTCGGGTGTGAAGGTTACCTGGCGCCTGGGTGAAGACGATCTGCATGTCGCCCTCTCCGATGGCGAGGGGAAAGCGGTTTTCGACTACACACCCGACAGTGATGGGTTACAGATAATTAAAGTATCGGTGCCGAGTCCTTACTACCAAGACCTTGCAGTCCAGGAATTGCTTGAAGTCCGTGTACTGAAGGACGATCCATTGAAGACGGTGCAGGTCCAGTTTGAGGGTGGCGAAGCCGCTGTCTGGGGCGAAAAAACCGGCTATCCCGACCGTGGCACGACCTACCCGGTTACCTTGATCATTCCAGCGGATAGCCCGTTATCAGACACTCAGATTGCCGTGGAATGGCGCGAGGGTGGGTACGGACCTGAAGACCTGGAGATTACTTCAGTGCCTGACTTTGGCGAGCCGAGGGATGTCACGGGCACCGAACTTGAATGGACGCTTGAATGCGGCGATGTGCTTGACGCGCCATTCGGTCTGTTTCTCTCAAGTCCAATGCTCTTGCACGACTCGCGTGATAATGCAATGTCGCTGGCATACAACAACCTCAAGATTGGCGAAGTGCGGGAGGCCAACAAGTCACCGGCGGTGGATGAAGGCGATAGCGTGTACTGCATGGTGCAGGTACTGACACTTAACAATAAACCGGCACTCAATGTTCAGGTGGAGTGGATCTGGCCCCATGGCAGCTTCACCACTTACACCGGCATCGATGGCTGGTCCAGTGCCTTCGATAAACCGGCTGAGGCTGACCCGTACGAGATGGTGGCACATATCAAAGTACGGGAAGATGCCACCCCTCTGATGCGTCCATTCCCGATCGTTGCGTTGACCACCAGCGAGTGGAAAGACGACATTGATTTCTTTTTTGATACCAAGCCTATCGTGAGCCAAGGGGCGGGCATTTTGTGCTGGCGCGGCAAACCCCATACCTTTGGTATTGCCCCGAAACGCTCGGACAGCCCGTTCATTGGCCAAATGATTACCCTGAATTGGCGGAAGGGCGTCGACCCGGACCTGGGTCTGGTTTTCGAACCACCCCTGGGGAGTCCTGTTTTACTGACCAACGAGGGTTTGCAATGGACAATCAGATCCGGCAACGAACGTAGCGGCATTTTTGAGCTGGAGGTTGAAAGCGCCTATTTGCAGCGCAAGCGGGAACTGACAGGCCGTTTGATGGCTGAGAATTTCGATGATGAAGTGACGCTGGTGTTTGATCAAATGCCTTCGCCGATCGGTCGCAGCCCTCTATATCCTTGCATCGGTGCGATTCACCTGTTGACCCTGTTACCCAATGCATTCAGTCCGTTGCAGGGGATTGAAATGTTTTGGAGTTCAATCACTGAGCCATTGCCGCAAAAGATAGAGATTACTCCAAACACTCAAACGCCCGCACTTGTCACGGCAGGCGGCGTGCGATACGCGTTTGACTGTTCAAAAAGTTCGGGAAAGGCACATTTCAAGCTTCAGTTCCATCCGTACTCGATTTCTTCCTATGAGTCTTCTGAGCAGCTTTACCAGCTGGATCACAACAAACTCAAGGTGGGTGCTGTGCGTCACGCAGCAATTGACCCCGTGTTGAGTAAAGGTGAGCACGCCTGGCTAGAGGTTCAGTTCCTGTCATGGTTCACCGGCTTGCCGGCTTCGGGAATGCCTGTGCAGTGGCGCGATTCGACATCCCGACAAATGCAGTCCGAGACTGATGCGGATGGATGGGCTGGTCATGACTATGACGCGAAGGTGCCTGGATTAAATCGTGTCGACGCGCGGGTCGTGAATCCATATGACGGCACTTTCGCCAATGAGATCTGTGAGGTCTTTGCTCTGGATCACGATCCCTGGCTGGACCTTGACGTTCAGTCGGAGGACAACTCTACCGTTCGTAAATGGGCAGAGACGACGTTCTTCCCCCGACGAAACAGTCAGTTCGATTTTGTTGTATCGGCGAACGCGGACAGCTATTTGCATGGTCAGCACCTGGCCCTTGGACTGACGGGAACCGGGCCAAGTGAACTGGCTTTGACAATGAGCCCGGTCACGTTCGGGCAATGGCGGCCGTTGCAGGATGAACTGCCCTTCACGCTGATTGCCGGTGACGAGAAGGACGGAGGCTTTTCCTTCCGGCTCGCAGCCTCGCGACTGCTGGCGCTGTCGCCTCTTAATGCGGTGTCACTGGGGGGCAGTTCGAGAGTCATAAAAATGTCCGCCATCAACAGCCGTTTCGAGTTTATTGACTGGGGCTCAGAGTTTGAGGCACAGGTGATGATTGTATCTGCTTTGTCAGGCAAGCCGATGGTTGGAATTGCCGTTGTCTGGGAAGGTTCGGAGCTGGAGCCGGTGTCTGTCAGGACCAATTTTTATGGAGTGGCGAAAATTCGCTTTACTCCAACCACTCCGGGAGCGGGCGAACTGACCGCGACGGTGGGCGAGGAACTTCACTCGGTGTCGGTTTCTTTGCCGTATTTCTTGAACCATCCACGGGAAATACAGGCGCTTTCCAGTCCGAATCCAATTGCTCCCATAGGGACTCTGGTTTCAGCGGTCGTTACTGTAGTTTCGGCCATGACAGGTGAGCCTTTGCAAGATGTTGAGGTGATGTGGGATTACCCAATCATCACACTTCTTCCGTCGCGCACGGATGACAAAGGGATCGCCCGGGTGTCGTTCAGGTTGCCAGGTGTAAGACGGGGGCGTTTAGCCGCTACCGTGCGGGGTGGATATGGTGGTTGGGATGCAAAGCATATTGTATTTGAGTTGGTTCCAACTTCTTCCACGAGTAAAGGGGAAGTTTGATAGTTGCCAGGAGATTTTCGAACCACCGTACAATAATGATGAGGCAGTTTGGTTGGCTACAATTATTTATGACAATAACGGGTGATGCTGAATATCCAAGCATTAAGGCTGCTGCGACGAGAGCAGGTGCCGAAGGGAATGCCCGGGTACCACGTGATTAACACTTCTAGAGTGAAGTTGGCGTTTTAATGTGAGCAGCGGGCATAAAAATCATTGTTAGTAAAGCGTGGATAAGAACAGACGCCGGCTATCAGTAGGGTTGTGCGGGCTGTCGTGCCGGTTGTGGATATCGAACAGGAGGTTATCCAGTGAGCACTGAATCTAAACAAATCAATTTTTCTACCTGGTATCAGGAATTCATGCCGTACGTAAATGGCCAGAGGATAAGGTGGGACGACCTGGATCTGAAATTATTTGCAGGAGGAGTTTGCGAGCTGAAGCTGGACTATGAATACAGTTGGCTGATTGGCGATCCGGATGCCCAGATTGCGCTGGAGTACCAACCTGGCAACGAGGGACAAGGCCTGGTTTTTGACCCACCTTTGGGGCAGTTGGTTGAAATGGCGGAAGGAACCACTTCTTTAAGTTGGACTATCAAAGCGACTGCGGCGTCTAGCGGATCTTTTACATTGCAATTTGCCATGCCTCAACTTGTTGAAGTGCCGAAGTCACCGCCGGTGCCGGGCGCAATATTAGATTTTGCGCAGGAGTTGGAGGCTAAGTTCGACGAGTTTCCGGTGCCCTTCGGAGCGAATGCCTATCCCTGCCATGGGGCAAAGCACACGTTTACGGTACTGCCAAAACCTGGCAGCCAATGGCTGAACAAAAAAATCAGGCTGTTAATGCGTGGGGAAAATCTCGGCGTGGTGGTCAGCCCGTCACTGGAGAGCGAGCAGTTGCTGACGCCGGAAGGGGTGATGTGGGAACTGGATTGTCTGGGCACTACCCAGAAGGGAAGTTTTTCCTTGCAAGTGATGTTGGTGGAGTTTGAGGGAAATATTCCGCGATTGAATATGTTGTTGGCACATAATTTAGTAACGGCTGAACATTGGATAACTGGGCCACATTGGGCCTTTCCAGATTTGGAGTATTATTTGTGGCATGTTCGTGCCACCTCCGTATTTTTGAAGACCCTTGCACCTGGCGTTGCAACAATGTACGAAAATGGCACTCCGTCTAATTCCGTTACTGGTAAGAATGGTGAGGACAGTTCACGTGTTAGCTGTTTGAAGATTATCAATCGATACGACGGAAGTGTTGTCTGAATTCGCTTGTTGTTTCACTGAATAAATTGCCTTGCACGCAGTTATCTGGTTTTAGGGTGACGCGCAACACTATAGTTTAAACGGGGCGAATCCAAAAGCGCCGACGCTCAATCACTATGATGGAAGCCGGTTGTGGATATCGAACGGGAGGTTACCCAGTGAGCACTGAATCTAAACAAATCCATTTTTCTACCTGGCATCAGGAATTCATGCCATACGTAAATGGCCAGAGGGTAAGGTGGGATGACCTAGATCTGGAATTATTAGCAGGAGAAGTTTGCGAGCTGAAACTGGACTATGAATACAGTTGGTTGATTGGCGATCCGGATGCCCATATTGCGCTGGAGTATCAACCTGGCAAAGAGGGACAAGGCCTGGTTTTTGACCCACCTTTGGGGCAGTTGGCTGAAATGGCGAAGGGAACCACTTCTTTGAGTTGGACTATCAAAGCGGATGGGGCAGTTTGCGGATCTTTTGTATTGCAATTTGCCATACCTAAAATTGTTGAAATGTCGAAGTCACCGCCGGTAAATTTTGGAATGTCAAATTGGGAGCAGGAACTGGAGATCAAGTTCGACGAATTTTCGGTGTCGTTCGGAGCGAGTGTCTATCCCTGCCATGGTGCACAGCACACGCTCACGGTACTGCCTAACCCTTGCAGCTGGTTGCTGAACAAAAAGATCAGGCTGTTAATGGGTGGGGAAAATCTCGGCGTGGTGGTCAAACCTTCATTGGCAAACGAGCAGTTGCTGACGCAGGAAGGGGCGACGTGGGAACTGAATTGTCTGAACACTACCCAGAATGGAAGTTTTTCTTTGCAGGTGATGTTGGAGTCTGGGGAAAAGACATCGCCATTAACAATGTCGTTGGCGCATAACTTGGTGACTGCTCAACATTGGAGCGAGCCAGCCGAGAGTTTTCCAGGATACCCGCGAACATTGCATGGAATTCGTTCGTCCTCCTCGTTTTTGAAAGTGCCAGTAAGTGGCGTTCCAGTCAGCCAACAAGTGGGCAGCGATACTTCTCGCAGCAGCACTGACGTAAACGGTGAGGTTACGGTAAATGTGGACGCGGATGTTTATGTCAAAATGTGGATCGTCAACCGGTACGACGAAAGCGTTGTTTGATTTTCGTTTCTGAGTTCTCGCAATCAATGCCTTTTATCGATGAAAAAAGGCATTGAATGCGAGCCGTTATTAGCCTCCGGCCTTCTTCCATTCCAAATACTTCGTTACTAATGCCGCCCCCAACTCCCCGGGCCGAGCATCCGCCACCGACACTCCATGAGCACTCAACCGATCATGGAGTTCGGCCCGTTCATTCAAGTAATCCACAGTCCCGCAATAGGCCAGCGCTTCGGGCAAGGTTTTCACGGGGTCGTGGTGTAACCGGTCGAGGATGTCTTCGCGCAAACTGGCCACCAGTACCCGATGCTGCTTGCCCAGACGTTTGACGGCGTTGAGCAGTTCTTCATCATCTTCATCCCGCAAGTTAGTCACCAGCACCACCAACGCCCGGCGTTTTTGTCGGGCCAGCAGTTGGTTGGCGGCGGCCTGATAATCGGCTGGGCGCTGGGTGCTGTTGAGGTCATAGACAGCGTTGAGCAAGACCTTGAGTTGCTCGGTGCCTTTGACCGGCGCAAGGTAATGCGGTCGGTCACTGGCGAAGGTGCTCAGGCCTACCGCATCGCCTTGGCGCAGGGCGACGTAGCTGAGCAGCAGGCAGGCATTGAGGGCATGGTCGAAGTGCGACAGTTCATCATCCTGGCTGCGCATCCGGCGGCCGCAATCGAGCATGAAGATGATCTGCTGGTCGCGCTCGTCCTGATATTCGCGGGCAATTGGAGTGCGCTGGCGGGCGGTGGCTTTCCAGTCGATCTGGCGCAGGCTGTCGCCCTCGCGAAATTCACGCAGTTGATGAAATTCCAGACCCAGGCCGCGACGCTGGCGTTGGCGTACGCCGAGTTGGCTGAGCCAGTTGTCCACCGCCAATAATTGGCCGCCGTAGAGGCGGGCGAAGTCGGGGTAGACGCGGGTGTTATCGGTCACGTTGAGCAGGCGTTTGTCAGACCACAGGCCCAATGGGCTCGGCAGGTTGATTTCGCAGTGTTCGAAGGTGAAATGACCGCGTTTTAGCGGGCGTAGCCGATAGCCGATCTGGCTGTGCTGGCCGGGTTGCAGTTCGACCGACAGGGGCAGGTTTTCGAAGCTCAGGCCGTGCGGCACATGGTCGAAAATCTGTATGTTCAGTGGTTGGGCAAAATCATGCTCGACCTCCAGTCGCACTTCACCCCATCGACCGAGTGCAAGGCTGCCGGGCATTTGTCGGTGGAGTCGGGGCGAGGGCAGTCGTTTGAGACGGACGGCGTCGAGTATCGCCAGGGCCAGCAGTGCCAATAACAATCCCCAGTGGATCGACAACAGGCTTGATGGAACCTCGATGTCCAATGCCCGCAATGTGCCCAGCACGATGCCGATGGCCAGCAACACTGTGAGCCAGATCAGCAGCAGGCGCGAGGGTTTCACAGGCGTGGCGCCGGCACTTGATCGAGCAGTTGCTTGAGCACTTGATCGACCTCCAGCCCTTCGATGTCCAGCTCCGGGGCAATGCGCACCCGGTGGCGCAGTACCGACAGTGCGCAGCCCTTGATGTCATCGGGTATCACAAAATCGCCGCCACGCAACAAGGCGCGGGCGCGGGCGCAACGTACCAGCGCGATGGACGCCCGAGGCCCGGCGCCGAGGGTCAAGCCCGGCCATGTGCGGGTGGTGCGGGCCAGGCGCACGGCGTAATCGAGCACCTGATCGTCCAGCGGCAAGTCGCTGGCGATGCGCTGCAAAGCCAGCACATCCTTGGCTTGCAGGACGGTGCGCAACGGCTGCACATCGAGCATGTCGGCGCGGGTCGAGCGGCTGACCTGGCGCACCATGTTCAGCTCCTGATCGGCATCGGGGTAGTCCATGCGCACCTTGAGCATGAAGCGATCGAGCTCGGCTTCCGGCAATGGGTAAGTGCCTTCCTGTTCGATGGGGTTTTGCGTGGCGAGCACCATGAACGGTTGCGCGATCGGCAGGGCGCGACCTTCGAGGGTGACCTGGCGTTCCTGCATGGCTTCGAGCAACGCCGCCTGGGTTTTCGCCGGGGCGCGATTGATCTCGTCGGCCAGCAAAAGGTTGGTGAACAACGGCCCTTTGCGCAGTTTGAATTGCTCGGTTTGCAGGTCGTACACCGCATGCCCGGTGACATCGCTGGGCATCAGGTCCGGGGTGAACTGGATGCGCGCGAATTCACCGCCGAAGCAGCGGGCGAGGGCGCGTACCAGCAACGTCTTGCCCAACCCCGGCACGCCTTCGAGCAGCACATGGCCGCCAGCGATCAGGGCGGTGAGCACATCGTCGATCACGCTGTTCTGGCCGATCACGGCTTTTTGCAGTTCAGTTCTTACCGCCTGGGCCAACTGGCTGGCGCGCTGGCGTTGCTGCGCAGCGTGGTTCAGTGTGCCGGGCTCGATCTCACTCATAAGGCATTCCTCAAGGTTTGCAGGTGGGCGACCTGACGGCTGAATTCAGCGCTGGACAGCCGCTGCTTCGGTCGCGGGCTCATGGCCTGGCTGATAGCGCGTGTGGGTTGGCCGGTCAGGCGTGCGAGCACCAGCCATTGTTCGGCAACGCCGAGTTTTTCAAAACCGGGATGACGGCGCCGCACACGACGCAAGATGTCGTGCTGCAAGGCGTGCAACAGGTGCTGCTGACCGTTGCGGCGCAACATGAAATCGGCGCTGGCGCGCAGGTGTTCCTGAAGTTGACGGCGGGCCCTGGGGGCAGGTTCCAGCAGCGGACCCTGGCGCACGCCGACGTGCCAGAAGCCAAGGCCGATCAGGGCAAAAAGGGCGACCAGTGCTTGAGGGAAATAGCGCAGGAGCAAGGTCAGCAGACTGTCGTGATCGGTGTTGAACAGCAGGGTCACGTTCGTGTCCGCGGTCAGGTACCAGAGCAGCCAGGCGTTGTCGTACTGGTCTATGGTCGGGGTTTTCCACAGGTCGGCGTCGGTGACCACGATGATCGAACCGAGCCCGTGATTGAGCTGCATCATGTGCGTGGCCTTGCCGCTGTTGGCCCAGGCCTGGGCGAGATTTTTCGGGTCTTCGAGATGGAACGCGGTATCGAAACCGGCGTAGGCCGGCGCGTTTTCGTCTTCCAGATACAACTTGGTCAGCTTGGGGTAAGGATCGTCGTCGATAGCGGGCGGCGGGTCCTTGAGGTCTTTGCTCAGCGACTGGTGCAGCTGCACCCGGTCGAGCAACAGGTCGTTGCTTTGGCCTGTCTGTTCATCCCACAGCGACTGGGCAACAAACAAAAGTCGCCCGCCGGCCCGGGTCCAGTTCAACAGCTGATCGACCTGGCGCGGAGTCATGTTGTCGCGGTCTCCGAGCAATAACAGGCTGTGCTGATGCGGCTCCAGGGTGGGCAGAATGTCGAGGCTGTTGGCGTGGTTCACCGACAAGCCCTGTTTGCGCAGGAAATGCTCGGCGGCGAGATAGGGGTTGGCTTGGGCTTCGGGCGAGGGGCCGTGATCGATGTCTGCCTGATAGGGCGTCGCCTTGACGTACAGATAAACACTCAGCGCGATCAATAGCACGGCGATGAACACGCCGATCGCCAGCCCGCGTTGCCGGTTCAACGCGACGCTCCCGGGCCGAACAGGGCTCGCCAGCCGTCACAGAGTTCCTGTTGCAAATGCGCGGGAGGCAGGCGATGCCCGTAGGCCATGTTCTGCCAGTGCCCGGTCAGGCTTTTACTGAAGGCCAGCAAGGCAGGTTGGTGCAGGTGCTCGATGCGCTCCAGGACCTGGCCTTCGGTGTCGGCGGGTTTGAGCAACAGGTTGAAGTCGTGCAGCAAATGGCTGAGCAGACCGCGATAGAGCAATCCGAGGGCCTCGCGAGGGTGGGTTTGCCAGAGGCGTTCGGCGCTGGCGGCGATGTCGGCGGGCAGGGTTTCGCGGTTGAGGTCCAGGCCGAAAGCCTGTTGCGGTAACGGCCGCGTGACTTTGCTGTTCAAGGCCGGTCGACGCCTGACGAAGGCTTGCATCCAGTCACGGTAATGCCAGATCAATAAACCGATGGCACCGATCACGACACCCCACAACACCACTTCAATCAGGGTGGCCGCTGCGCCGAAGCGTTGGTTGTCCAGAAGCTTGAGCAGCGCCTCCAGCCATTCGGTTGTTGGTTCATCGTCCGCCTTGTCGGTGGCGGGTTGGTCCTCGCCAAAACGATAGCGCGTGACCGATTCCTTATTCTTGAACGGAGGCTGATCAAGGATCGCCTTGATGCTGTCCCGGGAGGCCTGACTGGTCAGTGGCTGGTCCAGCAGACGCGGGGTGTCGGGTGAAATGACTGGCTCGGCGGCCCACACGGTTTGTGCTGTCGGCAGCAACAGGAATGCTGCCAGCAGCAGGGGGACGGCGGCGCTGCTCAAGCGTTGGCGCATGCGGCGGAACACCAACTCGATATCCCAGGCCTCCAGCACCGTGCGCCGGTTCAGATAAAGGCTGAAGCCGCAGGCGACATACACCGGTTCCCAGACAATCAGCACCAGTGCGTAAAAGGCGTTGGTCAGGTGTTCCAGCCATCGCCAGTCCTGTGTGGCGGCGGTGATCAAGGTCTGCCAGCTCCAGTCGAGTTCGACCTGTTGCGGCAAGAACATGTAGAACAGCACCATCAGGCCGATCCACAGCGCGGTTTCCAGATGTACGCCGATGATCGTCAGCCAGCGCGCGGCACCGGCGTTACGCTGCAACAGCACCTGCAAGCGCTGTTGTCGTGGCTCACCACTGAGACCTTCGAGTTGCACCACCGGCATCAGGAAACTGCGACTCAGGCTCAGGCGTCGCCAGGTCAGGCTCACCAACAGTTGCGGTTGGAGCAGCCGTGGAAATTGGCGCAACGCCTGCTTTAGCGTGGGCGTTTCGCCGAACATGGCTTTGGACAGGATGTACAGCGGCAGGCGGTCGAACGCCGGTTTCAGCCACCAGAAAATGAACACGGCGAGGGAGGGCGAATCCCACAGCGCCCAGCTGAGCAGGGCGAACACCGGCAAGGTCACGATGGCCCAACTGGTCATTAGCAGACGCCGGTGTCGCTGGCTCAGCAGGACGCCCAGGTCCATGGCTTCCCAGGTGGTGCGCGGGCGGATGACAGCTGTGGCGTCACTCAGGCGCATGGCGGGTCCGTCCGGCAAACAGCAGATAAACCGCCACCAACAACCAGAGTGCTGCACCGACCAGGTATTTGGTCATGGGTGCGACCCCGATCGTGGATGACCAGTAAGCTTCGATAAACGCCGCAATCAGCAGAAACAGCATGACCCCGCAAATCAGCAGCACGCTCTTGCGTGCCGCCAATCGCAGGGCTTCGGAGCGGGGCAGGCGTCCCGGCGCGATCAAGGCCCAACCCAGTTGCAGGCCGGCGGCACCGGCCAGTGCGATGGCACTCAGTTCGAAGGCGCCGTGGCCAACCACGAATGACCAGAAGGTCTGCCCGTAGCCGATGTGCGTCAGGTGCCCGGCCACCGCACCAATCATCAAACCGTTGAAGAACAGGAAAAACGCGCTGCCCAGGCCAAACAGCAAACCGCTGGCGAAGGTCTGAAAGGCGATGCCGATGTTGTGCATGATGTAGTAACCGAACATCACCCAGTCTTCGCTGGCCGCCCGTTCTGCCGAACGCCCCAGGTGACCGGCCTCGGGGTCGTACATGCCTTGCATCTCGCTGACCTGATCGGCCGGGATCAGGTTGTAGACCAGGTCCGGGAACAGATACACCAGCAACGCGAAGCCAATCAGGCTGCCAAAAAACATCAGGCTGGCGGCGAGCACGAAACGCCACTGTTCGCGCACCAGTCGCGGGAAGTCAGCCAGGATGAAGCCCAGCACGTTGGCCCCCAGTCGACTGCGATGGCGATAAAGCTGTTGATGCCCGCGCAGCACTTGTTGCTGTAGTGAATCGATGAGGAAGCTGCTGTAACCCCGTTCCTGGGCCAGCGCCAGATGTTGGCAGAGACGACGATAATCGCTGGGGAAACCGGCGACTCGCTGTGCTTGCTTGCCTTGCTCCAGTTGTTCAAGCACGAGGGCAAATTGTTCCCATTCGGCCTTGTGGCGACTTTCGAAAAGGCTTTGCTTCATGTCGGGCCCAACAAGCCGCGGGCGATGCCATTGAGTTCGTCCACGGCCCCTGGTGCCGACACCTGCAACGGGTGCGAGAGTATCGCCGCCAGCTCTTTGACCCGTGCTGCAGAGAGTTCACCCTGGCGCTCGGCAAACCCGAGGATGGCGCGTTGTTCGGTCAGCGTCAGCGCAAAGGCCGGACGCCGGGGCTGGACGGCGGGCAGTTGTGGTCGGGCGAGCGGTTGTTCGCGGTAGATCACCAGCGTGCCGGCGGTCAGATCGCCGAGGCGCTTGAAGGTGGGATGTTGCAGGCAACTGATGGCGCCGAGGAAATAGCCGAACGGCAGCATGTCGACAAATCGCAGCAGGTTGCGCAGCAACGAAGCAGACCAGCCGATCGGTGTGCCATCGTCCTGCACCACCCGCAGGCCCATCCATTGCTTGCCTGGCGAACGACCTTGATTGAGCACTTCGAACAGCACCATGTACCACCAGCTCACCACGAACAACAGAATCGAGCCGAGCCCGGCACCGAGTTTTCCGAGGAACGCCAGGACAATGAACAGCAGGCCGACGATCAACCCGCGCAGCCCGAGATCGATGGCGAACGCCAGCGCACGAACCATCAACCCGGCCGGGCGCAGTGGCAGGTCGATGCCTTCCGGCGTTTCGACTTGATACCGCGTATCCAGTGGCGGGGCCAGCGTCGCTTTCCTTGGCAGTGCTGTGGTCTCGAGCATGGGCAACCTTGATGTGGCCTGTTCGGGATTCGATGTCCGTCCGATGCTAGCAGCCTCTCGGGGGGAAACGACATAACTATGTATTGCACGGTACGTAGCCAGAGGTGATTGAATGACAAGATTACTGGCCGGGGCGGGATGTGAACGCCTAGACTTCGCCGATCTTCAGTTCAGGAATAGCCCGTGACCTCTATCTTCTGGTACGACTATGAAACCACTGGCATCAACCCCCGTTGCGACCGCCCGCTGCAGATGGCGGGGATTCGCACTGACTTCGATCTCAATGAAATAGACGAGCCAGTCAACCTTTACTGCCAGCCCAGTGAAGACATCCTGCCCCATCCGGCGGCCTGTGCGATCACCGGTATCACGCCCGGCCGACTGGCCGAGCAAGGCTTGAGCGAAGCCGATTTCATGACCCGGGTGCATGCCCAACTCGCTGCGCCCGGCACGTGTGGGGCGGGGTACAACACGTTACGTTTCGATGACGAGATGACTCGTTACAGTCTTTACCGAAACTTTTTTGATCCTTATGCACGCGAGTGGCAGGGCGGTAATAGCCGCTGGGACCTGATCGATGTGGTGCGTGCAGCCTATGCCTTGCGCCCTGACGGCATCGTTTGGCCGACGGACGACGAGGGGCGGATAACGCTCAAGCTCGAACGCCTGACCGCCGCCAATGGCATTGATCACGGAAATGCTCACGAAGCGCTGTCGGACGTTCGCGCCACCATCGCCCTGGCGCGTCTGATCCGGGAAAAGCAGCCGAAGTTGTATGACTGGTTGTTTCAGTTGCGCGGTAAACAAAAGGTGATGGATCAGATTCGTCTGTTGCAGCCGATGGTGCACATCTCCGGGCGCTTTTCAGCGGCGCGCAATTATATCGGTGTGGTGTTGCCCTTGGCCTGGCACCCGCGCAACAAGAACGCCTTGATTGTCTGTGATTTGCACCTGGACCCTCAGGGCTTGCTCGACCTTGATGCCGACACCTTGCGTCAACGGCTGTATACCCGCCGCGATGACTTGGCCGAGGGCGAGTTGCCGGTGCCGCTCAAACTTATCCACATCAATAAATGCCCGGTGGTGGCGCCGTTGTCGGTACTTCGCTCTGAAGATCAGCAACGTTTGGGGCTGGATATGTCGCTCTACCAAGAGCGCGCGCTGCGGCTAAGTGACGCACAAACAGTTTGGCTGGATAAAGTTCAGGCGATTTATGCCAGCGAAGCTTTCACCTCGAGCCAAGACCCTGAGCAACAGTTATACGATGGTTTTATCGGTGATCGGGATCGGCGTCTTTGTGAGCAAGTCAGGTCTGCCGACCCTGCTCAATTAGCGCAACAACAATGGCCTTTCGATGATGAACGACTGCCTGAATTATTGTTTCGATATCGCGCACGCAACTTCCCCGATACGTTGAATTTCGAAGAGCAAGAACGCTGGAGACTATTCTGTCAGCAACGTTTGTCAGCACCCGAGTGGGGGGCGCCAAATACGCTGGAAACTTTTGCAGAAGCCGCCGCCCAATGGAGTAATACGGCTACATCGTTTCAGCAAGAGGTGCTGAATGAATGGCTGAATTATGTCGAAGGATTACGCAAACGTTTGAATCTTTGAAACCGAAAATGTTCGGGCTGAATACCGTGCATAAAAAAACGCCAGCAGATGCTGGCGTTCTTTTTTGTCGCGGATAAACCTGCGACAAGCGCTACGGCTTAGCCCAGCAGGGTAGCCCAGCCTTCAACCACGTCACCGCCCCACTTGGCTTTCCACTCTTTCAGCGTCTTGTGGTTGCCACCTTTGGTTTCGATGACTTCGCCGTTGTGCGGGTTTTTGTATTGTTTAACTTTGCGAGCACGCTTGGTGCCAGTAGTTTTTACTGCGCCGCCGCGTGGTGCTTTGGTTTTGGACTCTGGATCCAATAGCGCAATGATGTCACGCAGCGACTTGGAGTATTCGCCCATCAGGGTGCGCAGTTTGCCTTCGAATTCCAGCTCGGTTTGCAGTTTGTCGTCTTGGGACAGGTTCTTCAAACGGGCTTGCAGCTCTTTGATAGCTTCTTCGGTGGCGCGATATTCGTTGATCAAGGACATGAGGACTACCTTATGTTGGGGCGCTGGATGGCAGGTGACAGTGCGGCAATAATAGTCAGGGTGTTTCACCAAGTAAACATATAACCGGAGTTTTATTTAAATTAGTTACGGTGAATAGGGCATAAATTGCAGGTGAAGTTGATTAGTGTGATGCAGTCATCACAGATATTCACAATTGGGCACTTGAAGATGGGTAACGGGAACACCATCGCGCGGGTAGCGGGTGCTGCCAGAACGTCACTTGCCCACCTTCGTGCCGGGCCAACCGTCATCAATACTGCAGTTTTGCTGCGCAATCGCTAGAATGGCCGCCTTTGCGAAGTTCTGGAGTTTGACCCTCATGCGCACTTTTCGGCTGGTGATTGCTTGCCCGGACCGCGTCGGTATCGTTGCTAAAGTCAGTAACTTTCTGGCGTCACATAACGGCTGGATCACTGAAGCGAGCCATCACTCGGACAACCTCAGTGGCTGGTTCTTCATGCGTCACGAAATTCGTGCCGATTCGCTGCCCTTCGGTATCGATGCCTTTCGCGAAGCGTTTGCACCGATTGCCGAAGAGTTCTCGATGGACTGGCGCATCACCGATACCGAGCAGAAAAAGCGCGTGGTACTGATGGCCAGTCGCGAGTCTCACTGCCTCGCCGACTTGTTGCACCGCTGGCACAGTGATGAGCTGGATTGCGAAATTTCCTGCGTGATATCCAATCATGACGACTTGCGCAGCATGGTCGAGTGGCACGGGATTCCGTATTACCACGTACCGGTCAATCCGCAGGATAAAGAGCCGGCCTTCGCCGAAGTCTCGCGACTGGTCAAACAGCACGATGCCGAAGTGGTCGTACTGGCCCGCTACATGCAAATCCTGCCGCCCGAGTTGTGCCGTGAATACGCTCACAAGGTGATCAACATTCACCACAGCTTCCTGCCGTCGTTCGTCGGTGCCAAGCCGTATCACCAGGCATCGATGCGTGGCGTGAAGTTGATTGGCGCTACTTGCCACTACGTGACCGAAGAGCTGGATGCCGGTCCGATCATCGAACAGGACGTCGTCCGCGTCAGCCACAGTGACAGCATCGACGATATGGTGCGTTTCGGTCGGGACGTCGAGAAGATGGTGCTGGCCCGTGGTCTGCGTTATCACCTGGAAGACCGGGTGCTGGTGCACGGCAACAAAACCGTCGTGTTCTGACAGCCGGCTGTTGATCGTTCCCACGCAAGTGGGAGCGATCTGTATAGAACGAGGACATGACCATGGCCGATCCACTGGACAAAGCCACATCCAAGGCTCCTGCCATGTTGGGCGAGGGGTGTTTGAGTCGTTACGACCCGGATGACATGAACCCCGAAGACGGCACGGAGTTTCCCGGTGCCGCCGAGTTGTGGGAACAGTTGAATCCGGAGTCCGACGATTAAATCGCAGAGGCCTAAAAAGATCGTCCGAACGCGGCCCGAGCCTCCGCCAGCTCATGGAGATTTTTGGTGAATGATCCACCGTCATCGCGAGCAGGCTCGCTCCCACATGGGGCCGATGCCACACCGAAGATCCCCTGTGGGAGCGAGCCTGCTCGCGATGAGGCCCGAATCGGCGCTGCAAATCTCCATGTAGGGCTGCTGCGAGCTGCAATCTTTCAGGCTTGTTTGAATTTCATCAGTTTTTTGAGCAGCGGCCGCCCAAGCATCAGTAAAAATACCGGGCCACCCACCAGCAAATAGAAGTAATAAGTCACCGCCCGCCAGATCAGAATCGCCGCCGCCGCGGTGGATTTCCCCACCATCGGCGCCAGCAGCGCCGCCGACGTCAACTCCGCCGCCCCGG
Organism: Pseudomonas sp. PDM25; assembly: GCF_019219045.1. Classification (NCBI taxonomy): domain Bacteria; kingdom Pseudomonadati; phylum Pseudomonadota; class Gammaproteobacteria; order Pseudomonadales; family Pseudomonadaceae; genus Pseudomonas; species Pseudomonas sp. PDM25. The sequence goes on from NZ_JAHUWL010000022.1 coordinate 66,990, forward strand.
CACCGCCCGGCAACAGGCTGAACTGCCCCGCGCTCAGCGAAAGCATCTGGATCAGAAAGCTCCAGGCCCACTGCAAATCCGCCCCAAGCCCACGCAACGCCAGATACAGCACGCTATAACGCAAGATCCAATGCAGGCACGTCAGGGCAAACACTGTGATGAGCGTCTGAAAGGGCAGCTTCAGTGTGTCCGTGAACGCCGCCAGAAAGTGCAGGAGTTTTCGCGCCCAGCGCAGGCGCGTGGTGGTTTTGACATTCAGGCGAGCGAGCACCCGACCGCTCAGACGAATAAGTATTCGATGGTAGCGGGCGACCGCCACGCAACTGAACAACCCGCCGAACATCGAAATGGCGCTGACGGTCAGCAGCCATTCCATGCGTTGGCTGAGGTGCTGGAACAACGCATAAATCAGGATTGCGCTCAGCGCGCAGAGAAAGAACAGCAAATCGCTCAGCTGATCCATGGCAAACACGGCGCTGCCCCTGGCCGGACGCACGTCATGGCGCGCCAACAACGCCATGATCGTCAGCGGCCCGCCGCTGCCACCCGGTGTGGCGCAATAAGCGAACTCGGCGGCCATCACCACCCCAAGACTTCTGAACGGGCTCACCTTGTCGCGCTGATCCCCGAGCAACAGGCGCAAGCGCATCGTGTTCAGCACCCAGCACAGCAGGATCATGCCGAACATGATCAGTAACCATGTCAGCGGAAAGCTTTGCAGTCGAGACCAGGTTTCGGTACCGCCCAGCAGCGACGGAATCAGCACCGCAGCGAGCAGTGCGACGAGCAGCAGAATCCCGCGACTCATGCGGCGCGACCCATACGGTCGCTTTGCAGCGCCAGCCAGCGTGCCTTGGTCATCGGTACACGTCCCTCGTTGAGCAAGCGCTTGAGGGTTCGTAGCCAGTAAGTGCGCGAGAACTCGTGGCGCATGTCCACCGGGTGCAGGCCAAGACGAATCACCGGTGCTTGCTGCCAGCGTTGTTCGCGTTGATCGCTGACGAGCTTCGACAGCCCTCGGCGCCAGGCACTGCGCGCACTCCAGACCAGTCCCGGTGCGTCGACCGCGGTGAAGTCCGGCAGGCGATACAGATGCTGCGAGTCGCTGGTGTAACTCAGGGGTAACTGGCGCAAGGCCTGGCGCGTCCCTTCGCTCATCAACCAGGCCGGGGCGACGAAGCCCTCCAGCGGCCAGTGATAACGGTGGAACACTTCGATGCCGGCGCGCAGGCGGGCGAGGGCGACTTCTTGAGACAGGCTGTAAAACTCGCCTTCGTGGGTGTAGATCCGGCGCATGAACCAGTCTCGTGGCGTAGCGGGAGTGGGCGCTTCATCGCAATGAAAGTAACCATGCAATGCCAGTTCGTCACCTCGGGCGATACGACGGGTGAGCAAACGTCGAAATCCCGGATGCTCCTCCAGATCGTTGTGTTTGTGGAAATTGGGCACCACCAACCAGGTCATCGGCACCTCGCCCAGGGCGTCGACGGCTTCGACAAAGGGTTGATAATCAGCCCAGGTTTGCGGTGCGACGTCGTGCAGCACGAGTAACAGGCTGGGCGGGTTCATGGGCTCAACCATTGGCCGTCAGCGGCCAGTGGCTGCGGAGCACGGCGTGATAGTGGCCCAGCAGGCTGGTGACCACCGTGTCCCAGGAGTAATGCCGTTCGACATGGCAACGGGCCTGTTTGCCCAAAGCCACGCTGCCCGAACTGAACAGCTCGCGGACTGCGTTGGCCATCGCCAATGGATTATTCGGCGGGCAGAGCAGGCCGCATTGATCGGTGATGATTTCCTGAAAGGCCCCGGCCGCCACGGCCACCACCGGAATGCCACTGGCCATGGCTTCAAGAACCACCAGACCAAAGGTTTCTTGGTCGCCGGCGTGCAGCAGCGCATCGGCGCTGGCCATCAACCGCGCCACCTGTGCCGCCGGACAGAACTCACCGATCACGGTGACGTTGTCCGGCACCACGGCCGGCATCGACGAACCTACCAACAGCAGGTGATAGCGTCGGCCCAGGCGTTTCATGCAGTCGAGCAGCACTGGCAGGTTTTTTTCCTTGGAGCCGCGCCCGGCGAAGATCAGCAAATGCGTGTTTTCATCAATGCCCAATTCGGCCCGCAGGCCCGAGTCTCGTGCCGTGGGATTGAAGGTTTGCAAGTCGACGCCCAACGGTTGCACGAAAACGTTCTTGACCCCCAGCCCGATCAGTTTGTCGGCCATGACCTGGCTGGGTGCCAGAACCCGATCGAAGTTGCCATAGAGCTTGCTGACATAAGCTTCGACGTTGGTGGTGACCCAGTTGCCCATGCGATTGCTGACCAGCAGCGGCAAGTCCGAATGATAAAAGCCGATCACCGGGACATCGAGTTGCCGCCGGGCATCGAGGGCCGCCCATGCGGTGAGGTAGGGGTCGCCGACCTCGATCAGGTCGGGCTGCAAATCCTGCAGAACATTGCGCCATGGCGCGAGACGGAGAGGGAAGCGATAGCCTTTGCCAAAGGGCAGGGCGGGGGCCGGAACCGTGTAGACGCCATCTTGTTCACTGAAGTAAGCCCCAGGAATCAACAGGCTGTGGCGAATGCCTGGCTTGATGCTCAGGCGACGGTGTTTTGCATCCAGATAAGTGCGCACGCCACCGCTGGCAGGGGCGTAGAACATGGTTATGTCAGCGATATGCACGATGAACATCCCTCCGGTCCGTTGTTCTCCCTTGGTTGACCTTTATGAAGGATAGATGTTCGGTTGGGGTTTTGTGGCGGGGCAGCGAGGTTTGCGGTGTCTGGAAGGCCGCCTTCGCGAGCAAGCCCGCTCCCACATTAGATCTCATTGCCGCCGCAGATCAATGTGGGAGCGGGCTTGCTCGCGAAGAGGGCGGTTCAGACACTAAATACGGAAACTGCCCACCAATTGTTTAAGCCGCGCCGCCTGCTGCTCAAGATCCGCACACGCCCGCAACGTCGACTGCAGGTTTTCCACCCCTTCCTGATTCAGTGTGTTGATCTCGGTAATGTCCACATTGATCGACTCAACCACCGCCGTCTGCTCCTCGGTCGCCGTGGCCACCGACTGGTTCATCCCGTCAATCTCGCCGATACGCAACGTCACGCTGTTCAACCGCTCGCCGGCCAGGTTGGCGATTTCGACGCTGTCCTGGCTGTGGCGCTGGCTGTCGCTCATGGTGCTGACGGATTCGCGGGCGCCGACTTGCAGCTCCTCGATCATGGTCTGCACCTGTTGCGCCGATTCCTGAGTGCGGTGCGCCAGGTTGCGCACCTCATCGGCCACCACGGCAAAACCACGTCCGGCTTCACCGGCGCGCGCCGCTTCGATGGCCGCGTTCAGCGCCAGCAGGTTGGTTTGTTGGGAGATGCTGGTGATCACTTCGAGAATCTGCCCGATGTTCACGGTTTTGCTGTTCAGCGATTCGATGTTGGTGCTCGAGGCGCTGAGCATGCTCGACAGCTGATTCATCGCGACAATGCTGCGATCCACCACTTGCTGGCCATCTTCGGCCAGGCTGCGGGCATCGCTGGCCTGACTCGATGCTTGTGCGGCGTTACGGGCGATTTCCTGAGCAGCGGCGCCGAGCTGGTTGATCGCCGCGGCCACGCTGCTGGTGCGCGAAGCCTGTTGGTCGGAGTTGAACATCGACGAGTTCGAGGCGGCCACTACCCGCAGCGCCACTTCGTTGACTTGCCCGGTGGCCGACGACACTTCGCGAATCGAACCGTGAATGCGTTCCACGAAGCGGTTGAACGCGGTACCGAGGACACCGAATTCGTCGTTGTTCACGATGGTCAGGCGTTTGGTCAGGTCGCCTTCGCCGTCGGCGATGTCTGCCATGGCGCGGGTCATCACGTGCAGCGGCTGGATCAGGATGCGGATCAGCATGCCCAGCAGCGCGATGATGATGGCCACGGCAATCACCGTCGCAACGAGCGCCGAGGCGCGGAATTCGCTGAGCTTGGAGAAGGCTTTGTCCTTGTCCACCGACAGACCGATGTACCAGTTGACTGAGGACAGCCCTTTGATCGGGGTAAAGGTCACGATGCGAGTCTTGCCGTCGACGTCGACTTCACTGAAGTCGCTGCTGATACGTGGGGTGTTTTTCGGATACGCCTCGCTCAGGGACTTCATCACCAGCGCTTTGTCCGGGTGGACCAGGATTTTTCCGTCGGCGCCGACCAGAAAGGCATAACCCATGCCGTCGAAGTCCAGAGCGTTGAGGCTGTCGGTGATCACCTGCAAGCTCAAGTCACCGCCCACCACGCCGATGTTTTGACCGTCCTTGAGTACGCTGTCAACGATGGAAATCACCAACTGGCCAGAAGCCAGGTCGATGTAGGGCTCGGTCAGGGCAGAACCGCTGGTGCTTTGCGCGCTCTTGTACCAAGGGCGGGCACGAGGGTCATAACCGTCGGGCATCTTGCTGTCCGGGCGAATGATGAAGGTGCCATCTTTGTTGCCCAGGTAGGCGCCCATAAAGGTCGACGACACCGCCTTCTGTTCCAGCAGGTTGGAAACATTGGCTGTATCTGCGTTCAAGGCAACGGTTTGCGACAGGTTTTCGATCAGCAGGCTGCGACCGGCCAGCCAGGTTTGAATGTTTTTTGCAGTGACGCTGCCCATTTCCTGCAAGTAGTTGTCCAGATCGCGGCGTATCGCATTGCGCTGCAAATAGTCGTTGTACAGCGTAAACGAGGCGAAGGCGGCAATGACGATGAGGGCGGCGGCCAGCAGGATTTTATGGCTGAAGCGCAGATTTTTGTTCATGGCTCGGGGTGTCCGCTAAGGTCTTATTGTTCGGGGCGCGTTGCTGCTGATGCGCGCAAAATGAGTGCGCAATGGAGCGAGTCGGTAATTCCTGCTCTCCATAGGGGAATGTCGGACCTTGCTTTCAATTGGGTCTCTCGCTTATTTCTATCGGCCGTGAAGGATCAAAGATTAACCATGGGTGACAAAATGCCTGACTCATTACAACTCGTTATCGGTGCTGACCTCGCCGGGCAGCCGATTGCCCAGGCCATGCGTCTGGCGAACCGTCATGGTTTGATCGCGGGCGCTACCGGGACGGGCAAAACGGTCACCTTGCAACGGATGGCCGAAGCCTTCAGCGATGCCGGCGTGGCGGTGTTCGCCGCCGATATCAAGGGTGACCTGTGCGGTCTGGGCGCCGCCGGCAACCCTCAAGGCAAAATCGCCGAGCGGATCGCCGGGATGCCCTGGCTGAACCATATGCCTCAAGCGTATCCGGTGACCCTGTGGGACATTCACGGTCAGTCCGGTCATCCGTTGCGCACAACCTTGAGCGAAATGGGGCCGTTATTGATTGGCAGCCTGCTGGAGCTGACTGACAGTCAACAGTCGGCGCTGTACGCCGCGTTCAAGGTGGCGGACCGTGAAGGGCTGTTGTTGCTGGACCTCAAGGACCTGAAGGCACTGCTCAATCACCTGCGTGACAACCCCGAATTGCTGGGTGACGACGCCGCGCTGATGACCACCGGTTCCAGTCAGGCACTGTTGCGGCGTCTGGCGACCCTTGAACAGCAGGGCGCCGAAGCGCTGTTCGGTGAGCCGGCGCTGCAACTCGAAGACATTCTGCAGCCGACCGCCGAGGGGCGTGGGCGCATTCACCTGCTTGATGCCAGCCGTCTGGTGCATGAAGCGCCGAAGGTCTACGCGACGTTCCTGTTGTGGTTGCTGGCGGAACTGTTCGAGCAATTGCCGGAGCGCGGGGATTCGGACAAACCGCTGCTGGCGTTGTTTTTCGACGAAGCGCATTTATTGTTCGCCGGTACGCCAAAGGCTTTGCAGGAACGTCTTGAGCAGGTGGTGCGGCTGATACGCTCGAAAGGCGTTGGTGTGTATTTCGTCACGCAATCGCCGGGCGACTTGCCGGATGACGTGCTGGCCCAGCTCGGTCTGCGCGTTCAGCATGGCCTGCGTGCGTTCACCGCCAAGGAACAGAAATCCTTGCGAGCGGTGGCCGAAGGCTTCCGGCCGAACCCGGCGTTCGATGCCTTGGCGGTACTGACCGAGCTTGGGATCGGTGAGGCGTTGGTCGGCACGTTGCAGGACAAGGGCACGCCGGAGATGGTCCAGCGGGTGTTGGTGGCACCGCCGCAATCGCGGATCGGGCCGCTGAGCGAGACTGAACGCACGGTGCTGATCGCCGGTTCGCCGTTTAAGGGGCGGTATGACAAACCCATCGATCGTGAATCGGCTTATGAAGTGTTGATGGGGCGCAAAGGGTTGGCGCCAGAACCTGACGCTGTTCCGGGGAAACCGGCAGCCGAAGAGCCAAGCTTCACCGACAAGGCCGGGGAATTCCTCGGCACCGCGGCGGGGCAGGCACTGAAATCAGCGATGCGCCAGGCGGCCAATCAATTGGGCCGACAGTTGGTACGCGGTCTGATGGGCTCGTTGCTCGGCGGCAGCAAACGCCGCTGAACATCTGGTGGGGCGCAATCAATGTGGGAGCGGGCTTGCTCGCGAAGAGGGAGTGTCAGTCGACATGTATGTTGCCTGACACACCGCATTCGCGAGCAAGCCCGCTCCCACATTGGGTTCTATGTCAGGTTTTGGGTTTAGCGTGCGCCGCCAGCCGTTCCAGCGCTGCCCGAAGATTCGGATCGCTGATCCCGTCGGCCGTGGCCTGAATGGTCGCGCCAGCATCAGTCGACAAGCTGATGGTATGGCCAGCCGCCCCTTGCTGAACCGTAGGAGGCTGAACCTTGAACAGAATTCGCGTCAAACTGGCGAATTCGTCGAACATCTGTAATTGCCGTTGCAGACGCTTTTGCTGATAACGCAGGCGGGTCGCCCAATGACCGTCGGTCACTATCAGCAACAAACTGCCTTCGCGCCACGACGCCACATGGCAATGCTCGCGGGCGGCGGGTTGCAATTGGCTTTCCAGCAGACGTTGTAAATGACCCAGGCGTTGAGCGTGGCCGAAGATGGCTTTCAGCGGTTTGGCTTCGCGAAGCAGGACGGCGGGTGCTCTGGCCGTAAGAGGGCGGAATGCCATGATCAGACACCTGAAGTAACAGAGCGGCCATGGTAGCAGAAAGCACCGGATGCACCCGAGCCATTGCTTTGCGAGCGCTTTACCCATTAAATCAACAAGTAACTTCTGCCGTGAATGGCTTGAAGTTCAGCAAAAAGCCCTTATTTTAAGTGAGCCCCGTCAAAGCGCTGAGCCAGCATCGTGGAATAACGCCACTTTCCTCACCACCGTTTCCGGGTAGAATGCTCGTTCGCATGCGGCCATGAGGGCTGCTCGGGCGACTCACGGGGCCGCCCTCCATCCCTTTAGTGTGGAAGATCCTGCCGATATGTTTGCGCCTTTGTTAAAGAAACTTTTTGGAAGCAAGAACGAGCGTGAAGTCAAACGCATGCTCAAGACGGTGCAACTCGTCAATGCCTTCGAAGAGCAAATGGTGGCCCTTTCGGACGATCAATTGCGTGCCAAGACAGACGAGTTCAAGGCCCGCATCGCCAAAGGGGAAACTCTCGACAAGCTGCTGCCAGAAGCCTTTGCGGTCGCCCGCGAAGCCGGTAAGCGCGTCATGGGTATGCGCCACTTCGACGTCCAGTTGATCGGCGGCATGACCTTGCATGAAGGCCAGATCGCAGAAATGCGTACCGGTGAAGGCAAGACCCTGGTGGCAACACTGGGCGTTTACCTCAACGCGCTGTCCGGCAAGGGCGTGCACGTTGTGACGGTGAACGACTACCTGGCCCGTCGTGACGCCAACTGGATGCGTCCGCTCTACGAATTCCTCGGCATGACGGTCGGCGTGGTCACACCATTCCAGCCGCCGGAAGAGAAGCGCGCTGCTTACGCCGCCGACATCACCTACGGCACCAACAACGAATTCGGTTTCGACTACCTGCGCGACAACATGGCGTTCAGCATGGAAGAAAAATTCCAGCGCGAACTCAATTTTGCCGTGATCGACGAAGTCGACTCCATCCTCATCGACGAAGCCCGTACCCCGCTGATCATTTCCGGTCAGGCCGAGGACAGCTCCAAGCTGTACATCGAGATCAACAAACTGATCCCGCAGCTTGAGTTGCACATCGAAGAAGTCGAAGGCGAAGTCACCAAGGCCGGCCACTACACCGTCGACGAGAAGACCCGTCAGGTCGAGCTCAACGAAGCCGGTCACCAGTTCATCGAAGACATGCTGACCCGCATTGGCCTGCTGGCTGAAGGCGAGAGCCTGTACTCGGCGCACAACCTCGGTCTGCTGACTCACGTCTATGCCGGTCTGCGCGCTCATAAACTGTTCAATCGCAACATCGAATACATCGTGCAGGACGGTCAGGTCGTACTCGTCGACGAACACACCGGCCGTACCATGCCGGGTCGCCGCCTCTCCGAAGGCCTGCACCAGGCCATCGAAGCCAAAGAAGGGCTGAACATTCAGGCCGAAAGCCAGACCCTCGCCTCGACCACGTTCCAGAACTACTTCCGTCTGTACAACAAGCTGTCCGGCATGACCGGTACCGCTGACACCGAAGCGTTCGAATTCCACCAGATCTACGGTCTGTCGGTGATGGTTATCCCGCCGAACAAACCGCTGGCGCGTAAAGACTACAACGACCTGGTGTTCCTGACCGCTGAAGAGAAATACGCAGCGATCATCAACGACATCAAGGAATGCATGACCCAGGGCCGTCCGGTGCTGGTGGGTACTGCAACCATTGAAACTTCCGAGCACATGTCTGCGTTGCTGCAGAAGGAAGGCATCGAACACAAGGTTCTGAACGCCAAGTTCCACGAAAAAGAAGCCGAGATCATTGCCCAGGCCGGTCGCCCAGGCGCACTGACCATCGCCACCAACATGGCCGGTCGTGGTACCGACATCCTGTTGGGCGGCAACTGGGAAGTGGAAGTGGCCTCGCTGGAAGAGCCAACCCCTGAGCAAATTGCCCAGATCAAGGCCGACTGGCAGAAACGTCACCAGCAAGTGCTCGAGTCGGGCGGTTTGCAGGTGATTGCATCCGAGCGTCATGAATCGCGCCGTATCGACAACCAGCTGCGTGGTCGTGCCGGTCGTCAGGGTGACGCCGGTTCCAGCCGTTTCTACCTGTCGCTGGAAGACAGCCTGATGCGCATCTTCGCCTCTGATCGGGTGAAGAACTTCATGAAGGCCCTGGGCATGCAGCCTGGCGAGGCGATCGAGCACCGCATGGTGACCAACGCCATCGAGAAGGCTCAGCGCAAGGTTGAAGGCCGCAACTTCGACATTCGCAAGCAACTGCTCGAGTTCGATGACGTCAACAACGAACAACGTAAAGTGATCTATCACATGCGTAACAGTTTGTTGGCCGCCGACAACATCGGTGAAACCATCGCCGACTTCCGTCAGGACGTGCTCAACGCCACCGTCAGCGCACACATTCCACCGCAATCGCTGCCTGAGCAGTGGGACGTGGCCGGTCTGGAAGCGGCGTTGCAGAGCGACTTCGGTGTGGCACTGCCGATCCAGAAATGGCTCGACGAAGACGATCACCTGTACGAAGAAACCCTGCGCGAGAAGCTCATGACCGAGCTGCTGGCCGCGTACAACGAGAAAGAAGAGCAGGCGAGCGCCGAAGCGCTGCGCAGCTTCGAGAAGCAAATCGTTCTGCGTGTGCTCGACGACCTGTGGAAAGACCACCTGTCGACCATGGATCACCTGCGTCACGGCATTCACTTGCGTGGTTATGCACAGAAGAACCCGAAGCAAGAGTACAAGCGCGAGTCCTTCACGCTGTTCTCCGAGCTGCTGGATTCGATCAAGCGCGACTCGATCCGTGTGCTGTCCCACGTTCAGGTTCGCCGCGAAGATCCGATCGAAGAAGAGCAACGCTTGCGTCAGGAAGCCGAAGCGCTGGCTGCGCGCATGCAGTTCCAGCACGACGAAGCACCGGGGCTTGAGCAACCGGAACTGCTGGGTGAAGAGGTCGATGTCGCCCTTGCCGCCGCGCCGGTACGCAATGAACAGAAGCTGGGCCGTAACGAACTTTGCTACTGCGGCTCGGGCAAGAAGTTCAAGCATTGCCACGGGCAGATCCAGTAAAACCCGTTTCATACGCTGAAATACCCGCGCCGCGACCGGCTTATGCCGTCGCGGCGTTTTGCCATTCAAACCACCGTTCTTCCTGAAAGCGGTGCTGACATCATTTATTAAGGAGCGCATTCATGGCTGTTGGTCTTGGTCCTTTGCCAACGTTGCACCCGGTTGCCGGTTTTGAACTCGGTATCGCCTCGGCTGGCATCAAGCGCCCGGGGCGCAAGGATGTTGTGGTGATGCGCTGTGCCGAAGGCTCCACGGTCGCTGGCGTGTTCACCCTGAACGCCTTTTGCGCAGCTCCCGTGATCCTGGCCAAGCAGCGTGTGCAAGGTCCGGTGCGTTACCTGTTGACCAATACTGGCAATGCCAACGCCGGCACTGGCGAACCCGGCCTTGCCGCCGCCGAGCGCACCTGCGCCAAACTGGCTGAGCTGACCGGCGTCGACGCCAGCCTGGTGCTGCCGTACTCCACTGGTGTTATCGGCGAGCCGCTGCCGGTCGAGAAAATCGAAGGGGCCCTGCAAGCCGCCCTCGACGACCTGTCGGTCAACAACTGGGAAGCTGCCGCCACCGGCATCATGACCACCGACACCCTGCCCAAAGGTGCCAGCCGCCAGTTCCAGCATAACGGCGTGACCATCACCGTCACCGGCATCAGCAAAGGCGCGGGCATGATCCGCCCGAACATGGCGACCATGCTCGGCTACATCGCCACCGACGCCAAAGTCTCCCGTGACGTGCTGCAAAACCTGCTGCTGGACGGTGCCAACAAGTCGTTCAACCGCATCACCATCGACGGCGACACGTCGACCAACGACTGCTGCATGCTGATCGCCACTGGTCAGGCAGCACTGCCGGAAATCACTGAAGCCAGCGGTGATTTGTTCGCCAAGCTGAAACAGGCCGTGTTCGAAGTGTGCATGGACGTGGCCCAGGCCATCGTTCGTGACGGCGAAGGCGCGACCAAGTTTGTGACCGTTGAAGTCAACGGTGGCGGCAATCACCAAGAGTGCCTGGACGTCGGTTACACCGTGGCTCACTCGCCGCTGATCAAGACCGCACTGTTCGCTTCCGACCCGAACTGGGGCCGCATTCTGGCCGCCGTGGGCCGTGCCGGCGTACCGAACCTGGACGTGAGCAAGATCGACGTGTTCCTCGGTGAAGTGTGTATCGCCAGCCGTGGCGCTCGTGCATCGACCTACACCGAAGCCCAGGGCGCGGCCGTGATGCAGCAGGAAGAAATCACGATCCGTATCGAGCTGGGTCGCGGTGATTGCAGCGAAACCATCTGGACCACCGACCTGTCCCACGAATACGTGAAAATCAACGCCGAATACCGCACGTAACTGGCGTCAAGACCGAGTTGCGCCCTTCGCGAGCAAGCCCGCTCCCACAGGATTTACGCTGACCCTGTGGGAGCGGGCTTGCTCGCGAAGGCGGTCGACCAGACACTAAAGATTCTGGCCCATACCCCTATCAAAAGGTCCCGAACATGAGCCTTCACCTGATCATCGGCGACAAACTGCATTCCTCCTGGTCCCTGCGTGCCGCTTTGGCCCTCGACCTGGCCGGCGCCCCCTACACCGAAGAACTGATCAAGCTGAACCAGCCGGATACGCGTGAGCGTCTGCTCAAGCACTCGCCGACCGCAAAAGTCCCGTTGCTGAAAACCGACCACGGCACCATCGCCGACTCCCTGGCGATTGCCGAGTATCTGGCAGAGCAGTTCCCCGGCGCCGGCCTCTGGCCCGAAGACACCGCTGCCCGCGCGCAGGCGCGTTCGGCGTGCGCGCAGATGCACAGCGGTTTCTTCGCCATGCGCGGCAACATGCCATTCGACTTGAGTCACGACGCTGCGCTGTCGCCGACACCGGCTGACGTCCAGGCCGACATCGAGCGCATGTTGGCGTTGTGGGCCGAGTGCCGCGCCGTTGCCACCGAAACCGGTCCGTACCTGTTTGGCGGCGCGACCCTGGCGGATGCCTTCTTCGCCCCGATCGCCGTGCGCCTGCGCACCTATCAGGTGAGGCTGCCCGCAGCGGACGCGGCCTACGTCGACACCCTCTATCAATGGCCGGCCTTCAAGGCTTGGCAGAAGGCGGGACTGGAGGAAATAGAACGGTGAAACGAGTCCACGTAGCTGCCGCTGTTATCCGTGATGGCAGTGGCAAGATCCTCATTGCCCGCCGTGCCGACACCCAGCACCAGGGTGGCCTGTGGGAGTTCCCCGGTGGCAAGGTCGAGGCCGACGAATCCGTCGAAATCGCCTTGGCTCGCGAGCTCCTTGAAGAGCTGGGCATCGTGGTCAACGCGGCTCGCCCGCTGATCAAGGTCCGACACGATTACCCGGACAAGCAAGTGTTGCTGGACGTTTGGGATGTGTCGGCCTTTACCGGCGAACCGCACGGTGCCGAAGGCCAGCCGTTGGAATGGGTCGCGCCCTGGGATCTGCTGAACTACGAATTCCCGGCGGCCAACCAGCCGATTGTCGCGGCTGCACGGTTACCCGCGCAGTATTTGATTACCCCGGAAGACCTGGAAACCCCGGCCTTGCTGCGTGGTATTCAAAAAGCCATTGCCGGCGGCATCAAGCTGATCCAGTTGCGGGCACCCAACGGCTACGATCCGAAGTACCGTGATCTGGCGGTGGACGCGGCGGGGCTGTGTGCGGGCAAGGCGCAGTTGATGATCAAGGGACCGTTCGAGTGGCTGGGAGATTTCCCGTCTGCCGGTTGGCACATCACCTCCGCGCAGTTGCGCAAATACGCGGCGGCTGGCCGCCCGTTACCGGCGTCGCGCTGGCTGGCGGCGTCCTGCCATAACGCTGAAGAGCTGGCGTTGGCCGAGCAGATGGGGGTGGATTTTGTGACCCTGTCACCGGTGCAACCGACCCTGACTCATCCGGGGGCTCAGCCGCTGGGTTGGGAGCAGGCTTGCGCGTTGATCGAAGGTTTCAGCAAGCCGGTGTTCTTGCTCGGCGGTGTTGGCCCGGCGGATCTTCAGAAAGCCTGGGAAGCGGGCGCACAGGGTGTGGCGGGGATCCGGGCGTTTTGGCCTCAGGCTTGATTCTGCGGTGAGTTGACTGGCCCCTTCGCGAGCAAGCCCGCTCCCACAGGGGATTGTGGCGCACACAGATCCAATGTGGGAGCGGGCTTGCTCGCGAAGGCGGCCTGACAGGCGCCGATTAAACCTCAGGCTTCGGCGCCGGTTGCCACAAAATCTCGGCAATCCCTTGCCGTTTGGCAATCAACCGCGCCACCACAAACAACAAGTCCGACAACCGATTGATATACGCCAACCCAACCCCGGCCAACGGTTCGACTGCATTCAAATGCTGACACCGCCGCTCGGCACTGCGCGCCAGGCATCTGCACGCATGCGCCTGGGCAATCAACGCCGAGCCACCTGGCAGAATGAAATTCTCCAACGGCCCCAGCTCTTCATTCCACACATCGATCGCGGCTTCCAGCCGTTCGACTTCTGCCGTATTCAGTGCCTGATACACCGGCATCGCCAGTTCACCACCCAGGTCGAACAACCGATGTTGGCAAGGCGCTAAAACCTCGATCACTTCGTTCAAGCCCGGATGCTCGCCACTTTCCGTTGCCAACCCGGCCAATAGCACACCCACCTGACTGTTCAGCGTATCGACTTCGCCAATGGCTTCGATCCGCGGATGGTCCTTGGGCACACGGCGGCCGTCGCCCAGCCCGGTTTCGCCTTTGTCGCCGGTGCGGGTGTAAATCTTCGACAAGCGAAAGCCCATGGTTACCTCGATAGCTGATTGAGTTCTTGAGAGGCGAGCGGGGTGCCCGCCAAGGGCAGGCGCAAGGTGAAACACGTGCCTTGGCCCAGGGTCGATTGCACTTCCATCTGACCCTTGTGGTTGTTGGTAATGATGAAATACGAGACCGACAGGCCAAGGCCGGTGCCCTGACCGATTTCCTTGGTGGTGAAGAACGGCTCGAAGGTGCGTTTGCGCACGTTCTCGCTCATGCCGACGCCGTTGTCCTCCACCTGGATTTCCGCCCACGGCGGGTTCAGCTTGGTGCGCAGAATGATCCGTCCCGGCTCGCGGTCGTCTTCACGTTGGTGAATTGCCTGTGCGGCGTTTTTCAACAGATTGAGCAGCACTTGCTCCAGTTCGTTCGCGGTCCCGGGCACGGGGCCCAACGCTGGATCGAACTGGCGAATGATCGCCTGGCCCTTGAAGTCGAAACCGATCGCCAGGTCGAAGTCGTTGCCGGCGATTTCCACTGCCTGATCGATCAGCGCCGGCAGGTCGCACGGGGCCATTTGCCGGTTACTGCGGCGGCTGAAGCTGAGCATGTGGGTGACGATTTTCGCTGCCCGGGCACCCGCCTGTTGAATGCCGTCGAGCAACTGCGGCACTTCGCGCGCTTGCAGGTATTTGTTGACCGTTTCCAGCGCGATCCCGATTTGCTCGGCTTGTTCGAGGTTCTTCGGCAGATCAGACGAAAGGCGTCGGCGAATGTTTTGCACGTTGTGCAGGATCGCGCCTAACGGGTTGTTGATCTCGTGAGCCATGCCCGCGGCAAGGCCACCGACCGAGAGCATTTTTTCCGACTGCACCATCATCTCTTCCAGCGACAGGCGTTGAGTGATGTCGTCGATCCGGATCACCACGCCGCGCCCGGCACCGCCCATCAGCGGGTAGAACGTCAGGGCGTAGTGCTTGGGTTCGTCGTCCTTGAGCCACGTCACCCGTTCAATCTTGGCCACTGTGTGCTGCTCGACGGTTTGCTTGAGTTGCGGCAGAAACGGCTTGAGCGGTTCGAAGGCCAGGAAGATCGGCTGGTTCAAGGCTTCGTCGAGGCGCGTGCCGGAGAGGGCGCTGGCCTCCTGATTCCACTGCGTCACATAGAGCTGTTCATCAAGGGCGATCAGCGCCGAGGGCATGGAATCGATGATGCTGTTGAGGTAGTTCTGGAAACCGGTGAGCTTCTTCTCGATCTTGCTGCGCACCTGAACTTCGAGTTCCAGTTTGCGATTGGTATGGCGGGTTTCTTCGGCCAGGCCCTGAGCCTGGTCATACGCCGCCTGGGAATCGTCCCGGGCCCGCTTGAGTTGCTGCTCCCGGGCTTCGATCCGCGAGAGCATGGTGTTGAACGCCTCGGCGAGGCTGCCGATTTCGTCATGGTTACCGCGGGAGGCGCGCAGGGCGTAGTTCTCTTCCCGGGTCACTTGCCGGGACAGCTCTTCGAGCTGATGAATTGGCCGGGTGATCAGGCGTTTGATTTGTCGGGCAATCACCAGCCACAACAGCACACTGAAGATCAGAATCCCGAGACTGGCGGTCAGGGTCCCGGTGTAGAACGCCATTGGCAGTTCGCTGCTGGCGACCAGTAACAGGTGGCCAGGTGCGGTGCCGGGGCGGGGCAGGGTGATGATTTGATTGCTGCGAAACTCGGTAACTTGCCAGGATTCAATGTGCCGGTAATGCGTTGGCAGGCTCAGCTGCTCGCCATGCTGCAACTGCGCCAGACGCTCGCCCTTGCCGTCATAAAGGGCCGCCGCGCGCAGCGGTGAATAGCTGTTGAGTTCATTGAGCAGGCGTTCGGCGCTTTGCGGCGACTGCAAGGCTTCGGACACCAGGCTGGGGTTGGACACCAGGCGGCCGATGGTCTGCAAGGCCTGAGGCGCCATGCTTTCCTGGGAGATGTAGTACGCGGCGCTGATAAAGGTCAGGTTGGCGACCAGCAGGACGGTGGTCAACAGCACCAGCAGGGCGGCCAGCAATTTCTGGCCGACCGGAAGGTTTTCAAGGCGCTGGCGCAATGGCATCAGGTTTATCGCTGAAAAGGAACAAGTGGCCAGCGTAGCCGCTGCTCAGTCGCTGGGCAATCCAAGGCTGTGCAGATGGGTGATCAACCTTTGTTCAAGTTGATTGAGGTGCGGCAGGTTCAACTGATGCCTCGCGGCGACTTTGCAGGCGTGACCCAATAGATAGCTGATTTCGGTGCGGCGCTGGTTCGCGACGTCCTGGTACATCGAAGAGTAGTTGGCGGCGGTTGCGTGAATCACCCGTTCGACTTCCTGTTGAAGGTCCTCGGCCGCTGCTGGCTGACCGCACCGCTCAAGCAACTCGGTCAATTCGCCGCAAAGGGTGGCGACTTCGCAGCGGTGCTCCTGTAAACCGCCATTGCGGCAATTGTGCAGGACGGTCAGCGGATTGATCGCACAGTTGAGTGCCAGTTTTCGCCACAGCCGGGTCAGAATATCGGTGCTCCACTCGTGGGGAATACCGGCGGCGCTCACGTCATCCAGCCAGATCGGCGCCACGGGATGCCCGGCATCCCCCAGCCAGGTGTAACCGTGGCCGGCGAATACCACGCGCCAGTCGCCATCGCGAAAGGCACCTTCGGTGCTCGACGCATAGATGCAGCGCGCCTGCGGCACCTGTGTGGCGACAGCGTCCTGGCTGCCAAGACCATTCTGCAACAGGATCAGCTCGGCGTCGGGGGCCAGGCGCGGTGCCAGTTGGGCCACGGCTTTCTCGGCATCGTAGGCTTTACAGGCCACCAGCAGGCGGTTGATCGGTTCCTTGTTGTCGGGTGTCTCGGCGGGCACCGGGTAGCACTTCGCTTCACCGTGTTCGACCAGCGTCAACCCACCCGCCGCCTCATACGCCTGCAAGCGTGCCGCGTCCCGCACGATCAGCTTGACCGGCACGCCGGCCCGCGCCAGCCGAGTGGCCCATAAGGTGCCAAGGCTACCGGCGCCCAGAATATGCCAGGTGGTGGGCATCAGCTTTTTGCTCTGTTTATCGCGCGCATGGGAGGCTCGCAGTGAATGATGGGAAAGACCCGTTATAATCAGCGCGGATTTTAACCGCAAGCCAGGCGTGCTCCATCGTGATCGAGCATGCCCTTTCTATTGGAGAGATTACATGCCGTCGTTCGACGTGGTATCCGAACTGGACAAACACGAAGTCACCAACGCGGTCGAGAACGCCGTCAAGGAACTCGATCGTCGTTATGACCTGAAAGGCAAAGGCACCTTCGAGTTCAAGGAAAAGGACCTGACCGTCAACCTGACCGCTGAAGCCGATTTCCAGCTCGAAGCGATGATTGAGATCCTCAAGCTGGCCCTGGTCAAGCGCAAAATCGACGTGCAGTGCCTTGAAGTCAAGGATGCGTATGCGTCGGGCAAGCTGATGAAGCAGGAAGCGGTCCTCAAGGAAGGCATCGACAAAGAGCTGGCGAAGAAAATCGTCGCTCATGTCAAAGACGCCAAGCTCAAGGTTCAGGCTGCCATTCAGGGTGAGCAAGTGCGCATTACCGGCAAGAAACGTGATGACTTGCAGGAAGCCATCGCGGCCCTGCGCGCCAAGACGTTCGACATGCCGCTGCAGTTCAACAACTTCCGCGACTGACTTTCAAGCGGGAACCTGTGGGAGCGAGCTTGCTCGCGAAAGCGGTGTGTCATTCAACAGTAATGTCGACTGATACGCCCTCTTCGCGAGCAAGCCCGCTCCCACCCCGATTGTGCTTAACCCAGGAGAATGTAGATGGATTTGAATGCTGAAGTGGACAACCTGGTCAAGGCATCCCAAGCCTGGATTCCAATGATCATGGAATACGGCAGCCGTGTGCTGTTGGCGGTGATTACCCTGGCCGTCGGCTGGTGGCTGATCAACAAGGTCACGCAAAAGCTTGGCGGCCTGCTGGCGTTGCGTAACGCTGACCTGGCGCTGCAGGGTTTCATCAGCAGCCTGGCGAACATTATTCTCAAGGTTCTGCTGATCGTCAGCGTCGCCTCGATGATCGGCGTGGAAACCACATCCTTCGTCGCAGCCATCGGTGCCGCCGGCCTGGCCATCGGTCTGGCCTTGCAGGGCAGCCTGGCGAACTTCGCCGGTGGTGTGCTGATTCTGTTGTTCCGCCCGTTCCGCATTGGTGACTGGATCGAAGCCCAAGGTGTTGCCGGCACTGTCGACAGCATTCAGATCTTCCACACCGTGCTGCGTACCGGCGATAACAAAACCATCATCGTGCCTAACGGTAATCTGTCGAATGGCATCATCACCAACACCAACCGTCAACCGACGCGCAAAGTTGTGTTTGATGTGGGCGTTGATTACGAAGCGGATCTGCAGAAAGCTCGTCAAGTCTTGCTGGACCTGGCCAAAGATGAGCGTGTTTTGGTTGACCCGGCACCTCAGGCAGTGATTTCTACCTTGGGCGACAGTTCGATTACTGTTTCCCTGCGAGTGTGGGTGAAGACTGCGGATTATTGGGATGTGATGTTCATGTTTAACGAACAGTCCCGTGATCGTTTGAAAACGGCTGGTATCGATATCCCGTTTCCACAGCGGGTGATTCGAGTGGTTCAGGAATCTGCGGTGCAGTAAGTAACAAGCAAGCAACAAAAAAGGCCCATCCGAAGATGGGCCTTTTTTTTATTACCGCGAACTAGCTTTCGGCAATTACAGAACCGAAATCGGGTAGTCGACGATCAGGCGGAACTCTTTGATATCGCCTTCACCTTCCTCGGCGTTAGCAGTGTGCCATGCTTGACGAATACGGAAGGACAGATCTTTTGCCGGTCCAGTTTGTACGACGTACTTGGCTTCCAGGTTGGTTTCGTGGTGCCGGCCATCTTCGAGATACAGACCACCGTACGGGCTGCCTGGTGGAGTGTTGGTACCGTCGATGTTCCAGCCTTTCACGTAACGGGTCATGAAGCTCAGACCTGGAACGCCATACTCTGCCATTTTCAGGTCGTAACGGATCTGGGCAGACTTCTCGCCTGGGGCGTTGAAGTCGGAGTACTGGATGGAGTTGGCGAGGAAAATCGAGTCGCCGCCGCGGTTGGTGGAACCGTTGTGACCACCTACACCGATATAGTCGAACGGCGTGTCGCCGTTAACTTTCTGGAACGCCAATGTAATGGTGTGTGCTTTCAGGAACGAGAAAGCGGCTGCCAGGGAGTAGGCGGTGTTGCTGATTTCGCCTGCTTTAGCGTTACCGGTATCGGTGGTGCGGTAGATGTTACCGTCCAGGTTAACCGACTCATCGCCACCCATTGGGATGGTGTAGTTCAGGTTGGCGTAGTACTGGTTCCAGATGTCTTCCAGCTTGGCGCCGTACAGCGATGCGCTCAGGTTGTCGGTGATGCCGTACTTGCCACCGAAATAGTCGATGGAGTTGGCTTCCACGCCAGCGTAGGTTGCCCACAGGCCACCGTCACGAGCGTTTTTGTCCTGGCTGGTCGACGAGTAGAAATGACCGGCTTCGAGGTCAAGGTCTTTGACTTCGCTGCTCTGCAGTTGGAAACCGCTGGCAGTTTGCGGAAGGACACGGGAACCGCCAACAGCGAACACTGGGGCAGTGCTTGGCTGCATGTCACCGACTTTCAGCTCGGTTTTGGAGACGCGGAATTTAACGGCTGCGCCGGATTTACCCTGGCTGTTGTTGACGTCGTGGGAACCGTCGGCCTTAGCGACGTCGCTACGGCTCATGTTACCCGTACCGGAAGTACCATCGCCGCCATCCAGTTTGATCGCCAGGTAACCGAACGCATCAACGCCGACGCCTACGAGACCTTGGGTGTAACCGGAGTTGTAGTTAGCCCAAAAGCCCTGGGTCCAGTCTTTCTGGTCGCTGTTGTTGTTTTTGCGGTCACGGTTGAAGTAGTAGTTGCGAAGATTCAAGTTCAACTTGGAGTCTTCAACAAAACCCTTGGCTTCAGCCTGGTCACTTACAAAAGGTGCGGCCGTAGCCAACTGAGTACCGGCTGCTGCTGCAACTGCCAGTGCGATCATGCTCCACTTCATCACGCGCATCGTGATTTGCTCCTTTGGTTTTAGAAGAGTACTGCCGTCCCACCTGATTTATTATCTGGGCGGCTCTTTCTTTTTGTGTCGGCGCAAACTTATATCACGCCGACCATGTTGGCGATACTTGCGTATCTAACCTTTCAGCTTCTTTACGACCCTGTCGCAAACGGCTTGGTAGATGTCGCAAATTTACAGCCCCGACGCAAGCGGACTGACAACTTTTAGCGTTGTTTCCAGGGCCTGAGCATCGGTAAAAAGAGTCCCTGGTGAAACGCTTGAATCTCCATCGGGCAACCCTGCCACTGTTTTTATTTGCCTTAAGGCTTCCACTTCCAGCGGACGCTTTAGAGGCGATGTGGGTGTGAATGCAACAAGCGTGCACAAATCAGAATCCTGCTGGTTTTTTTTCTGAAAGCCTGCCTGTCGCTGTAAAAACCTCATAAAACCGGGGTGTTCAAGCACGTTTTGTTCGGGCTTGACGCCATGGTTTGCATCGTGTTGTACCCTTGTGGCCGACTCCGTGACAACCCAAAACGTTACCGGTTCACCCCACCAGTGAGTAAATGGCGGATGCCTGACCGACTCAGCGTAGACGCACTGTGCGGTTTTGGTGCAAAAAATTTTTATCGCTGTACTGAATTCATACAGTGCGGCCGTCTGCCAAATTCGAACGCGTCGTTGTTTATCAGTCAGTTCGGCGTTTTTTGTGTGGCTGCCGGTTCTGTAATGGTGCGGCCTGAGCGAAAATGACTCATGTCGGGGCGCGTGACCGGTCGTTTGTAGTTTCTCGGGTTGGCTTTGACCATGGTTGATCGTGAAGCCAGCGGCGTTCGCAGGTATGCTGCCGTCCTGTCGCTTGGTGCGCCGTCTCTCGGGATGGACGCTAAGCTGAAATTGATGACCAGGCGGGAGTGCGCGCAGTGTTCGCTTTAGATCCACGACTTCAACAAGACACGTTACCGATTGGGGATTTCCCACTGTGCCGGTTGCTGCTGTCCAATGATTCGAACTACCCCTGGTTCATTCTGGTGCCACGTCGCGACGATATCAGTGAGATATTTCAGTTGGATGTCGCAGATCAACAGCAGCTGTGGCGGGAAACAACCGCACTGGCGGAGATGCTCAAGGATTCGTTCGACGCGGACAAATTGAATGTCGCGGCCCTGGGCAACGTCGTCAGTCAGTTGCACATGCATGTGATTGTGCGCAAGCGTGAGGACGCCGCCTGGCCAGCGCCGGTCTGGGGTAAACACCCAGCCAAGCCTTATGGTCCAGAGCAGATCGCGTTGATTCGCGAGCGGTTGCGCCTGGTATTGACCGATGATTTTACGTTTCTGGAGGGTTGAATCATGAGCCTGGAAGCACGCGTTACCGATCTGGAGAGCCAGCTGGCGTTTCAGGATGACACCATCCAGGCATTGAGTGATGTGCTGGCGACGCAGCAGCGTGCGGTTGAACGCCTGCAACTGCAAATGGCCGCCTTGCTCAAACGGCAAGAGGAAATGGCCGGTCAGTTCGAGACGTTTGAAGAAGAAGCGCCACCGCCGCATTACTGAGTGCGACCAACTGACGGGCAATAAAAAACCGCGAACAGCCAGGCTGTTCGCGGTTTTTTTTTAGCCTTGAATCAGCGACGCGGCAGTGCGGCGATCACATCTTCGGCTTGCAGGCCCTTGTCACGGTTCATGACAGAGAACTCCACACGCTGGCCTTCGACCAGGACGCGGTGACCTTCGCCACGAATGGCCCGGAAATGCACGAAAATATCATCGCCGGAATCACGGGAAATAAAGCCGAAGCCTTTGGATGTGTTGAACCACTTTACGGTACCGGTATCGCGGTTGCTCATGTCATAGCTTGGCGAGGCGGCGGCCGGTGAAGATTTGTAGAAGCTGATGGCCAGGTGCAGAAGAACGGCAATCAGGGCAGCGACCAGGCTGAACAGAACAGCAGGTTGACCGGCAATGACAGGCATCGGCGCGATCAGCGTCAGGGTTTGCAGGACGACGGCCAGAACCAGCAGGGCGCTGACCAGGTTTTGCAGTTGATGACGCGGGCCTTTGTTCCAGTAAGGGATAACAGGAGCGAGGGTGAGGTTGAGCAGGCCGAAAAAGGCCAGGTACAACGCATCAGGTTGTTGCAGGTAAGGTACGGCTTCGGATCGCAGGCTAGGGATGAAGGACAGCAGCAAGGCTGCTGCGCCCATTAGCAGGTGGACAATTTTCAACATTTTGAGTAACTCACGTTAAGACGGATCACAAGGAAGAGCTGAGTGAGCACGGTTCGCTTCAGAACAATAGGAGGCGTTGGACACGTACCCGGCATCAGCCTATGCGCAGCCCCCGGAAAATAGGCGGTAGCGACACACTGCCTATTTAACAGCAAAGCCTGCAGCTACTCAAATCAGGCAGTCCAGCGGTGCTCTGAGGGTCGATTAGTCGCAGATAACCTTCGTTGGCGTTATTCGCGTTCGACCTCTTGTCTCTTTAAACCCATTTCGCGCTAGTCAAATGGCGTCTGACTATGTAGGAAAACATCCGGCCTAGGACGGTCTCCATGATCGCTCTTCAATTGTTGGCTTCTCCTACGTTGATGGTCATAAAGTCATCTGGATATACCTTTGCGCCTGCGCTTCTATAGGGCAACAGATATTGCTCTTAAAGAAGGCAAGGACGGCTAAGGAGTCTCAACGAAATGGATGACGAAGACAGGAGAAACGAGGGGAGGGTCGGTCCGGTCAAGGAGATAAGGATCGATCCATTCGTCAGCGAATTTGATATGGGCCTGGCCCAGCCTTTATCCCGATCAGTGCGCTTGAATGGTTTCGCCACCTGCTTGCGACTTGAACAGGTGTACTGGGATATTTTGAATGATATGGCCAAGATCAACTGCTGTACCGTCAGTGCGCTGTTGTCCCATGTGGACCGCGAGGTGCATTTGCGTCACGGCGGGGTCAAGAACTTCACCGGGCTGGTGCGGGTTGTGTGCGTCGTGCACAGCCTGAAGGAAGGCGGCTGCGTCGCCATGCCTTAACCACAGGGGTGGAACGGGTAGAGTGTCGGTCTGTGCAGTCTTACGGCTGCACAGGCTGCATTTAATGGATATAATCCCGCTCTTTGCCGCAAAACCCAGCGTGTGCGGTAGCAATCTGATCGCCGAGACAACCCCCATGCCGATGTACGACTATCAATGTGCTTCCTGTGGTCATCAGTTGGAAGCCATTCAAAAGATCAGCGCAGCACCGCTGGTCGACTGCCCTGCCTGCCAGGCGCCAGAGCTTAAGAAGATGCTGTCCATGCCGGGCTTCCGCCTTAGCGGCACCGGCTGGTACGAAACCGATTTCAAGACCGGTTCCAAGAAGAATCTGGCCGGCGGCGACAAAGCTGACTAGGGTCTTGAGCCTGAGTTGAACGACACGTGCGAGCTCTTGCATCATCTGGCGCCTTTCTTAAGGGCGGGGCTGTTGCAGGATCTCCAACCGAATTTCGAATTACGAGAAGCGAAACTACGACCATGATGCGCAGCCATTATTGCGGCCAACTGAACGAAAGCCTGGAAGGCCAGGAAATTACCCTTTGCGGATGGGTTCACCGTCGCCGTGACCACGGTGGGGTGATTTTCCTCGATATCCGTGATCGTGACGGTCTGGCCCAGGTGGTGTTCGACCCGGACCGCGCTGAAACTTTCGCCGCCGCCGATCGCGTGCGCAGCGAGTATGTGGTCAAAGTCACCGGCAAGGTACGCCTGCGTCCGGCCGGTGCCGGCAACGCCAACATGGCGTCGGGCATGATCGAAGTGCTGGGCTACGAGCTGGAAGTATTGAACGAAGCGGAAACCCCGCCGTTCCCGCTCAACGAGTTCTCCGACGTCGGCGAAGAAACCCGCTTGCGTTATCGCTTCATCGACCTGCGTCGTCCGGAAATGCTCGAGAAGCTGCGTCTGCGTTCGCGCATGACTACCAGCATCCGTCGTTACCTGGACGAGAACGGCTTCCTCGACGTCGAGACGCCGATCCTGACTCGCGCTACCCCGGAAGGTGCTCGCGATTACCTGGTGCCGAGCCGTACTCACGCCGGTTCCTTCTTCGCCTTGCCGCAATCGCCGCAGCTGTTCAAGCAACTGCTGATGGTGGCCGGCTTCGATCGCTACTACCAGATCGCCAAATGCTTCCGCGACGAAGACCTGCGTGCCGACCGTCAGCCTGAATTCACTCAGATCGACATCGAAACCAGCTTCCTCGATGAAAAAGACATCATTGGCATCACCGAAGGCATGATCCGCAACCTGTTCAAGGAAGTGCTGGATGTGGAATTCGGCGAATTCCCGCACATGACCTGGGAAGAGGCCATGCGTCGTTACGGTTCCGACAAGCCGGACCTGCGTAACCCGCTGGAACTGGTCGACGTTGCCGATCAGCTGAAAGAAGTCGACTTCAAAGTCTTCAGCGGCCCGGCCAACGACCCGAAATGCCGCGTTGCCGCCTTGCGCGTTCCTGGCGCGGCGAGCATGCCGCGCAAGCAGATCGACGACTACACCAAGTTCGTCGGCATCTACGGTGCCAAGGGCCTGGCGTACATCAAGGTCAACGAGCGCGCCAAAGGCGTCGAAGGCCTGCAATCGCCGATCGTCAAGAACATCCCTGAAGCCAACCTCAATGTGATCCTCGATCGCGTGGGTGCGGTCGATGGCGACATCGTGTTCTTCGGTGCCGACAAAGCCAAGATCGTCAGCGAAGCCCTGGGCGCGCTGCGGATCAAGGTCGGTAACGATCTGAACCTGCTGACTTGCCAGTGGGCGCCGATGTGGGTGGTCGACTTCCCGATGTTCGAAGAGAACGACGACGGCAGCTTCGCGGCCTTGCACCACCCGTTCACCGCGCCGAAGTGCACCCCGGAAGAACTGGAAGCCAACCCGGCGACCGCTCTGTCCCGTGCCTACGACATGGTACTGAACGGCACGGAGCTGGGTGGCGGTTCGATCCGTATCCACCGCAAGGAAATGCAACAGTCGGTGTTCCGTCTGCTGGGTATCAGTGAAGCGGAACAGGAAGAGAAATTCGGCTTCCTGCTCGACGCCCTGAAATACGGCGCGCCGCCGCACGGTGGCCTGGCCTTCGGTCTGGACCGTCTGGTGATGCTGATGACCGGCGCCCAGTCGATCCGTGAAGTGATCGCCTTCCCGAAAACCCAGAGCGCCGCTTGCGTCATGACTCAGGCCCCGGGTGTGGTAGATGCCAAGGCACTGCGCGAACTGCACATTCGTCTGCGCGAAACGCCTAAGGCTGAGTAAGGCTGACCAGAAGGGCGCATCTTCGGATGCGCCCCTTCTTTATAGAATGGTCGAGATTTTTATTTGCTGGCTGGCGCATCATGGCGCGGCGGGCAATGTTTCAAAGAGAATTCGGAGCGAGATATGGCGGGTCATTCCAAGTGGGCGAACATCAAGCACCGCAAAGAACGTCAGGATGCCAAGAAGGGCAAGATTTTCACCAAGTGGATTCGTGAGCTGACCGTTGCGGCCCGTCAGGGCGGTGGCGATCCGGGTTCCAACCCGCGTTTGCGTCTGGCGCTGGACAAGGCCCTCGGCGCGAACATGAGCCGGGACATTATCGACCGTGCGGTCGCCCGCGGCGCCGGTGCTGCCGACACCGACGACATGGTCGAGCTGACCTACGAAGGCTACGGCCCGGGCGGCGTGGCGGTGATGGTCGAGTGCATGACCGACAACCGCAACCGCACCGCCGCCGCTGTTCGCCATGCGTTCAGCAAATGCGGCGGCAACCTCGGTACGGACGGTTCGGTGGCCTATCTGTTCGAGCGCAAGGGGCAGATTTCCTTCGCTCCGGGCGTTGATGAAGATGCACTGATGGAAGCGGCGATGGAGGCCGATGCCGATGACGTGGTGACCCACGAAGACGGCTCCATCGACGTGTTCACCTCGTTCGCCGGTTTCTACTCCGTGCGTAACGCGCTGGAAGCGGCCGGTTTCAAAGGTGATGACGCGGAAATCGTGATGTTGCCGACCACCAGTGCCGAACTCGACCTGGAAGGCGCCGAGAAGGTGCTCAAGCTGATCGACATGCTTGAAGACCTGGATGACGTGCAGAACGTCTACTCCAACGCGGACATCCCTGAATCGGTAGCCGCGCAGCTGGGTTAAGGGCGACTAAGATCCAATGTGGGAGCTGGCTTGCCTGCGATGACGGTGTGTCAGGCTGCATCATTGTTTGATGTGCCTACGCCTTCGCAGGCAAGCCAGCTCCCACAATTGTTATTCGCTGTATTGAATATCGTGCTCTTACCTAACCCGCAGGCGTTATGACTTTAATTCTTGGTATCGACCCCGGTTCGCGCATCACCGGTTATGGCGTAGTGCGTGATACCGGGCGGGGATGCGTCTACGTGGCGTCGGGCTGCATTCGCACAGGTTCCGGCGAGCTGCATGAACGCCTGCAAATCGTCTATCGCGGCGTGCGCGAAGTCATCCAGACCTACGGCCCGGTGACCATGGGGATCGAAAAGGTCTTCATGGCGCGCAACGCCGACTCTGCGCTGAAACTTGGCCAGGCCCGCGGCGCAGCCATTGTTGCCGGGGCGGAAGAAAGCCTGGAAATCGCTGAGTACACGGCGACCCAGGTCAAACAGGCGGTGACCGGGACCGGCGCGGCGAATAAAGAGCAGGTGCAAATGATGGTCATGCACATGCTGAAACTGACCAGCAAACCGCAAATCGATGCCTCGGACGCCCTGGCCATTGCCATTTGCCATGCTCATACCCGCTCCAGCCTGTTGCCCCATGGTCTGGGCACGGCACGCAGTCGTGGCGGGCGCCTGCGTCTCTGATAGCATCAGCAATCATTTTTTACGGAATGAGGGTTTTGCGCCTGTGTCGTCGGCGCAAAACCCTTGTTCTGTCAGTCGCCAGCACTGATCTGGCCAACGCTCAAGGATCTGAAACGTGATTGGACGCTTGCGCGGCACACTGGCTGAGAAACAGCCGCCGCACCTGATTCTGGATGTAAACGGTCTGGGGTATGAGCTGGAAGTGCCCATGACCACGCTTTATCGCTTGCCGTCGGTCGGTGAACCGCTGACCTTGCACACCCATTTGGTCGTACGCGAAGACGCGCAGTTACTCTATGGCTTCTTCGGCAAGCGTGAGCGAGACTTTTTTCGCGAGTTGATCCGTCTCAATGGTGTAGGGCCGAAATTGGCCCTGGCCCTGATGTCGAGCCTGGAAGTCGATGAGCTGGTCCGCTGCGTACAATCCCAGGACACCTCGGCGTTGACCAAGGTGCCGGGCGTGGGCAAGAAGACTGCCGAGCGTTTGCTGGTGGAACTCAAGGATCGCTTCAAGGCCTGGGAAACCGTGCCGGCGATGTTTGCCTTGGTGCCAAACCAGCCAGGTGGGCCAGATACGACGCCGGTTGCCACCGCCGAAAATGACGCGGTCAGCGCGCTGATCTCCCTGGGCTACAAACCGCAGGAAGCCAGCAAGGCGATTTCTGCGATCAAGGAGAAAGGCTTGAGCAGTGAAGACATGATTCGTCGTGCCCTGAAGGGAATGATCTAAGTGATTGAAGCTGATCGTCTGATTGCCGCCACGCCTGGCCCTCGTGACCGCGAGGAAGTCCAGGACCGGGCGATTCGCCCTGTCAGCCTGGCCGAGTACATTGGCCAGCCGACCGTTCGCGAGCAAATGGAGTTGTTCATCCAGGCGGCTCGTGGGCGCAATGAATCCCTGGACCACACGCTGATTTTCGGCCCGCCGGGTCTGGGTAAAACCACCTTGGCCAACATCATCGCCCAGGAAATGGGCGTGTCGATCAAGAGCACCTCGGGCCCCGTGCTTGAACGCCCGGGTGATCTGGCGGCGCTGCTGACCAATCTTGAGCCACACGACGTGCTGTTCATCGACGAAATCCATCGGCTCTCACCGATTGTCGAAGAAGTGCTGTACCCGGCCATGGAAGATTTCCAGCTCGACATCATGATCGGCGAAGGGCCGGCCGCGCGCTCGATCAAGCTTGATCTGCCGCCGTTCACCCTGGTCGGTGCGACGACGCGGGCGGGGATGCTGACCAATCCGCTGCGCGACCGTTTCGGCATCGTCCAGCGCCTGGAGTTCTACAACACCGCCGACCTGGCAACGATTGTCAGTCGTTCGGCGAATATCCTCGGCTTGCCGCTGGACCCGGAAGGCGCCTTTGAAATCGCCCGCCGTGCCCGTGGTACGCCGCGGATCGCCAACCGCTTGCTGCGCCGGGTTCGGGATTTCGCCGAAGTTCGCGCCAAGGGTCACATCACCAAACCGATCGCCGACCTGGCCTTGAACCTGCTGGATGTCGACGAGCGTGGCTTCGATCACCAGGATCGACGGCTGCTGCTAACGATGATCGAGAAGTTCGACGGTGGGCCGGTCGGGGTCGATAGCCTCGCCGCCGCCATCAGTGAGGAGCGCCACACCATTGAAGACGTGCTGGAGCCGTATCTGATCCAGCAGGGCTACATCATGCGTACGCCGCGGGGGCGGGTGGTGACCCGGCATGCGTACCTGCACTTCGGTTTAAACATCCCGTCACGATTGGGCGAGATGCCCGTGGTAGACGAGTTCCTCGATGCCGTGGACGATTAATAACCTTTGCGCGCTGATATATTCGGGGTTTGTGTGGTCCCAGGACCGTACTTTCGCCAGAAAGCCGTGAATCAATGAAAAACAGTTGCCTGGCCGGATTGGCAACCTGAGGAGTAAGCACTAGAGTATGCGCGCGCAAAACGGGCTTGAGCCTTTCGCACTTCGTTGTCGCGTTTATTACGAGGACACCGATGCGGGCGGCATCGTGTATTACGTTAATTACCTCAAGTTTATGGAACGGGCTCGAACCGAGCGGCTCCGGGAGCTGGGCTTTGCCCAATCCCAGCTTGCAGGTGAGGACCTGTTGTTCGTCGTGCATTCCAGCGAAGCGCGTTACCACGCGCCGGCGCGACTGGACGACGAGCTGCTGGTAAGCGCTGAAGTAATCGAATTGAACCGTGTCAGCCTGCGCTTCAAACAGCAGGTCAGGCGGGCTACGGATAATGCGCTGCTCTGCGAAGGGCAGTTTTTGGTGGCCTGTGTGCGCACTAACAGTTTGAAACCCCGGGCCATTCCCGAAGCTCTACGCGCGGCCTTTGCCGACGTGAGCGGCGCGGGTACACACTCAAAGCAGGAGATAAAGCGTGGAAGCTAACGTCGTCGACCATTCCTCCATGTGGAGCCTGGTCAGCAATGCCAGTATCGTGGTGCAACTGGTAATGCTGATCCTGGTAGCCGCATCGGTGACCTCATGGATCATGATCTTTCAGCGCAGCAATCTGCTGCGCGCCGGTCGACGTGCCCTGGAGAGCTTTGAAGAGCGCTTCTGGTCGGGTATCGACCTGTCCAAACTCTACCGTCAGGCCGGCAGCAACCCTGATCCGGATTCGGGCGTAGAGCAGATCTTCCGTGCCGGTTTCAAGGAATTCTCCCGTCTGCGCCAGCAGCCAGGTGTTGACCCGGAAGCGGTCATGGAAGGCGTGGCCCGTGCCATGCGCGTCGCCATTTCCCGCGAAGAAGAAAAGCTCGAGCAGAGCCTGCCGTTCCTCGCGACCGTAGGTTCCGTCAGCCCGTACATCGGTCTGTTCGGTACCGTCTGGGGGATCATGAACTCCTTCCGTGGCCTGGCCACTGCCCAGCAAGCGACCCTGGCCACCGTGGCTCCGGGTATCGCCGAAGCACTGATTGCTACCGCGATCGGCTTGTTCGCCGCCATCCCGGCCGTTATCGCTTACAACCGTTTTGCTGCTCGCAGCGAAACCCTGCTGGGCCGTTACTACACCTTCGCCGATGAATTCCAGGCGATCCTGCACCGCAAAGTGCACACCAGCGAAGAATAAGCAGGTAATTTCCAATGGCTTTAATCGCTCGAGCTCGCAAAAAGCGCAAGCCGGTTGCCGAGATGAACGTGGTGCCCTACATCGACGTGATGTTGGTGCTGCTGGTCATCTTCATGGTGACCGCTCCGATGCTCAATCAGGGCGTGAAAGTTGATCTGCCCAAGGTTTCCAGCGAAGCCTTGCCGCAGGACAACAACACCCAGGTCCTGACCATTTCGATCAAGGCTGACAAGACCTACTACTGGAACCTTGGCAGCGAAGTCGACACTGAAAAGCAACAGGACAAGGCCATGACCTTGCCGCAGATGACTGACGCCGTGACCAAAATCATTCGCGCCGGCACTGAAGGTGGCAAGCGTACCCAGGTGTTCATCCGCGGCGACAAGACCGTCGACTACGGTTCCGTCATGGGCGCCATGGGCGGGTTGCAGAAAGCCGGGGTCGGTAATGTTGGCTTGATTACCGAGGCACCCTGATGCAGCAAATGCGAGAGCCGTCCGCCTCGGAAAGCTATTTCTGGCCTAGTGTCTGGGCGCTTGTCTTGCACGTGCTGGTTTTCGGCATGCTGTTCGTCAGTTTCGCCTTCACGCCCGAACTGCCGCCGGCCAAGCCGATTGTCCAGGCGACCCTGTACCAACTGAAATCGAAAAGTCAGGCGACTACCCAGACCAATCAGAAGATTGCGGGTGAAGCGAAGAAATCCGCCGCGCGCCAGACCGAAGTCGAACAGATGGAACAGAAAAAGATCGAGCAGGAAGCGATCAAGGCCGCGGAACAAAAGAAGGAAGACGCGGCTCAAAAAGCCGAAGAATCCAAGAAGGCCGACGAGACAAAGAAAGCGGAAGAGGCCAAAAAGGCTGATGAAGCCAAGAAAGCCGATGAAGCGAAGAAGACCGCCGAAGCTAAAAAGGCCGAAGAGAAACAATTGGCTGATATAGCCAAGAAGAAGTCTGAAGAAGAAGCCAAGAAAGCAGCTGAAGAAGAGGCCAAGAAAGCGGCCGCTGAAGAAGCGAAGAAAAAGATCGTCGAAGACGCGAAGAAGAAAGCCGCCGAAGACGCCAAGAAGAAATCTGAAGCTGAAGAGGCGAAGAAGAAAGTCGCCGAAGACGCGAAGAAGAAAGCTGCTGCCGATGCTGCGAAGAAAAAATCGCAGGAAGCGGCACGTAAATCCGCCGAAGACAAAAAGGCTCAGGCCCTGGCAGATTTGCTTTCCGATACGCCGCAGCGTCAGCAGGCCTTGGCGGATGAGCAGGGTGACGAAGTCGCCGGTAGTTTCGATGATCTGATTCGTGCTCGTGCAGCGGAAGGCTGGGCTCGTCCACCTTCGGCCCGCAAAGGCATGACGGTCGTGTTGCAAATCGGCATGTTGCCCGATGGTACGGTGACTTCGGTCGGCGTGGCCAAGTCCAGTGGCGATGGTCCGTTTGACGCTTCCGCTGTAGCGGCGGTCAAGAACATTGGACGTTTGACAGAAATGCAGGGAATGAAGCCGAGCGATTTCGCTCCGTATCGTTCATTCAAGATGACATTCACACCTGAGGATCTAGCCTTGTGAGAAACCTTCTTCGAGGAATGCTCGTCGTTATCTGCTGCCTGGCAGGGATAGCGGCAGCTGATGAAAAAAACATTCTGGTCACCAGCGGCAGTGATCGGGCCACCCCGATCGCAGTCGTTCCGTTTGGCAACCAGGGCGGCAGCGTTCTGCCGGACGACATGGCCGAAATCATCGGTAACGACCTGCGCAACTCGGGTTACTACTCGCCGATTCCAAAACAGAACATGATCAGCCAGCCAAGCCAGGCCAGCGAAATCATCTTCCGTGACTTCAAGGCGCTGGGCGCCCAGTACGTCATGGTCGGCAGCATTGCTCCTGCGGGCGGTCGCCTGCAAGTCCAATACGCACTGTTCAACGTCGCCACCGAGCAGCAAGTGCTGACCGGCAGCGTGTCGGGCAGCGTCGATCAACTGCGCGACATGTCGCACTACATCGCGGACCAGTCGTTCGAAAAACTCACCGGTATCAAAGGTGCGTTCTCGACTCGTCTGTTGTACGTGACAGCCGAGCGTTTCTCCGAGAAGAACACTCGCTACACGCTGCAACGTTCAGACTATGACGGTGCCCGTGCCGTGACCCTGCTGCAATCGCGCGAGCCGATCCTGTCGCCACGTTTCGCACCGGACGGCAAGCGCATCGCTTATGTGTCGTTCGAGCAAAAGCGTCCGCGTATTTTCATGCAGAACATCGACACCGGTCGCCGTGAGCAGATCACCAACTTCGAAGGCCTGAATGGCGCGCCAGCATGGTCGCCTGATGGCAATCGCCTGGCATTCGTACTGTCGAAAGATGGCAACCCGGACATCTACGTGATGAACCTGGGTTCGCGTCAGATCACGCGTGTCACAAACGGTCCTGGCATCAACACCGAACCGTTCTGGGGTAAGGATGGTTCGACCATCTACTTCACCTCGGACCGTGGCGGCAAGCCGCAGATCTACAAAACCAGCGCAGGCGGTGGTGGTGCGGAGCGTGTGACCTTTATCGGTAACTACAACGCCAACCCTAAGCTTTCGGCTGATGAAAAGACCCTGGTGATGATCCATCGTCAGGAAGGTTTCACTAATTTCAAGGTGGCAGCCCAGGATTTGCAGCGCGGAAGCGTAAAAATCCTCACTGATAGCACTCTGGACGAGTCGCCTACTGTTGCGCCCAACGGCACCATGGTAATCTACGCCACCCGCCAGCAGGGCCGGGGAGTCTTGATGCTCGTGTCCATTAATGGACGCGTAAGGCTCCCGCTTCCTACCGCACAAGGCGAAGTCAGAGAACCTTCCTGGTCCCCTTACCTGAACTGACGCGGCGCTACACGTTGTACTTAACACATTGGGGTTCATTAGGAGTTTCACGATGGAAATGCTGAAGTTTGGTAAATTTGCTGCGCTGGCTCTGGCCATGGCTGTAGCTGTAGGTTGCTCGTCCAAAGGCGGCGACAATGCCGGTGAAGGCGCTGTAGATCCAAACGCTGGTTACGGCGCAAACACTGGTGCAGTTGACGGCTCCCTGAGCGAAGAAGCTGCTCTGCGCGCAATCACCACTTTCTACTTCGAATACGACAGTTCGGACCTGAAGCCAGAAGCCATGCGCGCTCTGGACGTTCACGCCAAGGACCTGAAAGCAAACGGCGCTCGCGTTGTTCTGGAAGGCAACACCGACGAACGTGGTACTCGTGAGTACAACATGGCACTGGGCGAGCGTCGTGCGAAAGCCGTTCAGCGTTACCTGGTACTGCAAGGTGTTTCCCCAGCTCAGCTGGAACTGGTTTCCTACGGCGAAGAGCGTCCAGTTGCTACCGGCAACGACGAGCAGTCCTGGGCTCAAAACCGTCGCGTCGAACTGCGTAAGTAATTCGTCATGCGAACGTGCCGTCGTGCTGTAACTGTTTTGGCTCTCAGCCTCGCACCGCTTGCGGTGTGGGCTGCGGTTCCTGTGGTCGATAATGACTCCGGCTATACCAATAGCGGGACTAATAATCCGCCTGCAGGTTACGGTACGAGCGGCGCCTATGCCGGGGGAGGGGTTTCGGCCCCTGTCTCGGCACAGGGCGAGCTGTTCAACCAACTGCAATCGATGCAGGAGCAGATCTCGCGCCAACAAGGCATCATCGAAGTTCTGCAAAATGATGTAGCGCGCATGAAGCAAGAGAACCTGGAGCGATATCAGGATCTTGATCGGCGCATAGGAACCGGCGTTGCACCAGCCGCGACTCCTGATAATTCTTCCACCGGTGGCAGTTTGAATGCCCCCGGTGCAGCAGCGGGCGCAGCCGCAGGAGCGGCAGCCGCTCAGGCACCTGCCGCGGGTAGCGAGCCGGCTGATCCGGCGAAGGAAAAACTGTATTACGATGCAGCCTTCGACCTGATCAAAGCCAAGGATTTCGACAAGGCCAGCCAGGCTTTTGCCGCATTCCTGCGCAAGTACCCGAACAGTCAGTACGCGGGCAATGCTCAATACTGGTTGGGCGAAGTGAACCTGGCCAAAGGCGATCTGCAAGGTGCAGGTCAGGCTTTTGCCAAGGTTTCACAGCTGTACCCCAAGCATCCCAAAGTGCCTGATTCGCTGTACAAGCTCGCTGATGTAGAGCGCCGCCTCGGTCATCCCGACAAGGTCAAAGGCATTCTGCAGCAGGTTGTGTCCCAATATCCGGGCACTTCCGCCGCTCAGCTGGCCCAGCGTGATCTGCAAAAAATGTAAGGGCGGCTTGACCCGTTTTGAAGAAACCCGCGCTTGTCGCGGGTTTTTTCGTTAGAATTCACGCCCTTTTTATGAAACACGCTTTTTGGGATCTGCGCGGTGGCGGGGTTCCTTGAAGTGCCTGACGGAGGCGGACAGCCTGTTTAGCTGTTATGCCCGTGGCGACTATGCAAGACACATTGAGAATCACCGAAGTTTTCTACTCGTTGCAGGGTGAAACGCGGACTGCCGGGCTGCCCACTGTTTTTGTGCGCCTGACCGGTTGCCCATTGCGTTGCCAATACTGCGACAGCGCTTATGCATTCACTGGCGGCACCCTCCGCACGCTCGACGACATCCTCGAGCAAGTGGCCGGTTTTCGTCCGCGTTACGTCTGTGTCACCGGCGGCGAGCCGCTGGCACAACCCAATGCCATCCCATTGCTCAAGCAGTTGTGTGACGCCGGTTACGAGGTCTCGCTGGAAACCAGCGGTGCCTTGGATATCTCGGCGGTCGATCCACGGGTCAGTCGCGTCGTCGACCTGAAAACCCCGGGTTCGAAAGAAGCCCACCGCAACCGCTACGAGAACATCGAACTGCTCACGCGCAACGATCAGGTGAAGTTTGTCATCTGCTCGCGGGAAGACTATGACTGGGCCGTGTCCAAGCTGATCCAGTACGGTCTGGATCAGCGTGCCGGCGAAGTCCTGTTCTCGCCAAGTCACCATGACCTTAATGCTCGGGACCTGGCTGACTGGGTGGTGGCGGACAACCTGCCAGTGCGTCTGCAATTGCAGTTGCATAAATATCTTTGGAATGACGAGCCGGGGCGCTGAAATGACTGAACAACTGAACACCACTGAAAAACGCGCGGTCATCTTGCTGTCCGGCGGCCTCGACTCCGCGACCGTTGTGGCCATGGCTCGCGCTGAAGGCTATAGCTGCTACACCATGAGCTTCGACTACGGTCAGCGCTCCCATGCCGAACTGCACGCCGCCGAACGTGTCGCTCGCGACCTGGGTGTGATTGAACACAAGGTGATCGGCCTGAACCTGAACGGTATCGGCGGTTCAGCATTGACCGACACCAGTATCGATGTGCCGGAAGAAGCGGGCGAAGGTATTCCGGTGACTTACGTGCCAGCACGCAACACCGTTTTCTTGTCCCTGGCGTTGGGCTGGGCTGAAGTGCTCGGCGCTCGCGACATCTTTATCGGTGTGAACGCAGTGGATTACTCCGGTTACCCGGACTGCCGTCCCGAGTTCATCGAGTCTTTCGAGCGCATGGCCAATCTGGCGACCAAGGCCGGTGTAGAGGGGAATGGTTTCCGTATCCAGGCACCGCTGCAGAACCTGAGCAAGGCGCAGATCGTCCAGGCGGGGGTGAAGCTCGGCGTTGATTACGGCCTGACTGTTTCCTGCTATCAGGCGGACGATAACGGCCGTGCATGCGGCAAATGCGACAGCTGCCGTCTGCGTGCAGAAGGCTTTGCGGCAGCCGGAATCAGTGACCCAACACCTTATTTTTGATTTATTTCAAATTAGGTGTTGAATAGTCCTTAAAAATCAGTATTATACGCGCCACCACACAGCGGGTCGTTAGCTCAGTTGGTAGAGCAGTTGGCTTTTAACCAATTGGTCGTAGGTTCGAATCCCACACGACCCACCATTTTTGTAGCAGTTTTAAAAGTCTGGAAGGCCCACGCAAGTGAGGATTTCCGGATTTTTTTTTGCCCGCGATTTAAGGTCGCCCAGGTTCTGGGCTGCACCGCGTGACGCAGGTCAGAATCATCTTTTGCATCCACGGGATATTCTGTAGCCTTGCGCAGCTTCAACGTTGTCCGTGCCTGATGATACTCACTCTCCCGGCGGTACCCTGAAGGGTCCGGAGCCGGGTGTATACTCGACTTTCGCGCGAAAGCGCCTGCAGGTCTTGCGAACATGACGCAGATTTCCGAACGCCTTCTGGTTCAAGCCCACCTCGACGCCAAGCAGCCCAAGCCGCTGACTGCCGAGGAGGAGGCCTATTACCGTGCCGCCATCGCTGCCGAGCTCAAGGCTCAGGACGCGGTGCTGGTTGCTCACTTCTATTGCGATCCGGTCATTCAGGCCCTGGCCGAAGAAACCGGAGGTTGTGTCTCCGACTCGCTGGAGATGGCCCGCTTCGGCAATGCTCATCCGGCCAAGACCGTGGTGGTCGCCGGTGTGAAGTTCATGGGCGAGACCGCCAAAATCCTCAACCCTGAAAAACGCATCCTGATGCCGACCCTCGAGGCGACCTGCTCGCTGGACCTGGGTTGTCCGGTGGACGAGTTCTCGGCGTTCTGCGATCAGCACCCGGAGCGTACCGTGGTGGTGTATGCCAATACGTCGGCGGCGGTCAAAGCCCGGGCGGATTGGGTGGTGACTTCAAGCTGCGCGCTGGAGATCGTCGAAAGCCTGATGGATAACGGCGAAACCATCATCTGGGGCCCGGATAAGCATTTGGGCACCTACATCCAGCGCCAGACCGGCGCGGACATGCTGCTGTGGGACGGTGCCTGCATCGTTCACGAAGAGTTCAAGTCCAAGCAGCTCGAAGACATGAAGGCGCTGTACCCGGACGCAGCGATTCTGGTGCACCCGGAGTCGCCGACGTCGGTGATCGAGTTGGCGGATGCCGTCGGCTCCACCAGTCAATTGATTGCGGCAGCGCAGAGCCTGCCAAACAAGACTTTTATCGTCGCCACAGATCGCGGCATCTTCTACAAGATGCAGCAGCTGTGCCCCGACAAGGTCTTCATCGAAGCGCCAACGGCTGGTAACGGCGCAGCATGCCGTAGTTGCGCACATTGCCCGTGGATGGCGATGAATACCCTTGAGCGCACGCTCAAGAGCTTGAAGGAAGGGACTAACGAGATCTTTGTCGATCCTGCGTTGATTCCACAAGCGATCCGGCCGCTCAAGCGCATGCTCGACTTCACCCAGGCCGCGCGGATGAAATTGGCCGGCAACGCCTGAGATCTTTCAGTTAAGTCACAAAACCTGTGGGAGATTCTATGGTTGAGGGAAAGCCCTCAACTGGCTTTTGGCTGATATTCGCTTTGCCCTTTCAGCAAGGCGAATACCACCCGAGCAAGCTTGCGAGCCAGCATCACCAGCGCCTGAGTG
>NZ_JAHUWL010000023.1:0-97773 GCF_019219045.1 Pseudomonas sp. PDM25
GCGTAACAGTCAACGGATATGTTGAATGTGATGGCCACTTTCGTCGGAACGCCGCCCGGAGCCGGCTCGCTCCCACAAGGGTTTGCATCGATCTCTGGGTTATGGTCACAACGGGATGCGCTGGGCTAAGGTGTTTACATACCCAGGCCCATCGAGTTCACATGCCCTTCCTCGCCCGCACCCACCCTCGCCTCTCCTCCGCCGCCACGCTTGGCATTGCCGTGGGCATTCTGGCGCCGGCCGACTCGATCATCAGCAAAATCCTCTTCGGCTGGAACGCCGGCGTCTGGGCTTACCTGATCCTGATGCTCTGGCTCACCGCGCGCGCCAAAGCGCCGGATGTGAAACGCATTGCCGAGGTCGAAGACGAAAATGCCGGGCTGGTGCTGTTTATTGTAAGCATCGCCGCGATAGCGAGCCTGGCGACCATCGCCTTTGAACTGGCCGGCAGCAGGGAGCTGGAAACCACCCGCAAACTGTTGCACTACGGCTTTACGGCATTGACCGTGATCGGTTCATGGCTGCTGATCGGGGTGATTTTCAGCGTGCACTACGCCCGTCTGTTCTACACCTGGGCGGGCAAAGACCCTGCGCTACGTTTTGCTGAAGGCCTGACAACGCCCAACTACTGGGATTTCCTGTATTTCTCTTTCACCATCAGCGCGGCAGTCCAGACGTCCGATGTCGGCGTGGCGACTCGGGATTTGCGCAAGATTGTCCTGGCGCAGACGCTGATCGGTTTCCTGTTCAACACGGCCATTCTGGGCTTCTCGATCAACATCGCAGCGGGACTGTTCAACTGATCAGTGCACAAACGTTCTAGTCATCACCCTCGGCGCGGGCGTTAAATAAGTCGGTAATCCGTCTCGCAGGTGCAGCATGACTTCTCACAACTGGATCGACCTGGCCCAGGACGCCGACACCGGCATCGAGACCCTGCGCGCGCATTTCGAAGGCCATGCCTACGACCCGCACTGGCATGACAGCTATCTGGTGGGCGTCACCGAACAAGGGGTTCAGCAGTTCAATTGCCGCCGGGCGAAGCACCAAAGCACGCCGGGCAAGGTGTTTCTGCTCGAACCGGGCGACATCCACGACGGCGAAGCACCGACCGAAGACGGTTTCACCTACCGCATGCTGTACCTCGATCCGCAGTGGCTGAAACGTGAACTCAGCGCAGTCTTCGACAATGCCCCCGACAACAGTGAACTGAGTTTCGCCAATACCCTGGCCAGCGACTCCCGACTCGCCCATGCCACCAGCCTGGCGTTTCAAACCCTGCATCACGGTGAGCTGAAAATAGTCCGACAGACCGCCCTCGACGGTTTACTCGAACGCCTGACCAGTCACCTGCACTGGCGCGCCCGCTATGGCGAGGATCCGCGCCTGCCGCTGGTGGCGCAGAAGGCACGGGAGTACCTGCACGCCAACGCGCAATACGACATCGGCCTCGATCAACTGGCCGCCGTCACCGGAGTTGATCGCTTCCGCCTGACCCGCGCCTTCAAGGCCGCTTATGGCATGGCACCCCACGCCTACCTCGTGCAATTGCGTTTGGCGACAGCCCGACGAATGCTGGCCCGTGGCGAGCAACCGGCGACGGTGGCGATGGAACTGGGGTTTGCCGATCAGAGCCACCTGGGCCGCTGGTTTGTCCGCGCTTATGGTTTGACGCCAGCGTTGTATCGCAAGCGCTGCTCAAATCTTCCAGACGTGTAAGTCAGGCTTTGTGAGGATCGGCTCCTGAGATCATTCACGGAGTCCGCTGCCATGTTGTCCACCTTTCCCACGTTGCTGCCATTTTTGCTGTTCGCTTTCGTCGCCTCCATTACGCCGGGGCCGACAAACATTTTGGTGCTGAGCAACAGCGCCCGTTATGGATTCAAGGCTGCGTTGCCGATCATTTTCGGAGCCTGCGCCAGTGCGGCGCTCGTTGTCATGCTGGCGGGCAGCGGTTTGGGGCAAGCCTTGAAAGCCCACCCCGATACAGAAACATCCATGCGATGGGTAGGCACTGTCTGGCTCAGTTACCTGGCGTGGCAGATTTTCCGCTTGCCGCCAGACCTGATCGATCCACAGTCTCCTTCCGGCAACCCTCAACTCGGATTATGGGGAGCAGCCGGACTCCAGTGGATAAACCCCAAGACCTGGATGATGGCATTGGCCGTGGTGGGTGTTTTTTCCGGGAACGGTGCAGAAAAAACCCTACAGGTGATGCAATTGTCACTGGTGTTCTTTTTGGTGTCGCTGCCGTGTATGGGGGCCTGGGCGATATTGGGTGCGAGGTCTGGCAAATTGCTTCGATCACCCGCGGCGCAAACGTATTTCTATAGAGGCATGAGCGTACTTTTGCTATGCGCTGTCTGGTTGCCTGTCACGGTATAGCCCGCGAGCACTATAAGTGCCTGTCAGCAGACATCTTGCACGACGGTTTCGTCATTAATTTCACGAATTGCAACCCTTGTAAACTGTCAACAATGACAGTTTACAACCTGTTCAATAACAGGCTTTTATAGCTCATCCAGGATTAGGGCCGAGCATGGCCTTTGGATACCTTACTTAACGTAACGGAGACCGAATCCATGAACGCTGTGATCAAACGCACCAGCTTTGCCGCCGGCAATTACGTCAATGCATCGGCTTTTGCAACTGACAAAGAATTCCCGGAATTTATTGCCACTTCCCGACTGATCGACAGGGTCAAAGCGGGCCCCAAAAAAACGGAAGCCGTGTTGATTACGGCTATTGACCGGCCTGTTTCAAAAACAAAAGCGAAAAGCATGCCAGCTCGAGAACTGCATATTTGCATTCCCGCAACTTTCGAAGTGGGTGACTACCCATTGAAAAGTCGCGACGATGTTAGCTTCAGCTTCAAAGACGCAGACGATACTATTTATGAAGGTATTTCGGGCAACATCGTGTTAGAGCCAGCCGTGGGAGAAAGTGTCAAGGGCTCCTTCAAAATCGACCTAGAACTGCCAGACACTGACGGAAAGACCGTTCTTCTCAAGGGCAACTTTCAGGTACTGAAAGCGGGATAGTCCAATTTGGCATCAATAAAAACGGCAATAAAAAAGGGAAGCCGAAGCTTCCCTTTTTATTTAACACTCAGAACGCGTAATGAGCCCCCATGTTCACGCCAAAATCCTTAGTGACATTGCCGCCTTTACTGCTATCCAGTTCAGCATGGAGTTGCCAGCGATCATTCAATGTCCACGAGGCTCCTGCCCCGACTTCAAACCGGCTACCCGACAGGTCATTGTTGAACTTGTTATCGTTGACCCGAACTTCATTGTTTTTCACGAACTCATGAACGAAGGCTGCCCGAATGTGCGGTTGCAGTACGCTACCGTTGGACAATGTCATACCCCGTCCCAGGGTTACGCCTGCCTTGCCAAGCATGGAGCGCGTCGTATCGGCGTCAGCCTTCAAACCATTATCGAGACTGAAGTCCTTGCCTTGCACGGAGGCTGCTTGCCACTGGGTAAACACTTCTGCGTAATACCCGTCCTTGATGTCGATGTGTTTACCAAACTCGACCGATGCACTCGCGCCCAGGTTGTTGTAATTACCCTCGGTTTGCTTGCCGTCACTCATCGTCACCTTGGCATCGTTGCGGAAATGATTGAGTTTGGCCACGGTATCCACGTAATAGCCGCTATCGCCGAGCCAGGTACCGTAGAGGCCGATGGACGTACTATCGATTTCGCCGGAGCTGCCGCGACTCAAGTCAAGGTTCGACTTACTGTAGCCGGCAAAAACACCCAGCAATACTCGCTCGCCTGCAATCTGTACCGGGGTGTCGACCCCCATGGAAAACCCGTACTGGTCCTGGCTGTAACCATTCCCGTAGGCATTGTTGCTGATGCTGTATCGACTACCGAAAGAGCGGACCCATCCTCCTGTTTGCCCACCGTTGATGCGAAGATCCCCCATCCGGTTGTTCAATAAAACGGTCTCGCCATAGATTACCGTAGGCGCTACGGCGGAAATCGCCATGACCGCACGGGTCGGTGTGCTGACGACTTCTTTATCGGGTTGCAGGTACCAGTCATCACCCTCCTTGACTAAGCGGTAAGTAAACGCCCCGACATCGACCCGTTCGTTGACGAGGCCGTACTGAGCGCTTCCCGCAACGCTTTGCACCACCTTGATCGACGAGTCATTGACCGGATCAAGACCTGTGCTACTCACCAGTAACTGATGACTGCCGGCAGCGCTGCCGGTCACGTTCAACAGGTCGCTGATACCCTTGTTGAAATCAGTACCCATCTCAAACTTGCCGCTGCCCGCCAGATTGGCCACGTTCAGCTGAAAGTAGTCCTGATCCCCCCCCAGGCGTACTCTGCCGCCATTGTTGAGCGTGAGGTTGTTCACCGACTGGCTGTCGGTCATTTGCCACAGGGCACTGTTGTTAATGGAGAAATTGGCTACATTGCTCACCTGACCGGTCAGGCTGGCACCATTGTCCACTGTCAGGCTGGCAGCACTGTCAGCGGCGGCAGCGACGTTCCCGGTCAATACGCTTTGGTTGTTGATCGTTGCATTGGCCACATCTTGCAAATTACCGGTAAACGCAGACCCGTTATCGATCACCACACTTGAGGCGCCCAGCACGTTACCGGTCACCACACTCCGGTTGTTGATCGTTGCATTAGCTACATCTTGCAAATTACCGGTGAACGTAGACGCGTTGTCGATCAGCACACTTGAGGCGCCCAGCACGTTGCCGGTCATACTCGCGCGATTGGTAAGGGTTGCAGAGGTAACGTTCTGTAAATCACCGGTCAACGACGCATTGTTCTGCAAAGTGACGTTGGCCGAACTGCCTGAAGCAACCACGACATTGCCAGTCAAGTGACTGTTATCTACGAGAAAACCGGCCGAGGCGCCAGGGCGGACTTCAAGCAGCGTACCGTTTCCGGCGATCAGGCTCGAGCCATTGCGTACTTGGATGTTGGCCACGGTGGGGAAGTTCGGCGCATTGATGCCGACCACAATGGCCGAGCCGCTCTGGCCTTCCACCCGAGTGCTGTCCAGCACGATCGTCGTTGGAATGATCGCTGATGCCTGTGTGTCAGTACCCACGGTCAAGCCGTTGAGACCACCGGTAATCGTGCTACCGCTGGCGGACAATGAACCCTCAAACAGACGAATCCCGAAACTGTTGGCGCCGGTGCCTTCGACGGTCGAGTTCTGAACGTTGATGTCACTGAATCGGTTGCCCGCGATCCCGCCTTGCAAACCTCGAACAACAGCCTGATTACGCAGGGTTACTGTGGAACCGCCGATACTAGAGACGCCTCGCACAGCCGATATGCCGATCCCTGAGACACTGGTGACCGTCGAATTGCTCAGAATGGCGTTGGCATTTGTCAGGAAAATACCTTGGGCAAAACCACCTTCCCCTGCGGAGGTGACGCTGGAGTTGGTCAGGTCGATCACCCCGCCCGCTGAACTGGTGATACCGAGCGTTGCGGCACCAGAGCCGGTGAGTACGGCGTTGGCTTCAAGTTGCCAGTTCTCAAGGGGGGTATTGGAATCGATGGACTGAGTGGTGCCTGCCGGGACAGTGGCAGCCTGGATCAGTGATGAATTCAACACGAGGGACATAATCGAAAATGTCCAGATGCCGATCGATACTTTGGGAAATGGAGGTTGCGTCTTTAACGACATAGTTGAGTCCTACTCGATTGCATTCCGTCAGGAACGAGTCTCCGGCTCAAACTGTGCGCGAGCCGGACTAAAACGGCCGCCAGACTACGGTTTACCTTTCCAGCTATATGTAGGACAAATCCTTATGTATGTACGATTTATCCGTTGTCGTTGTGAGAGGTTCCATAACTGAACGTAAAAACTTCGCTTCCACTGATGAAGACGACAACTAATGCCGCCTCCATCAGTAGGAAGATTTACTGGAAGTATCGATTAAGGGGTTGTCTCAGGACGCTCTTGCTCGCAATACACCAGGCTCGAGTTCAGCAACGCCACAGGCACCGTGATCTCGGACACGATCCCGTTGACCGTATAAGCGATACGTGCGTAACGGGTAGGAGGACGTTGACCCGCTGTCGTACTGGGCAACTGGATCGTCCTGATCGCGGTGTAGTCTGTCAGTCTGAACTCAAGGTCGCCTGTCGCTGGCATAGGCGCTGAAGCGGTGATGCGCGTACCAGGGATGGCAGGAGCACCCACCGCGCTGGTTGTCCGGCCTTCAAATACCAGATCCACCGTGGCATTCGTCGGGATATTGGTGTCGCGCCGAATTCTTATCCGTAGTTGGCGCGGTTGATAAGGCGGCATGGGTCCATTCGCTACGGCCGGGTGGTTGAGACTCGGGCAGTTGATACTGGTAACGACGCGCTCCGGTACCAATGCAGTTGCTGTTCGGAAGGCTGAAACAATAATTTGAGGGGCCGGCAGATTGATTACGATCGCTGTCACGTCGACTTTTGTCGTAACCACCTGTTTCATTACGTTGGCACTGCCAGGGTACTCGACAGTCACGTAAGCCTCTCTGGGATTACCGCCTGCGACAGTGCCGTTCCGTTCAGCCTGAATCGTGTCCCAAGGCAATGCGGTCGGGACTGTTGTATCCCCCACCCGCACGGGTATCGGCTCGCCAACCTGTTTGCCCTGATAATAGAACTTGACAATTTCCCGGCCTGTTACAGGGCGATTGGGGTCAGTCCACACAGGCCAGTTCATGGCC
The DNA here is from genome assembly GCF_019219045.1 of Pseudomonas sp. PDM25. Classification (NCBI taxonomy): domain Bacteria; kingdom Pseudomonadati; phylum Pseudomonadota; class Gammaproteobacteria; order Pseudomonadales; family Pseudomonadaceae; genus Pseudomonas; species Pseudomonas sp. PDM25. Next base: position 6,713 of record NZ_JAHUWL010000023.1, read on the forward strand.
GCCGCAACGCCTGCCTGCGCTGGGCCTAGCGTGTTAGGGGCCGGCGCCGGTGTACCTGCGCCCTGAATCACCACGGGTGGAATATTAGGGTTCTCCAGCTCCGGCAGGTTCGGTTGTTCTGGCCCGGCGTAAGCAAAGTCGACGACACCAAATGCGGAAGGCGAAACGGGATTGGGCGTAATGGAAGAGCGCTCCAGTTCGTACCAGAATTCGAACTCCACCTCATCGGCCCCGTTGGGATCTCCAAAAACCTGTTCAAAGATGTCGAATTCCAGCTCGAATCTCAGTGGACCTGGGGTGCCTGCGGGTGGAATCACTTGCTCCGGCAAGTTAATAGGCGCACCTGCCTGGTCGGAGGTGATGTACGGGATGATCCGGTCACCGGGAAACGAGTTAAGTGGAAATTTGATTTCCATGATGGCTTTAGTCGGCGCGGGATGCACCGTCGAAAAGGTGATCGGCGTACGGCCAGTAGCTCCAGTAACCGGGATTGTTGGCGCTTCGAGAACAGGTGCCGGTGCCTTGACCCTTCTGAATATGTTGATAATGCCAGGGTTGTTGCTGATATTCCCTGGTAAATCCGTGAGGTTGTAGGAGTAATAGTGCGCGCCTTCATCCAGGGCAGTCAGAAACGCAAGCGGGATGTTGATAGCGCCGCCAATGGGCAGCGGAAAGTCTTTAACGGCTGCTTCTTCACCCTCCATCAATGAAAAGCTTGTTTGCTTAGAGATATAGAAGTTGACCTTGTCGACGCCCGCTTCAAATTTTTGATAAGCAGTGGGAATGATCAGGTTCAGTCCGCCGGCGTTGGCCGGGTCGCTCAACCAGGCATCGTCGATGACGGCAGGCACCGTAGCACCAAGGGTCAGCAACGCCGGCCTTATCCCCGTACCATTGGGCCCGCCTGGTTGCCGCTGGTAAGGCGCGGTCAAGTCGACCAGGGCTTCGGTAAACGGGCCGGAGGTATCGGGGTTGTCATGGGCATCGTAAATGATGAATGCCAGTTCGTAAGGCGTGTACTCACCGGCACCATCGAACTTCTCGGTCAGTGTCGTGGTCGTGACGGGTACATCGAACTCGATCGGGAATGCCCAATCCCCCCCAACCTGGTCGATTTTGAATTTGGTCGCGACCACATAAGTGGGATCGAACTCGACAGGGGTTTCACCTTTCGGAAACAAATGAAGCTCGACTTTGGCGCCGCCGTCGGGACTTTTATCGTCAATATCGGCTAACTGCACCTTGATGATTCGATCTTCCCTGAGTTGCTTATAAGTCAGGCGCTTATCCGGTAGTTGGCCGACAATGGTGGGTGGCAAAGCCAGAACACCGACACCTGCTTTAACCTGCATATTCATTTTCGTACTCTCCATCATGAGTTAATCATTGACCCGCACACGTAATTGCCCGATGGAGAACCGCGCGACTGCTAACTGCATGCTCCGAGTATCAGGTGATTGCCCCGTACTTGAAATCCGGCATTGACGCTTTTCTGTTTCAAACACTGTTAAACGCTAAACACTTACAACTCTTACTGCTTCTCCAGCAACTTCACGGACCACAAAATTCTTTCTTCCCTGGAATGAAATGATCGATCTCTAGCACGCCCTCGGCGGACTTTCCCAGTGGAGCGTTATTGCGACAAAGCGAGTATTTTGACAATTTTTCGAACCGAGACCTACATCTTCTTGCTCTTTTAAATGCCTACTTTTTACAAGTGTCATGTTCACGATCACAATGAAAAATTTCACCTGAAACAACCCGGTCAAACTTAGGGCAACCTACATCGGATTTGCCCAACGCAGTTCCACCGCGATAAAGTGCGTAACTTACCTTCGCCGAACCTGTCGTGCCTGCCTTGCCATCTGTCTTTACCTCTATCTTGCCCATTGGTGCGATGTATCGTTCAAATTTGTCCGCCCCCAAAACAAAATCGAAACCGATGGGGGAGTCGGCATCCTGTTTAGTCAGCTTCTTTACAAACCGGCCCGCGGTACCGGGGATTGCTCTAACGCCGTTCAGTGTGTAGAAACCCTCCCAATCCAGGATGCACTCATCATCTTCGGAAAACCGGCCGGGTTGCGCTGGAACGCGCACTTTTACTTCGTCCCACATTCGCGGCACTGAACAGCAATTGAAGTACCCCCAGAGTGTTGCGCTGGGGAACACCGGTTTAGCCAAATTGGTCGGCACCTGGCGCTTCAACGTGAACCGTTGTGGCAACGCTGTGTCCTCGTTGCCGTTATCTCCCAATATGACCCGGTACCGTAGGCTGATCTCACCTTCACGTTGTAGGTACTGTGCCGGCAGATGGAACCGCGCGGGGATTGTTACCGGGACGGGAAAAGCGTTGCTATAGAAAAGCGTTTCAAGCCCCGCACCCGGCTCCAGCACCCAGATTTCCAACAAGTCGCTTTTACCAATACAGACGGATGGCCCCTCCCACATGGGAATGTTCAGGTACACGCCTTTGGTCGATGCATCAGGCGGCAACTGCGCCGTCGGGTCGTTTGGATCTACGCCCTCCACAGTGAACGCTCGGGCGAACAAACCAATTCCGGTATTTGTTGTAGAAGCCATTTGTTGTTCCCCGGTTCAGAGTAATTGGGTGCGCATGGAACAAATTAGACCCGCTTATCTCATTGCCGCCTACTGTCACATTTGACAGGTAGCGCGACCGCTCGTCGGAATAACAACGCTTCGCTCCATCGATCGCGGCACGACTTGCTTGACGTACGACCCTTAATGGAGTTTCCTGAAACCGGTTTCAGCGCAGTATGCTCGAGCCTAATAACTCCAATAGAAAGGTCAACCTTTTGAACGATTTCTCCGCCGCCCAACGCAGCCGCGTGACCATGCTCGACGTCGCCGAACACGCCGGCGTCTCCAAGGCCAGCGTCTCGCGCTTCATCGGCGATGACCGCGCCCTGCTCTCCGATGCCATAGCCCTGCGCATCGAGCAGGCGATTGCCGAACTCGGCTATCGCCCGAACCAGATGGCCCGCGGCTTGAAGCGCGGACGCACTCGCCTGATCGGCATGCTGGTGGCCGATATCCGTAACCCTTATTCGATTGCCGTGATGCACGGGGTGGAAACCGCCTGCCGTCAGCACGGCTACAGCCTGGTGGTGTGCAACACCGATCGCGATGACGAGCAAGAGCGTCAGCACCTGGCGTTGTTGCGCTCGTACAACATCGAAGGCTTGATCGTGAACACCCTCGGCCATCACCGCGACGAGTTACGTGAACTGCACCGGGAAATGCCGCTGGTGCTGGTGGATCGCAAGGTCGAGCAGCTGGAGAGTGATCTGGTCGGCCTGGACAATCCGGCCGCCGTTGAAATGGCCCTCGCTCATTTGCAAGAACGCGGCTATCGCGATGTGCTGCTGGTCACAGAACCCTATGACGGCACCAGTTCGCGGATCGAGCGGGTCAGCAGTTTCAAGGCGCAGATCGAGCAGCGTCCGACGCTTCAAGGGACCATCGCCGAGACCGGCAGCGATCTGAGCACACGTTTGAAAACCTTCCTCGAAACACCCGGCCCCGGTCCGAAAGCGCTGTTCTGCGCCAACGGTATCGCCGCGCTGGCCACCACCCATTCGTTGCGTGAACTGAAGTGCAATCTTTTCGAGGATGTCGGCCTGATCGCCCTCGATGATCTGGATTGGTATCCGCTGGTGGGTAGCGGGATCACCGCCCTCGCCCAGCCGACGGCTGAAATTGGCGCCAGTGCGTTTGAGTGTTTGCTCAAGCGTTTGCGTGGTGATGACGGGCCGGTGCGGACCCTGGATTTTTCGGCGCGGTTGATTGTGCGGGGGTCGACCCTTGGAGATTTGCGGTGAATGTTATGGCCCCTTCGCGAGCAAGCCCGCTCCCACAAGTGCACCGCGGTCCAAGGTGGGAGCGGGCTTGCTCGCGATGAGGCCGGTAAATTCACCACAAAACATCATCACTATTTTTTTGAACAAAAATGAAACCGGTTTCAGAGGTATACAACAATGAATAAACCACCCGTTTCCATCAGCCTGTCGAGCTACGGCGCCGACCTTGTTCGCCAACGCGGCCAAGGCAGCTTCATCGACGTATTGGCCGCCGCGGGCGCCACGCGCATCGAATGGCGCGAAGAACTGCTGACCGTCGAAGACCCCGCGCAACTGGCCGATGCCACGCAGGCCCAAGGCCTCGAAAGCGTGTATTCCTCGCCGATGGAGTTGTGGCTGGCCGGCCAGTCAAAACCCAATCCCGAACTGATCTCTGCGCTCCAGCGCGCCCAGGCATTCGGTGCCAAATGGCTGAAAGTGTCCCTGGGATATTTCACCGACAACAGCGACCTCCAGACCTTGTCCCGCGTACTGGGCAAAAGTGCGGTGCAGTTGCTGGTGGAAAACGATCAAACCCTGCACGGTGGCCGCATCGAACCGTTCCAGCGCTTTTTCACTGAAATCGAGCAACATAAGCTGCCGGTCAAAATGACCTTCGACATCGGCAATTGGCATTGGCAAGACCAGTCCGCCGCCAGCGCCGCGCGGTTGCTCGGTCGCCACGTCGGTTATGTGCACTGCAAAGCCGTGACGCGCCGGGCGGACGGCAAACTGGTCGCCATACCGCCGGCCGTCAGTGACCTGTATCTGTGGGAGCAACTGCTGCGGCACATGGCCCAAGGCGTGATGCGGGCGGCGGAATATCCGCTGCAAGGCGACGACCTGGTGCAGCTGACCACCGAGCACGTCGCCACCCTCGCCCGCCTCGGTCAAACCCGGTTGGAGAGCGCTCATGTCTGAGATCGATATCCTGTCGTTCGGCGAAACCATGGCCATGTTCGTCGCCGAGCAGAACGGTGATTTGGCCGACGTCGGCCACTTCCACAAACGCATTGCCGGGGCCGACAGCAATGTCGCGATTGGCTTGTCGCGGTTGGGCTTCAACGTGGCCTGGTTGAGCCGGGTGGGCGCTGATTCTCTGGGACGGTTCGTGATCGACACCCTGGAAAAGGAAGGTCTGGATTGCAGTAACGTCGCCCTCGACACCGCGCACCCCACCGGTTTTCAGCTCAAGTCGCGCACCGACGACGGCAGCGATCCGGTGGTCGAGTACTTCCGCCGTGGGTCGGCGGCGAGTCACCTGTCGCGGCAGTCGATCGCGCCTGAGTTACTGAACGCCCGGCACTTGCATGCCACTGGCATTCCCCCGGCGCTGTCCGAAACGGCTCGGGAAATGTCTTTCGAATTGATGACCCGCATGCGCAATGCCGGGCGCAGCGTGTCTTTCGACCCGAACCTGCGCCCAAGCCTGTGGGCCAGCGAACAACAGATGATTAGCGAGATCAACCGTCTCGCCGCCCTCGCCCATTGGGTGCTGCCGGGGTTGAGTGAAGGCCGTTTGCTGACCGGTTTCGAAGACACGGCCGACATCGCAGCGTTCTACCTCGACCAAGGCGCCGAAGCCGTGGCGATCAAACTGGGCCCGCACGGTGCGTATTACCGCACCCATCTGGACCAGGGTTTCGTGGCGGGCGTGCCGGTGAAAACGGTGGTCGACACCGTCGGTGCCGGCGATGGTTTTGCCGTTGGCATGATCAGTGCCCTGCTGGAAAACCACAGCTTTGCCGACGCCGTGAAGCGTGCCAACTGGATTGGCAGCCGCGCGGTGCAGAGCCGTGGGGATATGGAGGGGTTGCCCAATCGACTTGAGATGTCCGCCGAATTTGAGGCCGCCATTCGCGAGCAAGCCCGCTCCCACATTCAATCGGATTCGCCCTCCCATTCTGTGTATGACACAGATTCAAATGTGGGAGCGGGCTTGCTCGCGAAGAGGCCCGCACAATCCCTGAAGATTTAACCCGTTACCTGCTGCGACAAAAACAACAAGCTCAGGAGCACCACTATGAAAACCGCAACACTCGCCGCCCGCCGCTGGTGGTACATCATGCCGATCGTATTCATCACCTACAGCCTGGCGTACCTGGACCGCGCCAACTACGGGTTCGCCGCCGCCTCCGGGATGGCCGCCGACCTGATGATCACACCGGGCCTGTCGTCGATGCTCGGCGCACTGTTCTTCCTTGGCTACTTCTTCTTCCAGGTGCCGGGCGCGATCTACGCCCAGAAGCACAGCGTCAAGAAGCTGATTTTCGTCAGCCTGATTTTCTGGGGTGGCCTGGCCACGTTGACCGGGATCGTCTCCAACGCCTATTGGTTGATCGTGATTCGCTTCATGCTCGGGGTGGTCGAAGCGGCAGTGATGCCGGCGATGCTGATCTATCTGTGCCACTGGTTCACCCGTGCCGAACGCTCGCGCGCCAACACTTTCCTGATCCTCGGCAACCCGGTGACCATGCTCTGGATGTCGGTGGTCTCGGGGTATTTGGTGCAGCATTACAGCTGGCGCTGGATGTTCATCATCGAAGGTTTGCCGGCGGTGCTCTGGGCGTTTATCTGGTGGCGTCTGGCCGATGACCGTCCCGCCCAGGCCAAGTGGCTGAGCGACCAGGAAAAGCACGATCTGCAAAGCGCCCTGGCCGCCGAACAGGTGGGCATCAAAGCGGTGAAGAACTACGCCGAAGCCTTCCGTTCGCCCAAGGTGATCATCCTGGCCTTGCAGTTTTTCTGCTGGAGCATCGGCGTCTATGGCTTCGTGTTGTGGCTGCCGTCGATCCTCAAGGCTGGCGCGCAAATGGACATGATCGAAGCCGGCTGGCTCTCGGCGCTGCCGTATCTGGCGGCGGTGATTGGCATGCTGCTGGTGTCCTGGGGCTCGGACAAAATGCAGAAGCGCAAACGCTTCGTCTGGCCGCCGCTGCTGATCGCCTCGATTGCTTTCTATGGCTCCTACGCCTTGGGCGCTGAACACTTCTGGTGGTCCTACACCCTGCTGGTGATCGCTGGCGCCTGCATGTACGCGCCTTACGGTCCGTTCTTCGCAATCATTCCGGAAATCCTTCCAGCCAACGTGGCCGGGGGTGCCATGGCGCTGATCAACAGCATGGGCGCGCTCGGTTCGTTTGGTGGTTCGTATCTGGTCGGTTACCTGAACAGCTCCACCGGCTCGCCGGGTGCTTCTTATCTGTTGATGAGCGGCGCGTTGATGCTCTCGGTGGTTCTGACAATTTTCCTCAAGCCCGGCGCCAGTGACCGGGTCGTGGTCAAGGCCGCTGTGCAACGGTCTACGGCCGCTCATTCCTGAATTGAAGTTGAGATGATGACGATGAAAAAGCAGGTTGTGCTGTACAAGAAACTCTCGCCGCTGCTGATGGCTCGCCTGCACGAGCAGACCGAGGTGACGCTGATCGACAACCTCAATGCCGACGGCTTGGCAGCGCTGCGCGAGGCCCTGCCCCGCGCCCATGGGTTGCTCGGTGCGAGCCTGAAACTGGATGCCGGATTATTGGATCTGGCACCTGATCTGGAAGCCATCGCCAGCGTCTCCGTGGGGGTCGACAACTACGACATCGACTACTTGACCGAACGACGGATCCTGCTCAGCAACACCCCGGACGTGCTCACCGAAACCACGGCCGATACCGGTTTCGCGCTGATCCTGGCGACCGCCCGGCGCGTGGTGGAACTGGCGAACATGGTTCGCGCCGGTCAGTGGAAGCGCAATATCGGTCCCGCGCAGTTCGGTACCGATGTACACGGTAAAACCCTGGGCATCATTGGCATGGGACGGATCGGTGAGGCGCTGGCCCAGCGTGGGCATTTCGGGTTTGGCATGCCGGTGATTTACCACAGCCACTCGCCGAAACCGGCGGTGGAGCAGCGGTTCAATGCGCAATACCGCAGCTTGCCGGAGCTGTTGCAGCAGGCGGATTTCGTTTGTCTGACTTTGCCGCTGACCGCTGAAACCGAAGGGCTGATCGGCGCAGAGCAATTCGCTCTGATGCGCCCAGAAACCATCTTCATCAACATTTCACGGGGCAAGGTGGTGGACGAGGCAGCACTGATCCGGGCCTTGGGTGAGGGGCAGATTCGCGCTGCGGGGCTGGATGTGTTCGAGCGTGAACCGCTGGACACTGACTCTCCGCTGTTGCAGCTGAACAACGTGGTGGCGACGCCGCACATTGGCTCGGCGACGCATGAAACGCGGGAGGCGATGGCCACGTGCGCGGTGGATAATCTGCTGGCGGCGCTGGCGGGTAAGCGGCCGAAGAATCTGGTGAATGTCGGGGCGTGGAAGGCTTAAGAAATTCGGCGCCTGTCAGGCAGCCTTCGCGGGCAAGCCCGCTCCCACAGGGTTTTGTGAACGCCAGAGATCCCTGTGGGAGCTCGCTCGCGAAGAGGCCGGCAATGGCAATACAGACTTTCAGGCCCGACGCGCTTCCAGCAAGTCCGCCGCACACAACGCAATCCGCCGACACGCATCCGCCAGCTTCAGCTGATCCACCACCAACCCCAGTCGAATATGCCCCGCCGCACTCGGCCCGAACGCTTCACCCGCCAGCACCGACACGCCATAACCTTCCAGCAGCCGCTCGGCAAAACCCTGGGCACACAACCCGGTCTGGCGTACATCGATCATCACGAACATCCCGCCATCAGGCCGGATCGGCCGGATGCCCGGGCAATCCCTCAGACGCGCGCACACCAGGTCGCGACGCTGGCGATACTCCTCGCGCATCTGCGCCACTTCCGGCAGGTCCTCATCCAGCGCCAATTGCGCAGCGTTCTGAATGAAATCCGGAATGCCAAACAGCATGCACAACGACAGGTGCACCAAGTGTTCGGCCAAAGGTTTCGGCCCGATCACCCAGCCCACGCGCCAACCGCTCATGGCGTGGGATTTGGACAGGCTATTAATGGTCGCCGTGCGCTCAGCCATGCCCGGCAGGCTCGCCGGGCTGATGTGCACGCCTTCGTACAACAGATCGCTGTAGACCTCGTCGCTGATCAGCCACAGGTCGTGACGAACACACAGCGATGCCAGTTCCTGCCAGACCATCAGCGGCAAACTGGCGCCGGAAGGATTGTTCGGACTGTTGAGCAAAATGGCACGGGTCTTGGGGGTGATCAGCGCCGCGACATCCGCCGGATCGACCCGAAAGCCGTTCTCGGGACGTACCGCCACCGGCACTACTTTGGCCGCGCAGGCACCGAACACGCCTTCATAGGTCACGTACATCGGCTCGGCGACGATCACTTCATCGCCCGGGTCGAGCAGGCACTGCGCGACCGAATACACCGCACACTGCGCACCCGGCAGCACGATCACATGATCGGCCTCCACCGCTTGACCACTGCGACGTCGATGGCGGTTGGCAATGCTGTCGCGTAACCCCCGACTGCCACGTACTGACGGGTAGTGGGTGTCACCGGCCAACAAGCTATCGATGCACGCCTGAACGATGGGCTGCGGCGTATCGAAGTCGGGATCGCCGATCGATAGCAACAGCACATCAACACCCTGCTCAATTAATTCCAGTGCTCGGTCATGAATCTGCCAGGCCGCAGCGCCGTCACCGGCGATTCGTTTGGTCAAGGCTGAATAGCGCATGTAATTCTCCAGTCGCGCAGGTTCCAAGCCACAACCCTATCTCAAATCACGAAACGCGCCAGCTATTTGGCATCACCCGCAGCTCGCGGTGTAAAACCCACTAATGTGGCTGCATTCTCGTGGGCCGTCTACCTGACAGATCTGACAGTAGACGAGGGTGTTATCGGGCGGCTCAATGACGTCAGGAATTTCGTTTTCCCGATGCAGTTTCCTGCCGAAAACCACCTAACGATGGAGCATCGACATGTCGAATTTGAATGATGGAGTCCTTGAACTGGCGCGCCCCGAAATTATTGGAGCATTGCCCAATTTTCCAGGTAGTGAAAATAATCTGCTGCCAAGGGCATTGCTTTTCGACCCGCTTAAAGTGGCCATTCCCACCTGGCAAGAGCTGGAATCTCCCGCATTTCTGACACTCTGGTTAGGCTGGAATGGGCAAACCCTGCCAGTCACAGAATACTATTTCGAACCACCAATCAACCCCGGCCTGTTCCCCTATACCGCAGAAATTGCACCCCAGCTTTTTTCGCAGGAGGGCGAATACGAAGTCCACTATAAGTTAGATATAGGAGGAAATGAGTACGTGTCGCACCTCAACACCTTCACCGTCGACAGGACTCCACCAAACTTAGGTAATCCTGGCCCATTGCCTTTGTTTCCACAGGATTTGATTGATCGCACCATCACTCCCGAATACCTGGCAGCACACAACGACGAGGTGGAAGTCACCATCGCACGTTATTTAGGTCAACGGCCGTGCGACGTCATCACGTTCTATTTTGGCGCTGCGACCGAAAATAATGGTCTGCAGATATCCGTCCATGACTCAGCTTCCGACACGGTTTTCAAACTCAAAGGGGACATTATTCGTGCGAAAGGCGATGGAGACCACTTCGCGTTCTATTCGCTGAACGACCGCGCCGGTAACGAAGGACGCAATTCTCGGTATCAGCCAATCAGAGTGAGTGGAATGTAAAAACAAAACGGTTGTAGAGAGCCTTGTAGAACTAACAGCACTCTTTCATTTCTTCCAGCTTATACCGCTACTGTTCCACTAAAGCTGGAGCGTTGAGTCGCTCCAGCTTTAGGCCTTCAAATCACGAAACGCGCCACCATGGCATTTAAATCCACGGCCAGGCGCGACAGTTCGTGCGTCGCGGCGCTGGTCTGGTTGGCACCGGTGGCGGACTGGGTGGCCAGGTCGCGAATGTTCACCAGGTTGCGATCGACCTCGCGGGACACCTGGGCCTGTTCTTCGGACGCGCTGGCGATTACCAGGTTGCGCTCGTTGATCAATTGGATCGACTGAGTGATCTGCTCCAGCGCCACACCCGCGGCGCGGGCCATTTCCAGGGTGCTTTGGGTGCGTTGATTGCTTTGTTGCATTGAGGAGACCGCTTGGCCGGTGCCGTTCTGGATGCCGGCGACCATTTTTTCAATTTCCTGGGTCGATTGCGCGGTGCGGTGGGCCAGCGCCCGGACCTCGTCGGCCACCACCGCAAAACCGCGCCCGGCTTCACCGGCACGGGCGGCTTCGATGGCGGCGTTCAGTGCGAGCAGGTTGGTTTGCTCGGCGATGGCGCGGATCACGTCCAGCACCTTGCCGATGTCGCGCCCCTGAGCGGCCAGGCCTTCGATCATCACCGAAGTGTTTTGCACATCGTGGGTCATGGTCTGGATCGCGCCGACAGTTTCCACCACACGGTCACGACCTTCGCGGGCGGCCTGGGTCGACTGGTTCGAGGCTTCGGATGTCGACACTGCGTTGCGTGCCACTTCTTCCACGGCGGCGGTCATTTCGTTGACCGCGGTGGCGGCCTGTTCGATCTCGTTGGTCTGCTGTTGCAGACCGCGGGACGCTTCCTGGGTGACCGTGCTGAGTTCTTCAGCGGCGGCACCCAGCTGGGTGGCAGAACCGGCGATTTGTTCGATGGTTTTGCGCAGGCTGGCCTGCATCGCGGACAAGGCACCGAGCAAGCGGGCCGGTTCGTCAGTGCCGTCGACCTCGATGACGTTAGTCAGGTTGCCGCCGGCAATGGTTTGCGCCGCCAGCAACGCACGGTTCAGCGGTGTGACGATGCTGCGGGTCAGCAACCAGGCCAGCAGCACGGTCATCAGCGCCGCGATGACCGCCACGGCGATGATGCCGGTAATGGCGCTGCGGTACTGCTCGCCCGCTGTGGTCGATGCGGTTTTCGCATCGGAACTATTCAGCGCCACCAGTTTGTTCAACTGCTCGCCCATCTGGTCCGTACCTTCCTTGATCCGGGTGTTGATCAGCGTGCGCATTTCATCAAGCTTGTTCTGTCGCGACAGCTCCAGCATCTGATTCTGGGCTTGCATGTAGCTGTCCAGCGTGGCCGTGAACGTCTTGTACAGCGCAGCTTCTTCCGGTGAGGCCGACAACGCGGCATAACTCGATTGTGCGCTGCGAACCTTGTCGACCAGCACGCCGATACGCGTCTGGGCTTCCTGCAACGCGGCTGGATCACGATTGACCAACACCCGGAACGAGAGAATGCGCAGACGCAGTACGTTTTCCGTCAGGTTGCCGAGAAACCCGACGCTGGGCAGCTGCGTGGTTTCCATGTCGATGGAGGCTTGGTGGATGCTCGTCATGCGGTTCACGGCAAACACACCCAGCACGATGACGAGCAAGGCAATGAAGGCAAAACCCAGGAAAGCTCGAGGCGCGATATTCAGATTACGCAGTGACATAGGATGATTCTCGGGTGATGGGGCTACGAGCATCCTTGCGTGATCGCTGAAATGGCGGGCGGCGGCGCACGCGCGTTCAGTTTGGCGCCACTGTTGGAATAGGTTTGTGTGGGCCTATTGGCTGTATCGGCCGGAGATGAGGATTTTTGCGGGGCGTTGAGAAATAAATTTCAGGAGGTTGCGAGTGTTTCAGCGGTGAAACACCCGAGCGATACGTAGCAGCTGCCTTGTGGCGAGGGGATTTATCGAAACGTCGCACCGCCCCGTTGGGCAGCGAAGCGGCCCCTGTTTTTCCAGCCATACCGTCCAATGGATTACGACGGCTTCGCCGCCGAACGGGGCGGTGCGACGTTTCGCTAAATCCCCTCGCCACAACGCAACTGCTACAGAATCGTGGGGGCGTCAGGTTTTGCGAGCGGCCACTCTCCAAACCCGCGCAACATCACTCGCCCGTTCCCGCAACAACCGCGGTGCCTCGGCACACGCCTGTTCCAGTGTCATCGGTCCACTGGCCAAGGCAAACGCGGCATCGATGCCATGTTCGTACAGCGCCTGATACCCCTCACCCAGTGTTCCGGCGAGGACGATCACCGGCACGCCGTGCTGCCGAGCAATACGCGCCACACCAAACGGCGTCTTGCCACGCAGGGTCTGAGCGTCGAAACGACCTTCACCGGTGATCACCAGGTCGGCGCCTTCGACCGCACCCTCCAGGCCGACCAGTTCGGCGACCACTTCGACCCCGGTCTTGAACTGCGCCCCCAGAAACGCTTTGGCGGCAAACCCGAGACCGCCTGCCGCACCGCTACCCGGTTCGTCACGTACATCTTTGTTCAGGACCTGAGCGCACCGTTCGGCAAAGTGCCCGAGCGCGCGATCCAGTTGCTGGACTTGCTCGGGCGACGCGCCTTTTTGCGGGCCGAAAATCGCTGAGGCACCGTGAGGGCCGCACAGTGGATTGTTGACGTCGGCGGCGATGTCGAATTGCACCTCGGCCAGACGCGGATCGATTTCACTCATGTCGATTCGCGCCAGTTGCGCGAGGGCCAAGCCGCCCGGTGACAGTATTTGCCCCTGGGCGTCCAGCAGTTTGACGCCCAAGGCTTGCATCGCACCCGCCCCGCCGTCGTTGGTGGCGCTGCCGCCAATCGCCAGAATGACCCGTTGCGCCCCGGCATCGAGCGCCGCGCGGATCAACTCGCCGGTGCCGAATGTACTGCTGATGCAGGCATCACGCTTGCCCGGCGGAACCAGTTGCAAGCCACTGGCCTCGGCCATTTCGATGATCGCGGTGTGGCTCTGGGGCAGCCAGCCCCAGGCGGCCTCAACCGTTGCGCCGAGCGGCCCACGGACTTGGGTGCGGCGCAGTTCGCCCTCGCACGCCGCCAGAATGGACTCGACGGTCCCCTCCCCGCCGTCCGCCATCGGGCATTTGACCAGGAGCGCATCGGGCCACACCTGCGCCAACCCCAGAGCAATGGCGTCAGCCACACCCTGGGCACTCAGGCTGTCCTTGAACGAATCGGGGGCGATGACGATTTTCATGCGAATTCTCCAGTTCCAATGCGTTCCATGCTGCCAGCAGGCAAGAACAATAACGCCGGTCCGCTGCACAAGCCGGTGTGGCGTTTATTGTTCATTTCCACAAAGTCCGTGTTTTCAAATCTAGCTCCGAGTTGGCTGATCGTCCGCTATCGCGAGCAAGCTCGCGATGACGTCCTCGGACTCGCCATCGCCATCGCCGGCAAGCCATGCGCCTACAGAGTTGTGGGCGCGTCAGTCTGGGGTAGGAGCTGGACGCCGAGATAGAGCGCAAGCATCCCGTCCAGCTTTAGCGGATCAACACCGCTGAGCTCGGCAATCCGCTCCATCCGGTAACGCAAACTGTTGCGATGGATGCCCAGCGCATCGGCGCAAGCCTGGCTCTGACCATCGTGATCGCACCAGCTGCGCAGGGTCGCCAGCAGTTGGCCGTTGCCATCCTTGGCGATGACTTTGCGCAGCGGTTTGAGCAACTCGTCCAACGCGTCGTCGTTGCGGTGCCGCCAGAGCATCACCGGCAACCGATAACGGTTGAGCGTCAGCAAACGGGAATGCGGCAACACCTCTCGCCCATAGGCCAGCAAATCGCCCACGCGTCGATAGCAACGACGCAGCCCGGACAATCCATCCGCCTGCCCGCCCACGGCGATGCGCAGAATGTTCCAGCCGAGGCCGTCGAGTTTTTCCAGCAGCCGATCATTCTCGATCGCCTGCGCCGCCGGTCGGCACCAGAGCAACGATGACTTGGCCGAACTCATGCACCAACTGTCCGGGTAGCGCGAGGTCAGCCAGGCGCTGAGCGCCTCGACAGTTTGCCCCGGACCGTGTTCCATCCCTAACTCGAACAGGTACGGCACCCGCGTCATCTGCGGCTTGAGCCCCAGCTGCTGCGCTTCGTCGATCAACCGCGGCGAATCCCCGGCCTCGCTGAGCAGCAGCGCCAGCAGATCGTCGCATCGCTGGCGCCGCCATTGCTGTTCGGCCTGCTGATTGCGCTGGGCGACCAGCATCTCGGCGGTCATCCGCACCAGTTCGGCGTAGGTGCGCAATTGCTCGGGTTCACCGGTGATGCCCAGCACGCCAATCAAGCGCTGATCGAGCAACAACGGCAGGTTGATACCCGGTTGCACGCCTTTCAAATGAATCGCCGTTTGGGCGTCGATCTCCACGACTCGCCCGTTGGCCAGCACCAGTTGCGCACCTTCATGCCGGGTGTTGACCCGCTCCGGCTCGCCGCTGCCAAGAATCAGGCCCTGGCTGTCCATGACGTTGACGTTGTACGGCAGGATGGCCATCGCCCGGTCGACGATGTCCTGGGCCAGGTCGTGATCGAGTTCGAACATAGCGCGGATCCTTGAAAGCGTGATGGAGCGGATTGTTCACCCGCACAGGCCTTGGTTGCAAACCCTGTGCTCAGGCACAAAGACAATGACCCAGACGGTGGCCGAGACTCACCGGGCGGTCAACGTTACCCTTGCATCGCAAAAAATCATAATAAAGAGAGAGCCCGCCATGTCACAGAGCGCCGCCACTACCCAGGCCATCGTTGACGAAAAAAATGCCGTCTACAAGCGCATTACCCTGCGTTTGATCCCCTTCATCTTCATCTGCTACCTGTTCAACTACCTCGACCGGGTG
Organism: Pseudomonas sp. PDM25; assembly: GCF_019219045.1. Lineage (NCBI taxonomy): Bacteria > Pseudomonadati > Pseudomonadota > Gammaproteobacteria > Pseudomonadales > Pseudomonadaceae > Pseudomonas > Pseudomonas sp. PDM25. Next base: position 22,100 of record NZ_JAHUWL010000023.1, read on the forward strand.
AACGTTGGATTTGCCAAGCTGCAGATGCTCGACGCGCTGAAGTTCAGCGAAACCGTGTACGGCCTCGGGGCCGGGATCTTCTTTATCGGCTACGTGTTGTGCGGCGTCCCCAGCAACCTGGCCCTGACCAAATTCGGCCCGCGCCGCTGGATCGCGCTGATGATGATCGTCTGGGGCTCGCTCTCGACCTGCCTGCTGTTCGTCACCACCCCGACCGAGTTCTACACCTTGCGCCTGTTTACCGGTGCGGCTGAAGCCGGGTTCTTCCCGGGCGTGGTGCTTTATCTCTCGCAGTGGTTTCCGACCTTCCGCCGTGGCCGCATCATGGCGCTGTTCATGTCGGCAATCCCGGTGTCCGGCCTGCTCGGCAGCCCGTTTTCCGGCTGGATTCTCAATCACTTTGGCGCAGGCCAGGCAGGTTTGGCGGGCTGGCAGTGGATGTTCCTGCTGCAAGGCATTCCGACGGTGATCCTCGGCGCTCTCGCCTACTTCCTGCTCAGCGACAGTTACGCCAACGCCAAATGGCTCACGCCGTTCGAGCGCTCGGTGCTGGAAGCCGACCACGCTATCGATCTGGCCAACAAACCGAAAACCACCACCGACTCGCTGCTGGCCGTGTTCAAGAACCCGGCGATCTGGGCCTTCGGCCTGATCTATTTCTGCATCCAGAGCGGCGTCTACGCGATCAACTTCTGGCTACCGTCGATCATCAAGAACCTGGGCTTCAGCGATAACCTGGTGATCGGCTGGCTCAGTGCGATTCCGTACCTGCTGGCGGCACTGTTCATGTTGATGGTCGGCCGCTCGGCGGACCTGCGCAAAGAACGCCGCTGGCACTTGGTGGTGCCGATGCTGATGGGCGCGGTGGGTTTGCTGATCGCTGTGAACTTTGCGACTACGCCGGCCATTGCCATCCTCGGCCTGACCATCGCCACCATGGGCGCCCTCACCGGCCTGCCGATGTTCTGGCCGGTGCCGACTGCGCTGCTGAGCGCGGGCGCTGCGGCAGGTGGTTTGGCGCTGATCAACTCCATGGGGCAGATGGCCGGGTTCCTGAGTCCGTATCTAGTGGGTTGGGTCAAGGACAGCACCGGGTCGACCGATGCCGCGCTTTACCTGCTGGCGGGCGTGATTGTTTGCGGGAGTTTGTTGGCGCTGCGCATGACCCGTACGCTTCGCGTCTGATCACCGGCAACTGATCGTTCCCGCGCTCTGCGTGGGAATGCAGCCCGGGACGCTCTGCGTCCCTTTCCAGAGCTGGAACGCGGAGCGTCCCTTGAGGCATTCCCACGCAGAGCGTGGGAACGATCGGCACCGGGTGTTTGAGATTTGCGTTTGCTCTGGGCAGTCATTCTGGTATTTGATTGAGCCTTTCTCCCACCGGTAAAAGGATTTCGTCATGAGCTATCGCACGCTGGGTCATTCGGGTTTACAGGTTTCCACCCTGACCCTGGGCACCATGATGTTCGGCGAACAGACCAGCACCGAAGATTCCCTGCGGATCATCGACAAGGCCTGGGACCAGGGCATCAATTTCATCGACACCGCAGACGTTTACACCAACGGCCGCTCCGAAGAGATCGTCGGCGAAGCGATTGCCGGCAACCGCCACGAATGGGTGCTGGCGACCAAGGTCGGTTTCGGCCCGGTGGACGGCGTTCCAAACCGCAGCGGTCTGAGCCGCAAGCACCTGTTCAATGGCATCGACGCCAGCCTGACGCGTCTGGGCACTGACTATCTCGACATCTATTACCTGCACCGCGAAGACCACAACACGCCGCTGGAGGTCACGGTGTCAGCCATCGGCGATTTGATCCGCCAGGGCAAGATTCGCTATTGGGGTTTGTCGAACTACCGTGGCTGGCGCATCGCTGAAGTGATTCGCATCGCTGATCAACTAGGCGTCGACCGGCCGGTGATCAGTCAGCCGCTGTACAACATCGTCAACCGTCAGGCGGAAACCGAGCAGATCACCGCCGCGCAAAACTATGGCCTGGGCGTGGTGCCGTACAGTCCGCTGGCGCGTGGTGTGCTCAGCGGTAAATACGCGCCGGACGTGAAGCCGGATGCCAACAGCCGCGCCGGCCGCGCAGACAAACGCATTCTGGAAACCGAATGGCGCGTTGAATCCCTGCGCATTGCTCAGCAGATCCAGCAGTACACCCAGGGTCGCGGCGTGGGCATCGTCGAATTCGCCATCGCCTGGGTGCTGAACAACAGCGCCGTCACCTCGGCCATCGTAGGGCCGCGGACCGAAGAACAATGGGATGCCTACACCAAGGCTCAAGCGGTGAAGATTACGCCTGAGGATGAAGCGTTCATTGATTCGCTGGTGGTGCCTGGGCATGCGTCGACACCGGGGTTTAATGATGTGAGCCACTTTGTGTCGGGGCGCAAACCGCGTCTGGCTTGAGATTGATCGCGAGCAGGCTCGCTCCCACAGGGGATTCGTGGCGGATGCAGATTTTGTGTTCGGCGCAGATCAAGGTGGGAGCGAGCCTGCTCGCGAAAGCGGTGGGTCATCCAAATAAGATGCTGGATGTGCCAGCCTCTTCGCGAGCAGGCTCGCTCCCACAGGTTCTTAGCTCATTAGTTAGATAAGCTTTAGCCCACAAGAAAGCCATGTTGTGAATATTGATCACTCGGCCAATATTCAGCACAAAAACCACGTATCCTCCGCACCCGTTTCACGTTCAACTTCGCGAGGACAGTTTGTCTAAAGGTATCGCTCTATCGGTTTCAGCCTCGGTGCTGTTTGCCGTCATGTATTACTACACGTCGTTGCTCACGCCTTTGAGCGGCGTGGAAATTTTCGGTTGGCGAATGCTGCTGACCCTGCCCTGCATGACCGTGTTCATGGTGGTCTCCGGTGAATGGAAACGCGTCGTCGCCCTGTTTCGACGGCTGGTTGGCCAACCAAAACTGCTTGCCGGCCTGATCCTTTCCGCGACGCTGCTTGGCCTGCAACTTTGGTTGTTCATGTGGGCACCGCTCAATGGCTATAGCCTCGACGTGTCCCTGGGCTACTTCCTGTTGCCACTGGCCATGGTGCTGACCGGGCGGTTCGCCTATGGCGAGCGACTGTCTTACCTGCAAAAGGTTGCCGTGTTTTTTGCGTCCCTCGGCGTGCTCAACGAGCTGTATCAGGTCGGCGGTTTTTCCTGGGCGACCTTGCTGGTCGTCATCGGTTATCCGCTCTACTTCATCCTGCGCAAACGACTGGCGACCGACAACCTCGGCGGTTTGTGGATGGACATGGCCTTGATGATTCCGTTGGCGTTCTGGTTCGTACAAGGCGGTGAACAGGGTTTCGCTGTATTCGATCAACACCCGTGGCTGTCGCTGCTGATCCCGTTGCTCGGCGTCATCAGTGCTTCGGCGCTGGTGGTTTACATCATCGCCAGCCGGTTGTTGCCGTTCAGCCTGTTCGGGTTGTTGAGTTACGTCGAGCCGGTGCTGTTGCTCGGCGTCGCATTGCTGCTGGGGGAAAGCATCAAGCCCGGTGAGTGGCTGACCTACATTCCGATCTGGTTGGCGGTGGTTGTTCTGGTGTTCGAAGGGTTCAAACACCTGGTCCGGCATCGACGAAAATCGATGTAGGACCGGCACGAAAAAGCCCGGTCAGCATTGCTGCTGACCGGGCTTTTTTTACATCTGAAATGGCTTAGTCGGTGGAGAGCACGCCACGACGAACCTGGTCGCGCTCGATGGATTCGAACAGCGCCTTGAAGTTGCCTTCGCCGAAACCATCGTCGCCTTTACGCTGGATGAATTCGAAGAACACCGGGCCCATCAAGGTTTCCGAGAAGATCTGCAGCAGCAGACGCTTGTCGCCTGACTCGGACGAACCGTCCAGCAGAATGCCGCGCGATTGCAGTTGATCAACCGGCTCACCGTGGTTCGGCAAACGACCTTCGAGCATTTCGTAATAGGTTTCCGGCGGCGCGGTCATGAAACGCATGCCGATGCTTTTCAGGTGATCCCAGGTCTTGATCAGGTCATCGGACAGGAAGGCAACGTGCTGGATGCCCTCGCCGTTGAACTGCATCAGGAACTCTTCGATCTGCCCGGCACCCTTGGACGATTCTTCGTTCAACGGGATGCGGATCATGCCGTCCGGCGCGGTCATGGCCTTGGAGGTCAGGCCGGTGTATTCGCCCTTGATGTCGAAGTAACGGATTTCGCGGAAGTTGAACAGCTTCTCGTAGAAGTTGGCCCAGTAGGCCATGCGACCGCGGTACACGTTGTGGGTCAGGTGGTCGATGATCTTCAGGCCAGCCCCGACCGGGTTGCGGTCGACACCTTCGATGAACACGAAGTCGATGTCGTAGATCGAACTGCCTTCGCCGAAACGGTCGATCAGGTATAGCGGCGCGCCGCCGATGCCCTTGATCGCGGGCAGGTTCAGTTCCATCGGGCCGGTTTCGATATGAATCGGCTGGGCGCCCAGTTCCAGGGCCCGGGCAAACGCCTGCTGGGCATTCTTGACGCGGAACGCCATGCCGCACACCGACGGACCGTGCTCGGCCGCGAAGTACGAAGCGACGCTGTGGGGTTCGTTGTTGAGGATCAGGTTGATCTGGCCCTGGCGATACAGGTGTACGTCTTTGGACCGGTGGGTCGCGACCTTGGTGAAGCCCATGATCTTGAAGATCGGCTCCAGCGTGTTCGGGGTCGGCGATGCGAATTCGATGAATTCAAAGCCCATCAGGCCCATTGGGTTTTCGTATAAATCTGCCATGGTTGGCGCCTCATCATTTTCTTGTCAATTAACGGATCGTTAGTTGCTAGCAATGCTGAGACCGGCGGGTGGCGCGCAGGAGATGCCCCGCACGCTGCGGGCGAGGAAGTCACCGTAGATCAATTGAAACCCAAAACTCTTCATTGTCGACCCAAGGCTCTTGCGGGCGAGGCTTCTGCTGCCAGAAGACGATTATTCTTATATGCGTAACCCGATTCTACACAGCGTAAATAGGTTTGTCCGCCTTCTGTATCAAATCCCCTTTTTCCCTGCTCGCGCAAGGGGTTTGTTGCACAGGAAAATCCCTGCGAGGATCAGCCCTCCTCCCAGGCACATCGCCAGAGTCAACTGCTCGCCCAACAGCAGCGCACCGAGGATCACCGCCGTCAGCGGGTTCAGGGCGATGAACACACCTGAGCGCGTCGCGCCGATTTTGCGAATGCCGTCGTAATAGCCAATATAGGCCAGCGCCGAACCCAATACGCCCAGGTACATCAGGCTCAACCATTGCGTGGGTCCGAGGCTGGCGAGAGCAGCCACACTCAACTCACCACGAACAGCACTGGTCACCCACAGCATCAGCGTGCCCAACAGAATCGAGTACGTCACCGTTTGCACCGGCCCCAGGGTGTGATTCAAATCTTTGGAAAACAGCGAATAAACGCCCCAGCCAAGCACACAGCCGAAGATCAACAGATCGCCGATCCACGCGTCGGCGTTGCCGGCCAACAATTGCGGGTTGCGGCTGACGATCACCAGGCTCGCCCCGGCAATACAGATCGCGATTCCGAAAACCTTTGCTCGACTCAAGCGTTCCTTGAACAACAGCCACGACGCCAGCCCGATCACGGCCGGGTTCAACGCCACGATCAATGACGCCCGTGAGGCATTGATGTAGTGCAGCCCATAAAAGAAGCACAGGTTGTAGAAAAAGATCCCAAAGAACCCCAGCAGCGCCAATTGCAGCCATTGCCTGGGGCTGGGCCTTGCAAGGGGCACGCGGGCCAGTAGCAGAAACACCAGCAACGCAACGCTGGCCAGCAAGAATCGCAGGCTGGCGGCAAACAAAGGGCTGAGGCTGTCGGCCAGAAACCGCCCGGCGACAAAGGTGCCGCCCCAGATCATGGTGACGGCGGCCAGTTTCAGATAAACCGGGACATCCGAAGGGCTGGACAGGCTTTGTTCACAGGTCGTCATAGGTTTCCAGAACGAGAAAATCGGGAGAGATGACGTATCATTCGGCTAATACCTTCTCATCGTAAAATGAGTAAACACTCATGACACTGACCCAACTGGAGATATTTTCTCTGGTCGCCGAGCTTCACGGTTTTACCGCGGCAGCCAATCGCTTGGGGATTTCCCAATCCGCGGTCTCTCACGCCCTCAAGTCGCTGGAACAGGAATTGGGCGTCGAGCTGCTGCGCCGGCATCAGTCCCGGGTCGAACTCAGCGACATCGGCCAACAGCTTTTGCTGCGCGCCCGGGCGATGCTGGGCCTGGCCAACACCCTGCGCCAGGAAGCGGCCGATGCTCGCGGGATGAAACGCGGCACGTTGCGCATCGGCTCGTTCGGCCCGACCTCATCGATCAAACTGCTGCCGCTGATCCTGCAGCACTACCGCGCGGCTCACCCGGGCATCGAGGTCCATATAGATGAAGGCCCGGACCGGCAGGTGATCCAGTGGCTGGAGGAGCGGCGCATCGATATCGGCTTTGTGGTATTGCCCGAGGAACGGTTCGACACCTTTGCGCTGATCGAGGACCAAATGGTCGCGCTGCTGCCCGTCGATCATCCGCTGGCCCGCCGCGACAGCCTTAGCTTGAGCGATTTGTGCAACGACCCCTTTGTCTTGACCGAGGCCGGTTCGTCGGAACTGGTGTCGCGACTGTTCAGCGCTGCGCGGCTGACACCGAACATCCGTTATCGCTGCTCGCAACTACTGAGCACGCTGGACACCGTTGGCCGAGGCGACGCGCTGACGGTCGTCGCCGAAAGCTCATTGCCCGATGATCGCGACAGTCGCTACGTGAAAAAACCGCTGTCGCCAACGGTCACACGCCAGGTGGGTCTGGCAGTGCTCGATCTGCGCCAGTCATCACCCGCGACGCTGGCCTTTATCAAACTGGCAGAGCGACTGAACGACCGTTGAGCGGCGTACGCGCCGGGGGCCAACTATCATGGCCTCTACCTGAACTCTTTTTGGAAGGCGTTCGGTCCTGCCGATTATCTGACCGCTCACGGCGTGAACTTCTTGCAAGGTTTTCTGTTCGGCCGGCCAATGCCCGGCGCGGACTTCATTAACGCATTAAGTCACCATTAACTAGCGGCGCTCAGCGACGTGACAAGGAAATCGCGCACCAATTTGAATCAAAAGACTACTGTTGTTACATGAAGAAAAAGACAGGATTTACTCTTGGCCAATTAACTACTACAATTTTTCATGCCTGCACTAGATTGGCAGGTGAGCCATTATCACCGGGTCGCTTCAAGGCTCTTGGCTTATAGCTTTGTTTGCGGTTGGTATCAGCCAAACACACTATTGGAGTAAAGATATTGTCCAGACTCGCTGAATTTCGTGCAGCTGAAAAGGCCCTTCAAGAGCAGCTCAAGCAGCTGGAAACCCTGAAGAATGATGCCGGGCTCAAGAAAGAAATCGAATTCGAAGAAAAGCTCCAGGGGCTGATGAAAACCTACGGCAAGAGCTTGCGCGACATCATCGCCATTCTCGATCCGAACCCGGCCAAATCCGGTCTGCAACAGGCAACACCTAAAACCCGCCGCGCTCGCGTGGTCAAGGTTTATCAGAATCCACACACCGGTGAACTGATTGAAACCAAGGGTGGCAACCACCGCGGCCTGAAAGCCTGGAAGGAACAATACGGTGCCGCTACCGTTGATTCCTGGCTGCGCGGCTAAGCACTCGCGGTGACCAAAAAGCCCTGCCAATGCAGGGCTTTTTCATGGATGCCTTCTAAATGCAACGATTGGCGGCGATCAACTCGCTACTTGTTGAACAACTTTGTGCTTAATCCGTTTGGGTATCTAAAAATTTCAGAATGCGCTGAAACCGGCAGCCATTGAAATCTTTAACTAAAGTTTCAAGCTGTTACGGGCTGTCTCTATTTCATCCTGACTTGCCTTATAAACCTCTGCCTGCCCCGCGTAGGAAAGAACATAGGCCTTATCGCCATCCACGGCGGCAACCAATGTTTGAGAGAGCACATGCCTTCCGTTCTGCGTGATCGTGCAGGTAGTTTCCAGCGCTGATAAGCGGCTCAAGGTCGTCGGGTGAATCTTGTTGCAGACACTTTGATAACCGCCTTGAAAGAAGTCCTTCTGCACCGACTTGCGCATCTCCAGCAATACGCCTTGCAGATTTACCTGATGACCGCTTTCCACCTGAGTCATGGTCAACTCCATCACCATCACCGGCGTGCCGCCCTGATCGTTTTTCACCGCGCGCTGGCGGGATACCTGGGCGTTGGCGTCATCTTGCGGGACAGCTTCGACCTCCCAGCCGTTGGGCCAAGTCATGATTGGCTCGTCTGCGTGAGCGCTGTTAACACCTGCAAGCACACAGATCAGGACGAACATCGATTTACAAAAACGCATCATTGCAATGAACACTCACGGATTGAACCGTAAAGTCTGAGCCTCGCCCGTCGGTCAGGCAATAGCCGACTGTTTGGGTTTGGTGATGTCAGAGCCCTTGCGTATCATTGTCGCCATTCGTTAGCCCCACTTATTTTCCGGAGGGCCCATGAGCCTGCACGAATTGAACACCTTCCCAGGCGTGACTGCCCAACCTGACACCGCCACCCAGAAGTTCGTCTTCAACCACACCATGCTGCGGGTCAAGGACATCACCAAGTCCCTGGATTTCTACACGCGCATTTTGGGTTTCTCGCTGGTTGAAAAGCGCGATTTCCCGGAAGCCGAGTTCAGCCTGTACTTCCTGGCGCTGGTTGATAAAAACCAGATCCCGGCCGACGCTGCTGCTCGCACCGAGTGGATGAAGTCGATCCCCGGCATTCTCGAGCTGACCCACAACCACGGCACCGAGAACGACGCGGATTTCGCTTACCACAACGGCAACACCGACCCGCGTGGCTTCGGTCACATCTGCATCTCAGTGCCGGATATCGTCGCGGCGTGCGAGCGCTTCGAAGCGCTGGGCTGCGATTTCCAGAAGCGCTTGAATGACGGCCGTATGAAGAGCCTGGCATTCATCAAAGACCCGGATGCGTACTGGGTCGAAATCATCCAGCCTGCACCGATGTAAGCCCGCTCCCACATTGGGAATGTGCAAGACATAAAAAACCCCATGATCGCTCATGGGGTTTTTGTGTTTTCAGCGTCGGGTTTTATGCCGGAGCCGAGGTCCGGATCAAGTGATCGAATGCGCTGAGGGAGGCCTTGGCGCCCTCGCCCACCGCAATCACGATCTGTTTGTACGGCACGGTGGTCACGTCACCGGCAGCGAACACACCCGGCATCGACGTTTCACCGCGGGCATCGACGATGATCTCACCGCGAGGCGACAACTCGATGGTGCCTTTGAGCCAGTCGGTATTGGGCAGCAAACCGATCTGTACGAAGATCCCTTCCAGCTCGACACTACGCAACTCGTCCGACTGACGATCCTTGTAACGCAAGCCGTTGACCTTCTGGCCGTCGCCCAACACTTCAGTGGTTTGCGCACTGGTAATCACGGTGACGTTCGGCAAGCTGTGCAACTTGCGCTGCAAGACCGCATCGGCGCGCAGCTGCACGTCAAACTCCAGCAGTGTTACGTGGGACACGATACCCGCCAGGTCGATGGCCGCTTCGACGCCGGAGTTACCGCCGCCAATCACCGCCACGCGCTTGCCTTTGAACAGCGGACCGTCGCAGTGCGGGCAGTACGCAACGCCTTTGTTGCGGTATTGCTGCTCACCCGGGACGTTCATTTCACGCCACCGCGCACCGGTCGCCAGGATCACGGTCTTGGCTTTCAGGGTCGCGCCGCTGGCGAAGCGGACTTCGTGCAGCTCGCCATTTTTACCCGGCACCAACTTGTCGGCGCGCTGCAGGTTCATGATGTCGACGTCGTATTGCTTGACGTGTTCTTCCAGCGCCACCGCCAGTTTCGGCCCTTCGGTTTCCTGCACGGAGATGAAGTTCTCGATGGCCATGGTGTCGAGCACCTGCCCACCAAAACGTTCAGCCGCCACACCGGTACGAATGCCTTTACGGGCAGCGTAGATCGCGGCCGAAGCACCGGCCGGGCCACCGCCGACGACCAGCACGTCGAAAGCTTCTTTGGCGCTGATCTTCTCGGCCTGACGCTCGATGCCGCTGGTGTCGATCTTGGCGAGAATTTCTTCGAGGCCCATTCGGCCCTGGCCAAAGTTCACGCCGTTCAGGTAAACGCTTGGCACGGCCATGATCTGACGGTCATCGACTTCGGCCTGGAACAGCGCGCCGTCAATGGCGACGTGGCGGATGTTCGGGTTAAGCACGGCCATCAGGTTCAGTGCCTGGACCACGTCCGGGCAGTTCTGGCAGGACAGCGAGAAGTAAGTCTCGAAGCTGAACTCGCCTTTGAGCGAGCGGATCTGTTCGATCACTTCAACGCTGGCTTTCGAAGGGTGACCGCCGACTTGCAGCAAGGCCAGCACCAGGGATGTGAATTCGTGGCCCATCGGGATGCCGGCGAAACGCAGGCTGATATCGGCACCCGTGCGGTTGATCGAGAACGATGGTTTACGGGCATCGTCACCGTTGTCGAGCAAGGTAATTTGAGTAGAAAGACTGGCAACGTCTTTGAGTAATGCGAGCATTTCCTGGGATTTCGCACCGTCGTCGAGGGATGCAACGATCTCGATCGGCTGGGTGACCCGTTCCAGGTATGACTTCAACTGGGCTTTAAGATTGGCGTCCAACATACGGGCGATTTCCTTTTTGAATTCGAAAAAAAACGCCCGAGCGAATCTCGCCCGGGCGTTTTTATTGGGCGGTTGCAGCTTACTTAGGTGCGGAAACCCGCCCTGATGATGCGATCCACAGACTTAGATCTTGCCGACCAGGTCCAGGGACGGAGCCAGAGTGGCCTCGCCTTCTTTCCACTTGGCTGGGCAAACCTGGCCTGGGTGAGCAGCGACGTACTGAGCAGCCTTGATTTTGCGCAGCAACTCGGAAGCGTCACGGCCAACGCCGCCATCGTTCAGTTCAACGATTTTGATCTGGCCTTCAGGGTTGATCACGAAGGTGCCACGGTCAGCCAGACCTGCTTCTTCGATCAGCACGTCGAAGTTGCGGGAGATGGCGTGAGTCGGGTCGCCGATCATGGTGTACTGGATTTTGCCGATGGCTGGCGAAGTGTTGTGCCAGGCAGCGTGGGCAAAGTGGGTATCGGTGGAAACGCTGTAGATCTCGACGCCCAGCTTCTGGAACGCGTCGTAGTTGTCAGCCAGGTCTTCCAGTTCGGTCGGGCAAACGAAGGTGAAGTCGGCTGGGTAGAAGAACACGACAGACCACTTGCCTTTCAGGTCAGCGTCCGACACTTGTACGAAGTCGCCATTTTTGTAGGCGGTAGCTTTGAACGGTTTAACTTGGCTGTTGATGATAGGCATCGATGACTCTCCGTCAGGGTTTAAAAGTTTGGTTGAGAAGTTGATGGAGTGGATCCTACCGACTCGATTGCCGGATGGCTCATTGGCAAAGCTCATGCTGCTCATTGGTTTTCGCTATTAGCCGAACGTATTAATAGAAGAAACCTTACTTGGCAGCGCCAATGGTTTTTTCCGCGAGCGGTGTCATCCCGAGAAACGGGCTGGCTTCAACATAGCGCATGGCGGACTTCATATCCTTCCAGCCCACGTAACTCATCAACGACTTCAAATCCCACCCGCTCTGATGCGCCCAGGTAGCAAAGCCGCGGCGCAAGGAGTGACTGGTGTAGTGCTCGGCCGGGATGCCGGCGCGCTCCAGCGCCTGGCGCAGTAACGGGATCACGCTGTTGGCGTGCAGCCCCTCCTCGCTCAGGTGGCCCCAGCGGTCGATGCCCCGGAATACCGGCCCGCGAACCAACGCGGCTTCGCTGATCCAGTCGATGTACGCCTGCACCGGGCACAGGCGCTGCAACGCTGGCGTCTGGTAAGTCTTGCCGAGGTTTTCGCGGTCGCTCTTGGTTCGCGGCAAATACAGCGTGATGCCTGAGCCGGCAGCCGCTTGCACGTGCTCGATCTGTAACCGGCACAACTCATCGCTACGAAAACCGCGCCAGAAGCCCAACAGGATCAGTGCCCTGTCGCGCCTGGCCCGCAACAGAGCCGGTTGATCGTGTTCGGATTTTGCGGTGTGCGCTTCTTGCTCCAGCCAGGCAACGACTTGCTCCAGATGTTGAAGCTGTAACGGCTCGGCCTGTTTTTCTTGAGCCGGGTGTAGCGCGCGAATGCCCTTGAAGACCTTGCGCACCACCGGCGCCTTGGTGGGATCAGGAAAACCCTGACTGTTGTGCCATTGCGCCAGCGCTGACAAACGCAATTTCAAGGTATTGATCGACAGCACACCCGCATGAGCGACGAGGTAACGCGCCACGCTGTCACTGGTCGCCGGCAGGAAACCGCCCCAACTGACTTCGAAATGCTCGATAGCCGCCCGGTAGCTGCGACGGGTGTTGTCGCGGGTGGCGGCTTGCAGGTAACGATCCAGCTCAGTCATGGGCTCAACTCTCTAAAACGTACCGCTTTGGCGGGTGAAAACGCGCTACAGGGCTTATCACGCGGGGTAATACCAGTATATCCCGCCTGAATACTTGTCGTATTTTACGTTTTTATGTTGCGTGGTACATTGTGTACTTAGGTGGCATGTACCACAGTACGAAATCGTAGGAGAACTCATGGCTCGTGGCGGTGTAAACAAAGCGGTGGTGCAAGCGGCGCGCCTGGCAATTCTGGCGCGCGGTGAAAACCCAAGCATCGATGCGGTACGGATCGAGATGGGCAACACGGGCTCGAAAACCACAATTCATCGCTATTTGAAGGAACTGGATAACGGCACCGAGCGCACCGAAGTACTGCCAGAACCGATTGATGACGAGCTGGCGGGACTGGTCGCGCGGCTGGCACAAAGACTCAAGGAACAGGCTCAGGAGCCTATCGATCAGGCCCGCGAGCAGTTCGATAAACAAAAGAAAGCGCTGGATACGCAACTGCATGAAGCCCAACAAGCCAACACGCAATTGCAGCAGCAGTACGAAATTCAAAGCCTGGCACTAACTCAAGAGTCCGAGGCCCTGCAAGAAACCGGCGCCATGCTGCAGACCGAGCAAACCCGCAACGCCGGACTGAACCAGGCGCTGGCGGATTTCGAATTACGCTTGCAAGACAAGGATGAGCAGATCCGCTCACTGGAAGAAAAGCACCTGCACGCTCGCGATGCCCTGGAACATTATCGCAACGCTGTCAAAGAACAACGCGAGCAGGAGCAACGTCGCCACGAAAGCCAGGTGCAGCAGATTCAAATGGAGTTGCGCCAGGCCCAGCAAAGCGCATTGGTGCGTCAGGATGAGATCACGCAATTGCACCGCGACAACGAGCGTTTGCTGACGGAGAACCGTGGCACCCTGAGAGAATTGAGCCTGCTGCAGGATCAACTCAAGCAAACCAACGCTCGACAGGATCAGTTACTGGAACAGGTCAACCGTATCGACAACGAACGCACCCTCCTCCAGGAACGCTTGCGCGCTGCCCTGCTGGAAAGCCAGTCACTGAAACAGAGCGTCGATGAGCAGTCGCAGATAAACAAAGCGCTGGAAATTGAGTTACTCAAGACTCAGGCGAATCTCGATGAGAGCGTGCGCCTGGCGGCCGTCATTGCGACAGCGCCAGACGCATCAGAGCCCAAAAAGGACGATTAACCCGCGACCGGCGTGCGCATGGTGACGAATTCTTCGGCGGCAGTGGGGTGCACGCCGATGGTTTCATCGAAGTCGCGCTTGGTGGCACCTGCCTTCAAGGCGATCGCCAAGCCCTGAACAATTTCCCCAGCCTCCGGACCGACCATGTGACAGCCCAGAACCTTGTCGGTCTTGGCGTCCACCACCAGTTTCATCAGGGTTCGCTCCTGACATTCGGTCAGGGTCAGTTTCATTGGACGGAAGCGGCTTTCGAAGATCACCACATCGTGACCGGCCTCCCGCGCCTCTTCCTCGGTGAAACCGACCGTGCCGATGTTCGGCAAGCTGAACACCGCGGTCGGGATCATCTTGTAATCCACCGGGCGATATTGCTCAGGCTTGAACAAACGTCGCGCCACGGCCATGCCTTCGGCCAGAGCGACCGGCGTCAGCTGAACCCGACCGATGACATCGCCAAGCGCCAGGATCGACGGTTCAGCCGTCTGATACTGCTCGTCGACTTCGACGAAACCTTTCTTGTCGAGTTTGACCCCTGTATTTTCCAGCCCAAGATTGTCGAGCATCGGACGTCGACCGGTGGCGTAGAACACACAATCCGCTTCCAGCTCACGGCCGTCCTTGAGGGTCACCTTCAGGCTGCCATCGGACTGCTTGTCGATACGCTCGATGTCGGCGTTGAACTGCAGGTCCATGCCACGCTTGGTCAGCTCTTCCTGCAAGTGTTTGCGCACCGCACCGTCGAAGCCGCGCAGGAACAGCTCACCGCGATACAGCAACGTGGTGTCGGCGCCCAGACCGTGGAAGATCCCGGCGAATTCGACGGCGATGTAACCACCGCCTACGACCAGAACACGTTTGGGCAGCTCTTTGAGGAAGAACGCCTGGTTGGAACTGATTGCATGCTCATGCCCCGGAATCTCCGGAATCTGTGGCCAGCCACCGGTAGCAATCAGGATGTTTTTGGCGGTGTAGCGCTCGCCATTGATCTCGACCTGGTGCGGATCAACGATTTTGGCGTGGCCTTCATGCAAGGTCACGCCGCTGTTAACCAGCAGGTTGCGATAGATGCCGTTCAGTCGATTGATCTCGCGATCCTTGTTGGCGATCAGCGTCGCCCAATCGAACTTCGCTTCGCCCGGCGTCCAGCCAAAACCCGAAGACTGCTCGAAGTCTTCGGCGAAGTGTGCGCCGTAGACCAGCAGTTTCTTCGGCACACAGCCGACGTTCACACAGGTGCCGCCAAGATAGCGGCTCTCGGCCACAGCCACTTTCGCGCCAAAACCGGCAGCAAAACGCGCAGCCCGCACACCGCCGGAACCGGCGCCAATCACATAAAGGTCAAAATCGTAGGCCATTTTCAATCTCCTCGGCAGTCCACAAGCATACCCGCAGACATCCGTTGGGCAAGCGCTGCAAACGATATGGGGACGGAAAATGAAAAAGCCACCCGAAGGTGGCTTTTCGATACAAGTGGGTCAGAGGCTATCAGTAAGCCTTGCCAGTCTTGTAGAAGTTCTCGAAGCAGAAGTTGGTGGCCTCGATGTAGCCTTCAGCGCCACCGCAGTCAAAACGCTTGCCCTTGAACTTGTAGGCAATCACGCAACCGTTTTTCGCCTGCTTCATCAGGGCGTCGGTGATTTGAATCTCGCCGCCTTTGCCTGGCTCGGTTTGTTTGATCAGCTCGAAAATATCCGGCGTCAGGATGTAACGACCGATGATCGCAAGGTTCGACGGTGCGTCTTCCGGGGCTGGTTTTTCGACCATGTTGCGAACGCGGTACAAATCATCAGCGATCAGCTCGCCGGCGATCACGCCGTACTTGTTGGTTTCCTGCGGATCCACTTCCTGGATCGCAACGATGGTGCAGCGATACTGCTCGTACAGCTTGACCATCTGGGTCAGGACGCCGTCGCCTTCGAGGTTGACGCACAAGTCGTCCGCCAGCACTACCGCGAACGGTTCGTCACCGATCAGCGGGCGACCAGTCAGGATCGCGTGGCCCAGGCCTTTCATTTCGGTCTGACGGGTGTAGGAGAACGAACACTCGTCCAACAGTTTGCGGATGCCGACCAGGTATTTTTCCTTGTCGGTGCCTTTGATCTGGTTTTCCAGCTCGTAGCTGATGTCGAAGTGGTCTTCCAGAGCGCGTTTACCGCGACCGGTGACGATGGAGATTTCGGTCAACCCAGCGTCCAGTGCTTCTTCGACGCCGTACTGGATCAGTGGCTTGTTTACCACCGGCAGCATTTCTTTGGGCATGGCTTTAGTCGCTGGCAGGAAGCGAGTACCGTAACCGGCTGCTGGGAACAAGCATTTCTTGATCATATAAGTCCTTGATAGGGCTGTGTGTACGAGTTTCGGCGCAGTCTAATCAGGCGGCGTGCACCTTACAATGCCCCCGCGCTGGCTAACCGATGCCATCATAGAGAAATATTCTCGCGGATAGTTCCCGAGATAACTCCGCAGCCTTTATAGATAGCACAGACCATCAGGTCTGCACGGCCGCCAATCCTACACCTTCAGCACCCGTTGAGTGCATTTGGCGCTATCATTGCGCGATTGAACCAGCCAACGAGGCAGATAGATGTCGGAAGCAAAAAGT
Source organism: Pseudomonas sp. PDM25 (assembly GCF_019219045.1). Lineage (NCBI taxonomy): Bacteria > Pseudomonadati > Pseudomonadota > Gammaproteobacteria > Pseudomonadales > Pseudomonadaceae > Pseudomonas > Pseudomonas sp. PDM25. The sequence continues at coordinate 38,346 of NZ_JAHUWL010000023.1, forward strand.
GTCAACGGGTTCCTGATCAATCAGGCGAAAGACGGCCAGTGGTGGGTAGACAGTGCAGGCGGCGAAAATATCGCCGGGCCTTTCCCTACCGAAGCGTTGGCGATTGAAGTGGCATCCGTTCTGGAGCTCGAACACCCAGCCCCGAAGCGTCGCGGCAAGGACAAGTCCTGAGAAGTACCGAACTCGGCCCAAGCCCTGCCTTACGCGGGGCTTTTTTGCGATTGCCTGAAACTAAGTGGCCATTCGCTATAACCTTTTGATGCCAGCGCTGTCACAGGCTCAGCCCCTTCATCCTGATGACGACAACGACATGAATAAATTCTTGCCACTGATTGCGGCACTGGCCCTGAGCGGCTGCGCCACTTCCGAAACGACCTACCTGAACAACGGCGAGCAAGGCCTGGCCATCGACTGCTCCGGGGAAGCCAATTCCTGGGCGACCTGCTACGAAAAAGCCGATGCCTCTTGCGCCGGCACCGGCTATCGGATCGTCGGTACCGACGGAACACCCTCGACCAAGGAAAGCGACAAGACGCTGGGCGTCGACGTCGGCAATTACAAGAACCGCAGCGTCGTGGTGGTCTGCAAGTAAGGCGCCCTGCCCTACATGTGAATTTCGGCGAACTTGATCCCCAGACCGCGCACCGTCTCGATCAATTCATCGAGGCTACTGAAGGATTCGACTTCATCGTTTTCATCCACCAGAAAATAACTGCGCCCGGCGCTTTTCTTGAAAAACACGATCCATTCGCCCGGATTCGCCGGATTCTGAATCACGTGGGTGGCAGAGATGTGACCCTCTGCATGGCGCTGCTGTACCTGCTCTCGCTTCATGCTCGACTCCAGAAATGACAATGCCGCCAAAGCGCTGCTTTGGCGGCATCGTGCTGACGGGCGACAGTCTATCAGCCGGAAATGCACGCCGTAGCGGCATTGCGTACATCCATGGGGCGCAACGGCACATTTGATATACGCTCATGCAATTTGATGCTGCTGCCAGTGGAGCGGTCTTCGATATCAAATACCGCGGCCGGCCCCGACGAGAACTTCTGCGGCACGATGACTCGCATACCATCCTTGTGCGGCTCGACTTGCAGGGCTCCCCGGCTACCGGCCAGTTTTTCGGTCAGGCATTGCGCGTACTCATGAGGCTTCTTGCCTGAAATTACGTTCATGGTCGGTAGCGACTCATTGATCTCCGAGACACTCGCACAACCACTCATCGCTATTGCCATAGGCAGGAACAGCACACCCCACTTCATACAACACCTCCGATAAAGACACTCCGACAGTACAAATGCTGTTTTTCTCCGAGGCATGCTGCATTTATCGCTCATAGAATTCCGAATAACTGTTTTTAATTGTCAAAGCAGACCTCGACGACCGGATAATAACCCGTTCGGGCTGATAAACTGCGCCAATCGCACATGCTATCGTTTTGATTTTGTAGAAAAAGCCCTTCTGGAGGCGCCTCATGAAATTTATCCACCAGCGCGAGCACCTCAACGAAGACGACATCGTCGTCATTCAATGCTCCCAAACATGCAATATCCGCTTGATGAACGACGCCAATTTCCGCAGTTTCAAAAATGGCGGCCGCCATACTTATCACGGTGGTGCATTCGACACCTTCCCAGCCCGGATTACTGCACCGAGCACCGGTTTCTGGAACATCACCATCGACACGGTCAACCGCCGGCCGATCAGCGTGACTCGCAAACCGACCCTGACTCACACCATCAAGATCATCCGCCGCTCCAGCACGAAACTGAGCTGAGTGACACCCAAACACCAAGACAAGCAGGTATGACCGTGGCTCAAACGACCAAGTACGTCATCAAGTACAAACTCAATGGTGAGCGTCGCTTCGAATTTGCCCAACTTGAAAAAGGCACCGAAGAAGAAGCCAAGGCCGCATTGGATGCTCTTCACGGTTCGAGCGAAGACGTCATCAGCGACATCAACGTCAGCAAAGCGCTGTAACGGGATCCGGAGCGACAACATGGACGTCTGCTCCTGTCTCTGGAATTCAACCGCAAGCGCCGGAGTGTTAACGAAGTCCCCGCTCCCTAGACTGGCTACCTCAACCTTTGGTTAAGGAGTCAGAACATGTCTACTTCCTCGATTCGCTTCATCAGCGGCACTTCCAGCCTTGGCGTCTTGCTGCTGGCGTTCAGCGCCGAGGGCTTGTGTGCACTGCTGATCGGTGATGATCTGGCAATGCTGGAACGCGATCTTTCGCAACGCTTCCCCGGCCAACAAGCACCGCAGCGCGATGAAGGCTTGATGCCTGCGCTGGAGAAAACCCTGCGCCACCTCGAAGACCCGCGCACCACTCTGGATTTGCCGCTGGATCTGACAGGCAGCGTGTTTCAACGGCGAGTCTGGGATGCCCTGCGGCAAATACCCGTGGGTGAAACCGCCAGCTATCTGGATATCGCGCGACAACTGGGTCAACCCACGGCTTTTCGGGCGGTGGCCAATGCCTGCGGAGCCAACCCGCTGGCGGTGATCGTGCCGTGCCATCGAGTGCTGCGTCAGGATGGCAGCCTTGGCGGCTACCGTTGGGGGCTGGAGCGCAAACGGCAACTGCTGGATCGTGAGGCGCAGCGATGAGCGAGCGTTCTCTCGATGAACTGGACTGGGAAGCGCTGGCACAGCAACTCGATCAGGATGGCTGCGCGATCATCCGGTCGCTTTTAAGCCACGAGACATGCGATGAAATCAGCGCTCTGTACGCCAGTCCCGAGCCGTTTCGCTCGCAAGTGATCATGGCTCGTCACGGCTTTGGCCGTGGCGAGTACAAATACTTCAAATACCCGTTGCCGGATATCGTCGCCCGTTTGCGCAGCGCGCTCTATCCTCGATTGGTGCCCATTGCCAATCGCTGGTGCGCGCACATGGACCTGCCGACCCGTTTCCCTGAAGCGCATGAAGCGTTCCTCGACCGCTGTCATGCCGCCGGTCAGACACGCCCGACGCCGTTGTTGCTGCAATATGGACCGCAGGACTACAACTGCTTGCATCAGGACCTGTACGGCGAACACGTCTTCCCGCTGCAAGTGGCGATTCTGCTGTCAGAGCCGGACGACGACTTCACCGGTGGCGAGTTCGTGCTGACGGAACAGCGCCCGCGGATGCAGTCGCGCCCTCAGGTCATTGGCCTGAAGAAAGGCGACGGGCTGATCTTTGCCGTCAACCAACGACCGGTCAAAGGCGTTCGTGGCTATTACCGAGTCACCCTGCGCCACGGCGTGAGTCGCCTGCACAGTGGAAAACGGCATACCCTTGGAATCATCTTTCACGACGCGCTATGACCCCATGAACCCGCTCACCTTCGACTTGTTTGCCGACGCGGAACCCGAGCAGCAACCCAGGCTCGATCATATCGGCGAACAATCCTGCGTCCTCAGAGGCTTTGCCCTGCCCTGGCTGGATCAGTTGCTGCCCGCACTGGACACGGTTCTGGCGGCGGCACCGTTTCGGCAGATGATCACGCCCGGAGGTTTTACCATGTCGGTCGCCTTGAGCAGTTGCGGCGTGCTGGGCTGGACCACCGACCGCAGCGGCTATCGCTATACCCGCGATGATCCGCTGACTGGAAAACCCTGGCCGAAAATGCCCGAGGTGTTTCTCGAACTGGCACAAGCGGCGGCCCGGGAAGCGGGGTTTGCGGATTTCACGCCTGATTCCTGCCTGATCAACCGCTATGTTCCCGGGGCCAAGATGTCGTTGCACCAGGACAAAGACGAAGTTTCCTACGCAGCGCCCATTGTTTCAGTGTCTCTGGGATTGCCGGCAATGTTCCTGTTCGGCGGCTTCGAACGCAGCGATAAAAGCCAACGAGTACCGCTGCTCCATGGCGACATCGTGGTCTGGGGTGGCGTGGATCGCTTGCGTTATCACGGGGTCTTGCCGATCAAGGACGGCCAACACCCGCGACTGGGCGAACAACGGATCAACTTCACCTTTCGTACCGCCGGATAAAGCCTTCGAATTCGACCGCAAGACCCGGGGTGCAGCGACCCCGTCGGCTGGTTAATCTGCATGAAACGGATCAACGGACATGAAGCCATGACAAGCCATTCGACAAAGATTGCCACCGAGAACGATCCTCGCTGGGCCGCCGTTGTCGCGCGTGATCCCCGGGCAGACGGACAGTTTGTATACGCGGTGAAAACCACCGGCATTTACTGCCGCCCCAGCAGCCTGGCGCGTTTGCCGAAACCGCAGAACGTCGAGTTCTTCGACACCGCCGAGCAGGCCCAGGCGGCGGGTTATCGCCCCAGCAAACGCGCCGCGAAGGATCAAAGCGATATCGCCGCGCAACATGCTGCGACCGTGGCGGCCGCTTGTCGCCAGATCGAAACCGCGGAGAATCCGCCTGTCCTGAGCGAACTGGCTGTTGCTGCGGGCCTCAGCAGCTTTCACTTCCATCGGGTGTTCAAAGCGGTGACCGGTCTGACGCCCAAGGGTTACGCTGCGGCCCACCGTTCACGCCGGGTCCGTGAGCGCCTCGCGGACGGAGACTCTGTGACCGACGCGCTGTATGACGCCGGCTTCAACTCCAACAGTCGTTTCTATGAATCCGCCGATCAGCTATTGGGCATGAAACCCGGTGATTACCGTGCGGCCGGTCAGAACAACGACATTCGTTTTGCCGTCGGCCAGTGTTCCCTGGGCGCGATTCTGGTAGCGCAGAGTGAGCGTGGTGTTTGCGCGATCCTGCTGGGCGATGACCCGCACCAACTGGTCTGCGATCTGCAGGACAAGTTTCGGCGTGCCAATCTGATTGGCGCCGACCAAGCGTTCGAGCAACTGATCGCCAAGGTAATTGGTTTTATCGAAGCGCCGGCCCTTGGCCTGGACTTGCCGCTGGACGTTCGCGGCACGGCTTTTCAGGAACGGGTCTGGCAAGCCCTGCGGGAGATTCCCGTCGGCTGCACCGCCAGCTACGCCGATATCGCTCAGCGAATCGGCGCGCCAAAAGCGATGCGCGCCGTGGCTCAAGCCTGCGGCGCGAACAACCTGGCGGTGGCGATTCCGTGCCACCGCGTGGTGCGAAGCGACGGCAACCTGTCGGGCTATCGCTGGGGTGTGGAGCGCAAGCGTCAGTTGCTTGAGCGCGAAAACCCGTCTGAGTCCTGAATGCCGATATAGACCGACACTGAATCCGCGCTGGTATAGACCTCGAAGTCCGTTGCGAACGAGCGGCAAACCTGCGGGTTGTCCTTAAAGTAAGCCCAGATCAGGCCCCACGCCTGAATGACGCAGTCCGGCATCGCTCCTTTGGCGCTGAACACCAGGTAATCGCCTCCTTCCACCTGAATCTGCGCAAAGCCCTCCGAGGGCGCAGTGACCGCCACACCCGCCGTCACATCGAAGCAGCCCGAAGCGTCGGACTCGTAGTTGGAGTAGACGCCGTACATGAAGGAATCCGGCTGTTTGTGGGGGATCTTGTCGAAAATCCCCTCAACGAAGAATTGTTCCCACATCGGACCGATGCGCGCAGTGCCTGGTTGCTGCTCTGCGGCATTGCAAGTGCGCACTTGCAGGCCCGAGACGCTAAAGGGCCGTACTTCACGCTGCTTTACATCCATGGTCAATAGTCCTTGTCTCTGTCATTTGTTTGTTTGAATTATGGTGCAACAGTCAACGATTGACGTCGACCACCACCCGACCACGCAACTGACCAGCGAGCAAACGCGGTGCGGCCTCGATCGTTTCACTCAAACCGATTTCGTGACTGATCAACGGCAGCAAGGCGAAGTCGAGATCCCTGGCCAGACGATTCCACGCCAGTATCCGCTTGGCTTTGGGTTGAGTCACGCTGTTGATCCCGGCCAGGGTCACGCCACGCAAAATGAACGGTGCGACTGAAGCCGGGAAGTCCATGCCTTGCGCCAGGCCACACGCGGCGACAGTGCCGTTGGCCTTGGTGCTGGCACAGGCGTTGGCCAGGGTGTGACTGCCGACCGAGTCGATGACCGCCGCCCAACGCTCCTTGGCCAAGGGCTTGCCCGGTTCGGACAGCGTGGCGCGGTCGATGATTTCGCTGGCGCCCAGTTGCTTGAGGTAATCGTGCTCGGAGGTTCGGCCGGTGGATGCAACCACCCGATAGCCGAGCTTGCTCAGCAGTGCGATGGCGAAACTGCCTACACCGCCATTGGCGCCGGTGACCAACACTTCGCCTTGCTCCGGCGTCACGCCATTATGTTCCAGCGCCAGGATGCTCAGCATCGCCGTGTAACCCGCCGTGCCGATGGCCATCGCTTGCGCCGCAGTGAACTCTTTGGGTAGCGGAATCAACCAGTCGCCATTCAAGCGAGCCTTCTGCGCCAGTCCGCCCCAATGTCCTTCACCAACACCCCAGCCATTGAGTACGACCTGATCACCGACCTTGTAGTCTGGATGCTCACTGGATTCGACAGTGCCTGCCAGATCGATCCCCGGCACCATCGGGAATTTTCGCACCACCGGGCTGCTGCCGGTGATCGCCAGGCCGTCCTTGAAGTTCAGCGTGCTGTATGCCACCCGCACAGTCACATCGCCCTCGGGCAGTTGATCGTCATTGATCTCTTGCAGTGTGGCCCGGTAACCGCTGTCGTCTTTGTCGATCAAAATGCCTTGGAACATTGCTGCCTCCAGATGGAATCACTCAGTTATCGTGCCGTTGAAATAACATATAGCAACATTTCACCGTACTCGACTTTAAGCCAAGAGTGACACACGGAACAAAAACTCGACTGGCCTTATGTCAGGCATAGCTGTTACAAAATCGGTCCTACCGTCCCTGCCCTGTTATGACGTCGGAGAACCCTTCAAATGAGCAAATGGCCAGATACCCGCATTCTTGACCTGCTCGGCATTGAGCTGCCGATCATCCAGGCCCCCATGGCCGGCGCGACCACTTCGGCCATGGTTATCGCAGCCTGCAATACCGGCGGCCTGGGCTCGATGCCCGCCGCCATGTTGAGCATCGATCAGTTACGCGAGGAGCTGAAAACGATTCGTCAACACACTCAGCGCCCGATCAACGTCAACTACTTCTGCCATCAGCCGCCCGCCGCCGATGAGCAGCGCGCTCGAGACTGGAAGAATCTGCTGGAGCCCTACTACCGGGAACTTGGCGTGGACTTCGACGCGCCGACGCCGGTGTCCAATCGAGCACCGTTCGATAACGCGGCCTGCGAAGTGATCGAAGAGTTTCGCCCCGAAGTCGTGAGTTTCCACTTCGGCCTGCCGGAAAAGCCCCTGCTGGATCGCGTGAAAGCCACTGGGGCGAAAGTGCTCTCCTCGGCCACCACGGTCGAAGAGGCCATTTGGCTCGAGCAGCACGGTTGTGACGCAATCATTGCCATGGGGTATGAGGCCGGTGGCCATCGGGGCATGTTTCTCAGTGATGATCTGAGCAGCCAAGTGGGGATCTTTGCGCTGGTGCCGCAGATCGTCGATGCGGTGAAAGTGCCGGTGATTGCTGCCGGCGGGATTGCCGATGCACGAGGCGTCGCAGCGGCTTTCCTGTTGGGGGCTTCGGCGGTGCAAGTGGGCACGGCGTACTTGTTCACGCCAGAGGCCAAGGTCAGTGCGTCTCATCACAAGGCGTTGCGCACGGCCAAGGAAAGTGAAACCGCCGTCACTAACATTTTCACCGGACGCCCGGCGCGCGGCATTCTCAATCGGGTAATGCGCGAACTCGGACCGATGAGCGCCAAAGCACCGGCCTTCCCGCTGGCGGGTGGTGCGCTGATGCCGTTGCGGGCCAAGGGAGAAGCGGACTTCAGCAATCTCTGGGCAGGTCAGGCATTCACCCTGGGCGTTGAAATGACCACGGCTGAACTGACCCGGCGCCTGGCTGAGGAAGGATTGGCTAAATTGACTCGACGCTAGGCGCAAAAACTGTGGCGAGGGGGCTTGTCGGAAAGCCGCATCGCCCCGTTCGGCTGCGAAGCAGTCGCAAAGCTTTTGGGGCCGCTGCGCGACCCAACGGGGCGATGCGGCGTTCCGACAAGCCCCCTCGCCACAAGTAAGCCCCTCGTCACAACTGAACGTCTCTCGCTCTTACAAAGTTCCGTTTGCAGGCATTTCGCTATATATTCCGCTATATAGCGTTTACCCCCTCTCGCTGCACTTGCCTACAACGGAGCCGTTTCATGACCATTCGTGCCTCATGTTTTGCCCCCACCTGCCTGGCAACCCTGATCGCAGGGTTCGCTTTCGGGTCCGCCCAGGCGGATGAAGTCCAGGTTGCCGTCGCCGCCAACTTCACTGCGCCGATTCAAGCGATCGCCGCCGATTTCGAAAAAGACACCGGGCATAAACTGGTCGCAGCTTATGGGGCAACCGGCCAGTTCTACACCCAGATCAAGAACGGCGCACCGTTCGAAGTGCTCCTCTCGGCGGATGACACCACCCCGCAAAAACTCGAAACCGAAGGCGACACCGTCAAAGGCTCGCGTTTCACCTACGCCATCGGCACCCTGGCGCTGTGGTCGGCCAAGGAAGGTTACGTCGATGCCAAGGGCAAAGTGTTGAGCGACAACCAGTATCAGCACCTGTCCATCGCCAACCCGAAAGCCGCGCCTTATGGTCTGGCCGCCACTCAGGTGCTGGCCAGGCTGGGCCTGACCGACAAGGTCAAAACCAAGATCGTTGAAGGCCAGAACATCACCCAGGCCTACCAGTTCGTGTCCACCGGCAACGCCGAACTTGGTTTTGTGGCCTTGTCGCAGATCTACAAAGACGGCAAAGTCACCGGCGGCTCAGCCTGGATCGTTCCAGCCGACATGCACGACCCGATCAAACAAGACGCGGTGATCCTCAACAAGGGCAAGGACAACCCGGCTGCCAAGGCGCTGGTTGACTACCTCAAAGGTCCGAAAGCCGCCGCTGTCATCAAATCCTACGGTTACCAACTCTAAATGACGCTATCGAGTGCTGACTTTTCCGCCATCTGGCTGACCCTGAAACTGGCGTCGCTGACGACAGTCATCCTGCTGGTCATCGGCACTCCGATTGCGTTATGGCTGTCGCGCACCCGCTCATGGTTGCGCGGCCCGGTCGGGGCGATCGTCGCCCTGCCCCTGGTACTGCCGCCAACGGTGATTGGCTTTTATCTGTTGCTGGCGCTTGGCCCTAACGGGTTTGTCGGCCACTTCACCCAATCCCTGGGGCTCGGCACCCTCACGTTCAGTTTTGCAGGGCTGGTGATCGGCTCGGTGCTCTACTCGATGCCGTTCGTGGTCCAGCCACTGCAAAATGCTTTTTCCGCCATCGGCACTCGCCCATTGGAGGTGGCCGCGACCTTGCGCGCCAATCCCTGGGACACGTTTTTCAGCGTGATCCTGCCGCTGGCCCGCCCCGGGTTCATCACTGCGGCTATTCTCGGTTTCGCCCACACCGTGGGTGAATTCGGCGTGGTGCTGATGATCGGCGGCAACATTCCCGATAAAACCCGCGTGGTCTCGGTGCAGATCTACGATCACGTCGAAGCCATGGAATACGCCCAAGCCCATTGGCTGGCCGGGGCGATGCTGGTGTTCTCCTTTATGGTGTTGCTGGCGCTTTACTCCAGCCGTAAAACCAAAGCGGGCTGGAGCTGATCGATGATTCATACGCGTCTGAAACTGAAGTATTCAGGGTTCGCCCTGGAGGTGGATCTGCAATTGCCCGGCCGCGGCGTCACGGCACTTTACGGCCATTCCGGTTCGGGCAAGACCACCTGCCTGCGCTGCATTGCTGGCCTGGAGAAGGCCGAGCAGGGTTTCATTCAAGTCAACGATGAAATCTGGCAGGACAGCGACAAGAAGATTTTCGTGCCGCCACACAAACGTGCGCTGGGTTACGTCTTCCAGGAAGCCAGTCTGTTTCCCCATCTGTCGGTGCTGGCCAATCTGGAGTTCGGCCTCAAGCGCATTCCTCGCCCACAGCGACGGGTCGACATGGCTCAAGCGACCGAACTGCTCGGGATCGGCCATTTGCTGGATCGCCATCCGCAGCACCTTTCCGGCGGAGAACGGCAGCGGGTCGGCATCGCCCGCGCCTTGCTCACCAGCCCGAAACTGTTGCTGATGGACGAGCCGCTGGCGGCATTGGATAGTCAGCGCAAAAACGAAATCCTGCCTTACCTGCAACGACTGCATGATGAGCTGGACATCCCGGTGCTGTACGTCAGCCATTCACAGGATGAAGTTGCGCGGTTGGCTGATCACCTCGTTCTGCTCAGCAATGGCAAGGCGCTGGCCAGCGGCGCTATTGGCGAAACGCTGGCCCGTCTCGACCTGCCCCTGGCGCTGGGCGACGACGCCGGCGTGGTGATCGAGGGGCATGTCAGTGCCTATGACCCCGACTATCAGTTGCTGACCCTGCAACTGCCGAACACGACCCTGAACATTCGCGTGGCTCACTCACCGATGACCCCGGGTCAGGCGCTGCGCTGCAAGGTTCAGGCGCGGGATGTCAGCCTGAGCCTGCAAAGCGTCGAGCAAAGCAGCATCCTCAATCGCCTGCCGGTCACCGTGATCAGTGAGTTGGGCGCCGACAACGCCGCCCACGTGCTGATCCGTCTGGACGCTGGCGGCACGCCGCTGCTGGCGCGGATCACCCGCTACTCCCGGGACCAATTGGGCGTGCACCCCAGCCAGCAACTCTGGGCGCAGATCAAGGCGGTGGCGGTGCTGGCGTAAATCCGCTGGCACCACTGCAACAGCGTGCGGTCAATGGCTGTAACGGCCCCTGATCCACCGCCAAGGACTACCGCCATGCCCGATACCGCGCTGCCCGATGTGCTGCCATCCGACCTGCATTACGTCGATGACACCCAGCCCGGCATCACCCGCAAGAAACTGCGCGGCAAGTTCTGCTACTACGACCCTGCGGGTCAGCGCATCACCGATCAAGACGAGATCAAACGCATCAATGCCCTCGCCGTACCGCCGGCCTACACCGATGTGTGGATTTGCGCCGACCCGTGCGGCCATCTGCAAGCCACCGGTCGTGATGCCCGAGGTCGAAAGCAATACCGTTATCACCCGCGCTGGCGAGAGGTGCGTGATGCCGATAAGTACTCACGTTTGCGGGACTTCGGCCTGGCCTTGCCGAAACTGCGCCAACAGCTTGAAACGCTGTTGGCGGCTCCCGGTTTCAGTCGCGACAAGGTCATGGCCACGGTCATCACCTTGCTTGATGCGACGCTGATTCGGGTCGGCAACACCCAGTACGCTCGGGACAACCGCTCCTACGGTCTGACCACCCTGCGCAACCGTCACGTCGAGGTCAACGGCACCGCGATCCAGTTCCAGTTCCGTGGCAAAAGCGGCGTCGAGCACCAGATCACAGTGAAAGACCGACGCCTGGCGCGGATCATCAAACGTTGCCTGGAAATTCCCGGGCAAAACCTGTTTCAGTACCTGGATGAAAACGGTGAGCGACATACCGTCAGCTCCTCCGACGTCAACGCCTACCTGCAAACGCTCACCGGTGCCGACTTCACCGCAAAGGACTACCGAACCTGGGCCGGCAGCGCGTTGGCGTTGGCGGTGTTACGGGAACTGCAATGGGAGCCCGAGTCGGATGCCAAGCGGCATGTGGTGGAGATGGTCAAGAACGTCGCCAAACAACTGGGCAACACCCCGGCCGTCTGCCGCAAGTGCTACATCCACCCGGCGGTGCTCGATGGTTTTCTTTTGGGTACGTTGGCTGAGCTGCCCAAACCTCGAGCGCGCAAAGGGCTCAGGGCGGAGGAAGTCGGGCTGGCGGTGTTTTTGGAGAAGATGATCGCCACCGTTGAAGCGACGAACTGACCTGTCTATTTTTTGCACGATCGCAAATGGCTTCTATAGTTGTTGTGAACCTGAATTAGCTGCGGTGACGCCATGGAAGACATTTTCGTTGTGAAGCGATGCAACAAGATCATTATCCATGGTCGCCGAGCCGGAGAAACCGATCATCCACCACCTGACGCCGCTGTCTGGTATCGCATCGCCGATACTCGAACCCGCGGCTTCATCGGGGACGGTTTCGATCGTGAAGAAGACGCCCGGCGCGAATGCCGGCAGCTGAATGCCAGGTCGCAAGTGACGGCCCGACAAGGCTGATGCTACGTGCCTTTCACGGGTCTATACTGAAAAACAGCTGAAGGATTAGCGACCCCATCGGCAGACAGCTCGCTCCCCGCGGGCTTTTTGCTGCCAGTTAAAGGTTTCTTGAACGGAGGTGTTTGCCATGTCCGAAAAAGAGTCCATCACCACGTTGCTCACCCTGCTCGACTCCCGTCAGGCTCGCCTGGCAGCGGCATGCAAGGAAATTGCCGACTGGGTCGATCATCAAGGCGGGCACCCGACGGCCCTCAGAATCCGTGATCGTCTGAACGACATCGAGAAGGACACGCCACTGATTCGCAATACGCTGTCGTCGCTCAAACCTGTCGACCCGCCCCTGCCGCGGTTCAGATGATTCGATCTGGATATCCTCAAGGACACGGCCTGATTCAGGACGCATGAACGGCGACCTTATCGTCACCGGGTGCGTCCTTGCGTGAGCGCTTCCTGCTGCATCCCCAACCCGGCCTGGCGCTGGGCTTTTTTATGTCTGCGCAGCCTGTTTCACGCTGTGTTCACAACTCACGCCCTACAGTGACCGGACTCCTTTGAAGAATCCCCCTGGCCCGCCCGCATGCGGGCCTTTTTTTTGTCCGCATTGCACAGATAACGAACGTTCACCGCACGCTGGAGGTCAAACAATCACACGTCACGAAGGAGGCGTCTGATGGTTACTCACTTCAAAGTCGGCGGGCATCTGGCCTGCGGTCACAAAGGCAGCAAACTCGTTTCAACCAGCGAACTGACCCGGGTGAAATGCAGAAGCTGTCGCAACACCGACGCGTTCAAGGATGCGCGCAAAGAACAGCGCAACGCTGCACGCCGCGCCGCACGCAAAGCCAAAGTTACGCATACCGCCAATGACTGGCGCGCGGCCTGGGTCGAACGGCTCACCGCCATGGAAGGACGGCAACGATTGCCTCGTGGTTTCACCGGTCAGCCTTTCGTTTAGCTGACAGCATCGGCGGCGGAATCGAGTTCACTCGATCCGGCCGCTGGCGCCATGATTTCCAGCAACGACATGCGTTTGAAGGCCTCGACCCGCAACGCATCGCTGTCGGGGAATACCCGCAGCATCGCGTCGGCCAACAACCCGCCCGCAATACGACTCTCCTGCAGTTCCAACGCCATGAGCTGTTTGTCCGCCTGCATCCCGGACCAGGTCGGCCGGCGCGGGACTTTTCCGACTGTGTTCGGCGCACGGCTGCTACGGGCGCCTGGGAAAATGAGGGATGAAATCGAAGCAGCTTGGCGGCAAGCAGATTTCTCGACTAGGGTTCTATCGAATCGAAATGGCGCCAGCTGCGTTGGCGCGCCTTGATCAAGGAGGAGACCGATGACACCTATTCGTATTGCTGAGAAAACCTATCGCACTTGGTCCAGCCCAATCTTGCTTGAACTCAAAGAAAGAGAGCATCAGCTCGATCCGGCAGCCCGCAAGGCCCTTCAAAATGTCTTGGTCGAGAGAAGGCTTGTCGATACCGGCAACCCTTCTGGCGAAGATCGACGCAGCGCTAATCCAAGGGCTGGCGGCCCGGGTCAATAACTGCCACTGGCTAAAACAGCAAGCCAGTAACAAACAAGGGTTTGCATCAGCCTTAGCTTGCAAACCCTTGATTTAATAGTATTTCTTACGCAAGAATCGACCTGACGCTCCGCGAGAGACCACCAGGAGGGGGGCGTCAGTGCTGTTGCACAAAGTCCAGAATCAATCGATTGACCTGCTCGGCCGCTTCCATCTGCACCATGTGCGCCTGACCTGGCAGAACCTCGACCTGGGCCTTCAGCCCGACGCTATGGTTCACCGGAATAATCGCGTCGTCACTGCCCCAGATCAGCAACACCGGCTGCTGGCCTTCTTGCACCACATGGCGCAGATCCAGCTGCTGCCGGCCCTCGGTAAACAGGCCCGAAACCAGCATCCTCAATGCCGCGTCCACGCCTTCCAGGCGCTTGTACTTCAGCATGTCTTCGAGCATCTGCCGGTTGACCAGCTCGGGGTTGGAGAACAGTTGCACCAACTGTGGCTTGAGGGCATTGCGGTTGGTAGCCTCGACAAAGCCTTGCAGGTAATCGCCGTTGATGTCCTCGCCCAGACCGGCGCTGCCGATCAAGGTCAGGGAACGTACCCGCTGCGGAGCCAGACGCGCAGTGTTCAGCGACACCGCGCCGCCCATGGAGTGCCCCACCAGATGCGCTGCGGGAATGTCCAGGTAATCGAGTAATGCCAGCACTACGCCGCTCAGCTCATCCAGGTCTCCGCGCGCCAGTTGTTTGGTCGACTCGCCATGGCCCGGCAGGTCCAGCGCAATCACCCGGTGGCCGGCGGCTAATGCTTCGTGATTGAACATCCAGTTGTTCAGGTCACCGCCAAAGCCATGTACCAGTACCAACGGCACCCCACCTTCGCCGCGCTCGAAGTAACGGATCAACCGTCCGTCCAGCTCGACCTTTTGCGGTTTCGGCCCGCTGTCTTCCTCGGCACCGTCACCGGGCACGAACGCGGCCTGAAACTGCTCGACCACCGCATCGATTTCCGCCTCGCTGGCTTCGCCGTCGACCACGATGCCGAGCAACGCACCCACCGCCAGGGTTTCATCCTGGCGGGCGATCTGCCGACGAAGTACCCCGGAAAACGGTGCCTCGACACTGCTGGAAATTTTGTCGGTTTCGACATCCAGCACTTCGTCGCCCTTGGCGATAGCCTGGCCCTCCTCCTTGAGCCAGACATCGACCCGGCCCTCGGTCATGGACAGGCCCCACTTGGGCATAGTCAGGGTATGGATCTGGCTCATGAACGCTTGCTCCACTCAATCAGCTTGAGCACGGCGCTTTCGATCTTCGCCGCGTCGGGAATGTAGAGGTCCTCCAGGGCATCAGAGAACGGCACCGGCGTGTGCGGCGCAGTCACCATCTCGATCGGCGCCTTGAGCGAGGCGAAAGCTTTTTGCGCCACCAGGGCCGAGATGTCAGTGGCCATGGAACAGCGCGGGTTGGCTTCGTCGATCACCACCAGGCGCCCGGTCTTTTCCACGCTTTCGAGAATGCTGTCTTCGTCCAATGGGCTGGTGGTGCGCAGGTCGATCACCTCGCAGTCGATGCCGCGCGCGGCCAGATTGCGGGCGGCGTCCATCGCAGTGTTGACGGTGCGGCCATAGGAGACCAGCGTCACGTCCTTGCCATCACGCAGGAAGTTGGCTTCGCCGAAAGGGATGGTATAGAGCTCTTCCGGTACTTCACCCTGCATGCTGTAGAGCATTTTGTGTTCACAGAAGATCACCGGGTCATTGTCGCGGATGGCCTGGATCAGCAGACCTTTGGCGTCATAAGGCGACGACGGGCAAACCACTTTCAGCCCTGGAATGTGGGTCCACAAGGAGGTCAGCATCTGCGAGTGCTGGGCGGCGGCCCGCAACCCGGCGCCGACCATCGTGCGGATCACCAGTGGCGTGGAGGCCTTGCCACCGAACATGTAGCGAAACTTGGCCGCCTGATTGAGGATCTGGTCCAGGCAGCAACCGGCGAAGTCGACGAACATCAACTCACACACCGGGCGTACGCCACAGGTCGCGGCGCCCACTGCGGCACCGACATAGCCCAACTCCGACAATGGCGTGTCCAGCACTCGCCCAGGGAATTGATGATAGAGGCCCTTGGTCACACCCAGAACCCCGCCCCAGGCGTCGTTTTCACCGGGGGCACCGGCACCGCCGGCGACGTCCTCACCCATGATGAACACGCTGGGGTCGCGGCGCATTTCCTGGGCCAGTGCTTCGTTGATTGCCTGCTGATAACTGATTTTTCTCGCCATGATGAAGGTCTCGATTCTTGTTATAGGGGCGTTCAGGGATAGGAAACGTAGACGTCAGAGAGCAGATCGGCCGCGCTCGGTTTGGGGTCGGACTTGGCCTTGCGCACGGCGTTCTCGATCAGCAGGTCGACCTCGCTGTCGATCTGGTCCAACTGGCTGGCCTGCAGCCGCCCGGCGCGGAGAGTGCGCTCGCGAAACTGCATCAAGCAGTCGTTGTGCTCGCGGAAATGCTTGACCTCGTCCGGCGCCCGATAGGTCTGGGCGTCGCCCTCAAAGTGACCGTAATAACGAGTCAGCTTGACCTCGATCAGGGACGGGCCCTCCCCGGCCCGGGCTCGCTCCACGGCGGCACCGGCGGCTTCGTGAACGGCAAAGAAGTCGAAGCCGTCCACCGTGACCCCGGGCATGCCGAAACCGGCAGCGCGGTCGGCGATGTGATCGCAGGCCACCGACCAGTTGGAGGCCGTGGCTTCGGCGTAACCATTGTTCTCGGCAATGAACAGGCACGGCAGATTCCACACTGAGGCCATGTTCATCGCTTCGAACACCGCCCCTTCGTTGGAGCCGCCGTCACCGAAAAACACCACCGCAACGCTGTCAGTCCCCTTGAGTTTGGCGGCCAGGGCCGCGCCTACGATCAGCGGCGCACCGGCCCCCACAATGCCGTTGGCACCGAGCATGCCCTTCTCGAAATCGGCGATGTGCATGGAGCCACCCTTACCTTGGCAGACCCCGGTTTTCTTGCCGTAAATCTCGGCCATCATCCCGTACACATCGACACCTTTGGCGATGCAGTGGCCGTGACCACGGTGGTTGGAGGCAATGCAATCGTCATCACCCAAGTGGGCCATGACGCCGGCGGCTGAAGCTTCTTCACCGGCATACAGATGGACGAAACCGGGAATCTCGCCGGTGGCGAATTCCACGTGCAGGCGCTCTTCAAAGACGCGGATGGTGCGCATCACCTGATAGGCATGCAGCAATTGATCAGCGGTCAGCTGTGTCGACATTTTTATTCTCCAGGGTGTCTTGAGGCTCAAGTTTCAAGGTGCAAGGTTCAAAGGGTGTTGCGGGTGTTCACGGCCGATGGCCAGAAGTCGTTGTTGCGCGGCATAGGCCAGGGTCGCGTTGACGTCGATGCTCAGCGGACCACCGGCATCGAGGGTGACCGTGGGCCGGTCATGGGCGTTGAATTCGATCTCGCGCTCGCCATCCAGAGCCAGGGTGCCGCTGGCCAGGCACAAACCATGAGCGACGCCGGGTTCAAGGCTTGCGGCAGCGAGTACGCCGCAGCCTTGCAACAGGCCGGGAGCCAAAGGCACCAGCAGTGCTTCTGGAGATTGCGCATCGAGGCGCATCCAGGCCCCGCCCGGAGCCTGACGTGACACGGGAAACCACAAGCCGCAAAGGGCCGAGATGCCAATGGACTGCGGTTCAGCGAAAGTCACAAACACCTCGGCCAGATCGGCTCCGCGACTGATGGCCCGGGCGCCGACGAAGGGCAGCGAGGACACCGCCACGTCCACCAGGGCCATCTCGCACAGGCCACGACTCGGCTCGCGCACCAGCAAGCGTTTGTTGCGGCGCAAGGCGATCTCGGGCGGGATCCGCCCACTGACAAACAGCCCGCCGGCCAACCCGGCGCTAGTGGCTTCACGCAGTTCCGGGAAGGCGTTGTTGGTGCCGGTGGACAGGGTCAGCAGCGGAATGTCGCCGACTTCGGCGGCCACCGCCTTGTGAGTACCGTCGCCGCCCAGCACCGCGATCAGGGCAACGCCGCGTTCGGCCATCCAGCGCGCCGCGTGACGGGTGTCCTCGACACTTTGGCGAAGGGTCAGGTCGAGGAACTCAAGGGCCGGCCAGTGACTGCTGCGAGCCTGACGACCGTGGCTGTTTTTCAGCACGGCGGCGGCGATGCCGGTCATGTCGGTGGGCATCAGCACCCGCTCGATGCCGGTGGCGCCAAACGCAGCCAGCAAGCGCTGGATCACCGAGACCTTGTCGGTGCTGGAAAACAGCCCGGCGTTGGCGGTCAGGCGCCGCACGTCCCGACCGGATGCCGGGTTGGCGATGATGCCGACAGTCAGCGGCGCACGACTCATGTCGCCACCACGGGCAGAACAGGGAAAGGGGCTGGGCAGGACATCGGGCACCTCTTTTTATTTTTGGGTTGCCAGTCGGGCTGGTTGCCAGAGCTAGAGCAAGGCCGGTGCCAGATCTGCAAAAACACCTGCAAAACCCCGTCGTAGAGCGCTCCAGCGAGAACCTGAGGGTGCTCGGAATCAAGCCCGAATGAGACGCGTCATGTCAGGCTGCACGAGGTGGCGGCGAGACCGTGAGACGTTGCGTCTCACCACCAGCCGTGAGTGACCTGACGCTTGTCCGGGGCCAATGAACGGCGCTTAATAGCCGCACAACTAAAAGAAGATAGAACCGGAGGCCTTAATGCTTTCCGCACACTCGAAGGCGCATGTGGATTGCGTCAGCCGTGTTTTGAAAAATGCCGAACACCTGCCGCAGTTGCCTGTGCCGGGCTTGATACTCGACTCCTGGCGCCGCTCCATGGAGCAACACCATCTGGACCCTGGCTCATTGCAAGGGCCACGGATCCTTTCGCAGAACGTGTTGCAGGAGTGCCGCGAGCGCTCCGAGTTGTTCCTGCGCATTGCCAGCGAAGAAGTCGCCCGCCTCCACGGTCGCGTGCGTGACGCTAACTACTGCGTGCTGCTCACCGATGCCCAGGGTCAGACCATCGACTATCGCGTGGAAACCTCCATCCGCAATGACTGCCGTAAAGCCGGTCTGTACTTGGGCACCTGCTGGTCAGAAGGCGAAGAAGGCACCTGTGGCGTGGCTGCGGTGCTGACAGCGAGAACACCGATCACGGTGCACAAACGCGATCACTTTCGCGCCGCGTTCATCGGCCTTACCTGCTCGGCCGCGCCGGTCTTCGACCCGCGCGGCGAATTGCTCGGAGTGCTCGACGTGTCCGCGGTGAGTTCCCCGGACGACCGCCGTTCCCAACATTTAATCCGGCAGATGGTGGTGCAGAGCGCACGGGAAATCGAACAGGCGTTTTTCATGAACAGTGCCCAGGGTTACTGGGTGCTGCGCGCCCACAACAGCCCGGGCTATGTCGACAGCCAACCCGATTACTTGCTCGCCTGGGATGATGACGGCCGTTTGCAGGCACTCAACCCAGCGGCGCGGCAATTGCTGCTGCAAAGCTTTGGCCAACTGCCGGAACACATCGGCCAGGTGTTCGATCAGCAGTTGTTGCATCGGGCCAGCGACGAATCGCTCTGCGTGCTTCACGGCCAAGGTGGTCACCCTGCGCTGCACGGGCGCCTCCGCGGGCCACGTCGGGTGAAACGCAACCCATCGCGCCCGGTATTGACACCCGCCGAGCTCGATCCGCGACTGGAAGAAAGCCTGCGCCTTGCAGTGCGGGTCAAAGACCGCAACCTGCCGGTGCTGATCCAGGGCGAGACCGGCTCCGGCAAAGAAGTCTTCGCCCGTCAGTTACATCAGGCCAGCCAGCGCCGTGAGCGTCCGTTCGTTGCAGTGAACTGCGCGGCGATCCCGGAGAACCTGATCGAAAGCGAATTATTTGGCTATGTCGCCGGTGCCTTCACGGGCGCCTCGAGCAAGGGCATGCAAGGTCTGCTGGAGCAAGCCGACGGCGGCACGCTGTTTCTCGATGAAATCGGCGACATGCCCCTGCCCTTGCAAACCCGCCTGCTGCGGGTTCTGGCCGAAGGTGAAGTGGCGCCACTGGGCGCTTCACGGCGCAAAGCGATCGACCTTCAGGTCATCTGCGCAAGTCACCGCGATCTGGAAGCACTGGTCGCTGCGGGCGAGTTTCGCGAGGACCTGTACTTTCGTTTGAGTGGAGCCCGCTTCCAGTTACCGCCGCTACGCGAACGCAGTGACCGCCTGGCGCTGATCAACCGGATTCTCGATGAGGAATCGACGCTTTGCGCAGAATCCATGCAACTGGGAGGCGCGGCGCTGGAATGCCTGCTTGGCTACCGCTGGCCAGGTAACGTTCGCCAGTTACGCCACGTGCTGCGTTATGCCTGCGCGGTGTGCGATACAAACCTGATTCAGGTCAGCCATTTGCCCGAACAACTGCAAGGCCACCGGCTTAATGGCCCAAGCGCCGGCGCCACCGTTGATTGCTGCGCGAGCCCGGAACGCCAGACACTGCTCGATGCCCTGGTGCGTCACCGCTGGAAACCCACCGCCGCCGCCAAGGCTTTGGGCATTTCCCGGGCAACTCTGTATCGCCGGGTGCATCAGCACGGCATTGACATGCCTGGTAGAAGCCAGGCGGAATGACCATGGACCGGTGGCCGACGTGAAGCCGTCCTCAGGACCTTAAAGCTTGAACTGCGCTACCAGGGCATTGAAGGAGACGGCCAGCCGCGACAGTTCCTGGCTCGAAGCGCTGGTCTGGTTGGCATCCGCAGCGGTCTGGGTCGAGAGGTCCTGGATGTTCAGCAAGTTACGGTCCACCTCACGGGCGACCTGGGCCAGTTCCTGGGTGTTGGTGGCCAGCGACAGGCTCTTGCCCATGGCAGTGACGGCCCCATTAGCGCCCGATTGCACGGTACTGATCATGCCTTCGATTTCTACGGTCGAGGCTTGGGTGCGGTGGGCGAGCGCGTGCACTTCATCGGCCACCACCGCAAACCCACGCCCCTGTTCGCCAGCACGGGGGCTTCGATGGCAGCGTTGAGCGCCAACAGGTTGGTCTGTTCGGCAATGCTGCGGATCACGTCCAGTACCTTGCTGACGTCTCGAATGTGCCCGGCCAGTTCGGTCGCCGTCTCAGTCGACTCCTACGTCCATTGAACGTTTGACGGCACTTACCGACAGTATGGACGGGGCCGCTTTGCTCATCCTGTCGGGCCAACACTTGGGTTTTCTGCCGCAGTTTTACGGTGCCAAGCATGAAGCATTAGGGCAGTTGCACTCACTTAACCCTGAGCAGTTGCGCTATGAGGTTGTCTTTCATGCAGCGGTTCGACACTCGACTCGCCAGAGTGAGCTGGTGAGCTGGTGAGCTGGTGAGCAGCTTCTTGACAGAGTTGATCGACATTTTTGGGGCGAAATCGGTCAGCGCCTGACCACTTGATTTGACTAACTCCGACTCAATTATCGCGGCGCAACAGCGAGGAACTCGCCCGCACCTGCAACTGCGGCGCAAGGATGATCGACTCTGCGGCCTCTCCCTTGATGCGTTTGAGCAGCAACTCCACCGCATGCCGCCCCATCTGTGCCATCTGCAGGCGCACGCTGGTCAGTGGAACGATGAGTTCATTGGCTAGCGGGATGTCGTTGAAGCCGACGACGGCAATGTCCTTGCCCGGCTGCAACCCTTTGTCGCGGGCGGCGCCCATCAGGCCAATGGCAAGGAAGTCGTTGACCGCGAAAAACGCCTGAGGGCGTGGGTTGAGCCCCAGCAGATACTCGCCTTGTCGGTGTCCGGTGTGGCTGTCAAAAGGACCATTGAGGATCCACTCCGGGCGCAGGGCGACGCCTTGTTCACGGTAATAGCGGATGAATCCGCGGGTACGATCAGCCCCGGTGGACGCATGCCGTTCACCCGCCAGGATCGCCACATCGCGACAACCCAGCTGATACAAATGTTCGGCCGCCAACCAGCCGCCCAATTCGTCGTCGCTGGCCGCCGAGAGGTGCCCTGCAATCTGCCGGCTGACCAGCACGTAGGGAATGTGCTTGCGTGCGAGCAGATCGAGTAAGGGCTGGTTTTCACCCACGTGCGAGTCGCCCACGATCAGCCCGGCCACTGAGCGGCGCAAGGCGTGCTCGGCACGTGCCAGTTGGCGCGGCTGCAGGTCGTCGGTATTGGAGACGAACGTGAGGTAGCCGGCCTCCTCCGCCGCGCTGTCGATGCTGTCATAAATGGTCGCCATCACCAGGTCGGTGAGGCGTGGCATGAGTACGCAGATCTCCTGGCTTTTGCGCAATTTCAGGTTGGATGCCTGCGTGTTCGGCCGATAATCCAGCTCCTTGGCCAGCGCACGAATACGCTCCACCACCTCAGCCGACGCCGCTCGCTCGACCCCGGTCGGGTCGCCATTGAGCACCCGCGACACCGTGGAGACGTGCAACCCGAGTGCAGTCGCCATGGACTTCAGGGTGGCGGGACGAGATTGATTCGGCATGTTTGAGAGTCTTCCAACCGTGCATTATTCAGCGCGCGATTCTACCTCAATCAGGCCTCCTTCCCGGAAAAAAAACCTTTACCCAAACGATTGACTAAAGCTATTCCTGTATCTACATTTCGGCAACCCAAACGTTTGGGTAACACAATAAAAATACGCCGGACGCGGCCGACTTTTTGACTTCTGCCATCATTTTGAAGAGTCAGATCCCTATGAAGAGCGCAGCTATTCCGTCTTTCCGCTACCAGATTTTCTTCCTGATCATGCTGATGGCACTGCTCAACTACATTGACCGCGGCGCGATTGCCTATGCCTCGGCGAGCATTCTCCCGGAGTACGGTTTCGACAAGGCCGACTGGGGCAAGGTCCTGGGTTATTTCGGTTACGGCTACATCCTCGGGGCGTTGACGGGCGGCATCCTGGCCGACCACTTTGGCGCCAAGCGCATCTGGCTGATTGCGGGTGCCACCTGGTCGATTTTCGAGATCGCCACCGCGTTTGCCGGTGACCTCGGGCTGGCATTCATGGGAGGCTCGGCCATGGCCGGTTTCGCCACTATCCGCGTGCTGTTCGGCTTTGCCGAAGGCCCGGCCTACTCGGTGATCAACAAGAGCGTGGCCAACTGGGCCACGCCCAAGGAGCGCGGCTTCGTAGTCTCGGTTGGACTGCTCAGCACACCACTGGGCGCGCTGCTCACCGCCCCGGTAGCGGTAGGTCTGCAAACCCTGACTGGCGGCTGGCGCAGCATGTTCGTGGTGCTGGGCGTGGTCAGTCTGGCGCTGCTGATTTTCTTCATGACGCGCTTCACCAACACCCCCGATGAGAACCCGCGAGTGTCCAAGGCCGAACTCGATTTCCTGCGACGGGAACGCGCCTCTGCAGCCAATGCTTCAACCCCGACCACCAGCGTTGCGCCGGTATGGCATTTCTTCAAGAACAAGGATCTGTTACTCAATGCGGTCGGTTACTTCTCGTTCGTGTACGTGACGTTCCTGCTGCTGACCTGGACCCCCAAATACCTGCAGGACGAGTTCCACTACAACCTGTCGTCGCTGTGGTACATGGGCATGATTCCGTGGACCGGCGCCTGCTTCACCGTGCTACTGGGCGGCAAGATCTCCGACCTGCTTTTGCGCCGCACCGGCAACCTGAAGGTGGCACGCAGCTGGCTGGCCGCGACCTGCCTGCTGTTGACCACGCTCTGTTTCATACTGGTATCGCAGGCCCAGACCGTATGGGGTGTGATTGCCCTGATGACCCTGGCCAACGCCCTCAACGCGCTGCCCAACTCGGTTTACTGGGCCGTGGTGATCGACACCGCGCCGTCCAACCGGGTCGGTGCCTACAGCGGCATGACCCATTTCATCGCCAACACCGCTTCGTTCATCGCGCCAATGCTGACCGGCTACCTGACCGTGCGCTATGGCTACTCGTCGATGTTCGTGGCAGCGGCGGTAGCCACTGCACTGGGCATGAGCGCGATGCTGATGGTGCGTCCCGGCAGTCGGCAATCCAGCCCTTCCCCTTTATCCGCAGCAGTTTGATGGAGTTGTTTGTATGAGCCTGGCGGAACCTACTCACGTTGGATCTTTTTTTGGTCAATCAGTCATCGCGCTGGCCGAGCGCCTGCGCACGGGCAGCCTGACGAGCGTCGAGCTGACCCAAGCAGCCCTGGACAGCATCGAGCGCCTGAATCCGACCTTGAACGCCTTCGTTCATGTCGATGCACCCGTGGCGCTGGCCCAGGCGCGCAAGGCCGACGAGCTGTTCGCCCAGGGCCTGGACCTGGGCCCGCTGCACGGCATACCGGTGGCGATCAAAGACAATATTGACACGTTCGACTATGTCACCACCTACGGCTCTGCTCATTTCGCAGGCTTCAAGCCGAGCCGCGATGCGCTGTGCGTGCAACGTCTACGCGAGGCCGGTGCGGTGATTGTCGGCAAGACCTTGACCCACGAATTCGCCTACGGCCCGACCGGCGACCGCTCGCTGCAAGGCGCGGCACGTAACCCCTGGGATGCCAGTTGCATCACTGGCGGCTCCAGCGCTGGCAGCGCCGCTGCGGTGGCCAGCGGCATGGTGCCGCTGGCGCTGGGCACCGACACCGGCGGATCGATCCGTATTCCGGCGGCGTTGTGCGGAGTGGTCGGCTTCAAGCCATCGTTTGCCAGTGTGCCGCTGGAAGGGGTGTTCCCGCTGGCGTCGAGCCTCGACCATGTGGGCCCGATCGCCAACCACGTCGAGGATGCACGACTACTGTTCGAAGTGGTGGCTGGGCGAGCTTGTGCGCCGGAGGCCACCCCTCGACCGTTGCGGGTTGGCTGGATCACCACCGGCAGCTTCGGCCCGGTCGACGCCGAGCTGGATCGACAGGCATACCAGGCGGCGCAGCAGCTGTTTGGCGAGGCGCTAAAGGATACTGCTGAACTGGAACCACTGGCGGCCGGAATGAAAGACACCTTGCTGGTGCTGCAACGCGCCGAGGCCTTCGATGTGCATGCCGAGCGCATGCAGGATGCACCGCACACGTTCGAGCAGGAGGTGCGCGAGCGCCTCGAATTGTCGCGTGAAGTCAGGGGCTGGCAATACATCCGCGCACAAGCCAGCCAAGCACGGTTCAAGGTGGCGATGGCTCGCTTGTTCGAGTGCTATGACTTTCTTGTCTCGCCCAGCGTGCCGATTACCGCGCCAGCGGTCGATGCGCGCGAGGTCCGGGTTGGTGAGCAGGACATCGATGTGCGCGCCGCGTTGCTCAGCCATACCAGTGCCTGGAATCTCACCGGGCTGCCTGCGATCAGCCTGCCGGTGGGGCTGGTAAGGGGGATGCCGGTGGGGCTGCAGGTGATTGGCGCCGCGGGAGAGGATGATCGTTTGTTGCGGGTGATGGCGCAGCGATTCGTACGGGACTAGGTACCCGCCTCGGACTTCATAGCCTCAACCACATAATTGAGCCAACCGCTGGCGGTGCCGGGGCGATAAACCAGCACCACCTGTTGGGTGCAGGAGAACGGGTTGTCAGTCAGATCGAGTCGCAACAGCTGAAGTTCGGCCAGCGCATAGTCCGGTAGGTAAGCCAGAGCCAAACCCGCACGCACAAGGCCGTCGACCAAAAGAAGGTCATCGCTGCGGTAGCGGATGATGCGCGGTTGCTGATCGTCACGCCAACCGTCGGTGGCCGGCCCACCTTGCAGTCCGCGAAACGGCGGCTGTGCAGGTACCACGAAGGGGTATTTCAGAACCTCGGTCACCGTGGCGCGCGGGCCGCTGGCTGAGAGGGCGAGCGGATGGTTTGCGCCGACAGCCACTTCAAAGCGGGTTAGTCCGATGTTCAGTGCACGATGGCGCGGGTCGAGCGCCCCTAGGGCTGCCGTGGTTACCAGTGCCAGATCCGCCTCACCGCGGGCCAAGGCACTGAGCGCTTCGTCTTCCTTCTCGTTGCCGAAAGCCACTTGAGCGCCGGGAAAACGTTCGCCGATCAAACTGGCTATCCGCCGCCCCCAATTCAGCTGCAACAGCGCCGGCCCGGAGATCCGGCAGTGGAAACTACCGCGAGTCCCTAGAAACTCACTGCGCATCTGGTCGGCACTGGCCATCAGCGCCGCAGCCCGATCAAGCAAGCGCGCGCCGTCGGCATTCAAGCGCAGATTGCGCCCTTGGCGGTCGAACAGCGTGGTCTGCAAGGCTTGCTCCAGTCTCTTCAGCCCCTTGGACAGAGCACTCGGGCTCAAGTGCAGTTCCCAAGCGGCATCGGACAGATTTTGGTGGCGCGCAAGGGCCAGGAATTGGCGCAGGGTCGCTAGATCGAATGTTTCCATTTACTCAATGATTGATGAATATTCGTGGATTGAAAAGCAAGTTTGATCGCGGAGAATAGCGAACGTTTTTCGCCTCGGCAAGGAGAGGCGATGCTGGGTTTGATACGCATAATCCACTTTGTCCCGACCTGCGGTAAGGAGTTTTCCATGCACGCTTTGGAGTTCGTATTGGCTATTTTCGGGGACGCCGCATGAAGAAGATCGCTTGCATTCAGCACCTGGCAGAAGAAGGCCCTGGCGCCCTGGCCGAATGGGCTCTGCGTCGTGATGTCGCCATCGAACTGTTTCGCGGTGACCTAGGGCAGTTGCCGACGCACGAAGACTACGATGCCTACGTGTTGTTGGGAGGCCCCTTCAATGTGGTAGGGGCGGATTGCCCACCTTGGCTGGAGCAGGAAAAGGTCTGGCTTGGCAGCTTGCTGCGCAAGGCTAAGCCGGTGCTCGGTATCTGCCTGGGCGGGCAACTGCTCGCTGATCGGCTTGGCGCGCAGGTTGCCCCCATCGACCACCCTGAGGGGGGATGGTGCGAGGTAGAGTTCATTGGGGATGGTGAGGATGGCGGGCAAAACATGCAGGTGCTGCAGTGGCACGAACGCGGTTTTGCGCTGCCGGTTGGGGCCAGGCATCTGGCCAGGGGATCAGACTGGGAGAACCAGGCTTACTCTGTCAGCGATGGGATGATTGGACTGCAGTTTCACCCGGAATGGACGCCGCAAATTGTGAATGCACTCAACCGCCGTTTTGCTGCCGAGTCGCCACTGCCTATGCCCTCAATTTCGGATGAAGCCTATTACGCCCGTATGCATCAGTGGTTCTTCGGATTACTCGATCGTTGGTCGACGTCATGGTCGAAGTGAGGGAGACACCACTGAGTCGATGAAAACATTGTCGCTCTCAGGGGCTTTTTAAAGGCGTCTGCCCAAACGCGACGCGTAACACAGGGAGTATCAATGCATCAGGTTGCACAATGTTATCTTGGCGTATGGAAGCGGCGTTTGATCCAGCACCGCTCGGGGCTTTCGGACAGCGAAACGGTCGTGCATTGGCTACAGACACCGCGACTGTTTGCCGACCTGCGAATCCCCCCCTACCCGCTCCCAAGTCTGGCGCTCGAAGAACTCAGCCACTCTCAACATCGGGCGTTGTGTGAACAGAAAGGTTTTGCCGGGGTAACCCAGATAGACGCCGACATTTGCCAATGGCATCGCAAAATGGATTATCAGCCGGCTAGTGGCGCTGAAGACATTGGCCGCATGCACTTTGAAACCAGTGAGCGCCTGATCGAAACCGCTCTGGACGAAAGTTACTACGAAATATGGGAACGCTTGCCTGACTCCCTCGGCGCTTGTCGTGGCCAATGGTTGCAAGCGATGGATGAGCCATCGCGTCAGGGCTGTCTGTTATTGGCCGGGGACTATTTTCTGTTCGCCGCCAGCCGTCCCACACCACTGACACCGGGCATTCATTTGCGCGAAACGTTCAGCCTATCCGATAGCTCAATAAACCTTGCTTCCCTGTTCGCCTGCGAACTGTCTTTTGGCCGGCATCACGCCGGGGAAACCCCATGGAAAATCGAGTGCTCAACGCTCCCCGCCAAAACTGGCCAATGCCTGCTGCCAGCATCGGTGGACCCGTTTGCCGCGGATATTTTCGCCAATGAAGCCGTCATGTCTTCACTTGGCACATTCATTCCAGCTGGCGGTTGGCGCTGTGCGCCTGATCCGTGATCCGTGAGACGTGAGACGTGAGACGTGAAGATTGCCCGACTTGCGCAGGCTGAGGGTTTGTAACGAAGGCGGCGGCCACTGGTCTACCCTGAATGTACAGCCGGAGGGTTCAACCATGTGCGGACGCCTTTCACAGTACCGGGGAATTCACGACTTCGTCGCGGCGCTCAGCATTCCCAACGCACTGATCAACTATGCCGGCGACAAGCCTTTCGAGCACTATAACGCCGCACCGACTACGCAACTGGCCCTCTTTCACCAAGAAGGTCAGTTTCTGCGGGCCGATATGGTTCGCTGGGGCTGGCGCCCACACTGGGCCAAAGATCGCATCGCACCGATCAATGCTCGAGTTGAGAAAGTAGCCCATGGCCCATTCTTTAAAGCGATCTGGCCCCACCGGGCGATCATCGCCATCGACAACTGGTTTGAGTGGGTTTATGAAGGCGGACCAAAGAAACAGCCCTACCTGATTCGCCACCGTGACCAGACGCCAATCCTGTGTGCCGCAATCGGTCAGTACCCCGTCGCCGAGCATGAACCGAGCGAGCATGACGGCTTCGTTATCATCACCGCAGACAGCGCCGGCGGTATGGTGGACATTCATGACCGCCGCCCGGTGACGCTGTCTCCCGAGCTCGCTCGCGAATGGCTGGTCCCCGCCATGCCGAAGGAGCGCGCCGAGGAAATTGTGCTGTTCCAGGGCGAGCCCACCGAGGCGTTTGAGTGGTACCCAGTGAACCGAGCTGTAGGCAATGTTCGAAATCAAGGCCCCGAACTGATCGAGCCCATTGGAGAAATTACCGGCGGAGATGAGAACGGTAACGGGGGATCAGCTTCAGCACGTCACCAGCGCTCCGAGACTTAGGGCACAGATTCAATCTCGTGCCACCCTGTAAGCGTTGATGATCAGGATGCGCGGGATATCCGTGCTTGTACTTGAGGGTTGCCAGAGCATTGTGCCCGGAACGAAGCCGGTAACCGCCATCTCTGCGAGTGTTGCGTCTAGAAGATGCGGTAACGGATCCGGCTCTAGTGGCATGCCCACGTCAACGCCTACAGATGCCGACGAAATGACTTACAGGCATCAGAGAATGATCCGGGTCATAAATCATATTTTTGACAGCTTATTCAAGACAAAAAAACCGCCTCAGCCGAAACTGAAACGGGCTTTTCCCCACATTAACGACCGTTACTTCAGGTCGTCAAAGTGGTCTCGCAGGAACTCGTAAAAGCGAAACGCTTTCAACAATCTCCATACGAGGCTCAGCGTACGCAGCAAAAGCTTCATACGTTTTGGCCTCCAGGTTGGCGGCCAAACCTCCAGTGTACTTACCGGATCACGCGTGCCTTCGGACATACACGCTAATGTTGTCCGTGAGGCGGCCGGTTGAGCCCCCCCCCCAAACCATCATTCCGGCACGGGTGCAAAACCGTGTCAGAGGGCGTGAAACTGTTATGACACCGGCCAAACCTCACAGCCGCACCAGCATGTGAGCGCCGGCATATTAACCTAGAAACTCAAGCGCTATGGCTGATCTTTAACGTTCCAAGGCAAAGGGATGACGTTTTCTTAAAACGTTATTTCTGTCAGGTTCAAGCTAACGCGTTGAGCACCAAAATTCGCTACCGATACCTTCAGATGACGGAAATCAACCAAAGCAAAATAACGTTGCACGGATAAGCAAAGCTTAATATTATGCGCCCACGCTAGTGTTGTCCGTGAGCTGCACCAAGCCTCAGCCGCAACCTGAGGCTTACAAAAGAACCGCCCCGCAAAGGCGGTTTTTTTTCGCCTGTCGTTTGGGTCTTGATCATGTGCGTCGCGCTTCGGACACTGCTGGCACATCCCGGTGCAGTGGGACAATCAACAGGACATCCATCAGCGGTTGCTGCGAAATCTGTCGCCGCCGGCTTCGATACCGCCGCACCGAAAAGGTGTCGCGCTCGCTCCGCACCCAGAGCCTGCGCACGCTGGCAAAAGACCCTGGCGAGCCCGAAGACGAAATCGTCGATCCGACTTCAGTTACTGCGACTTAGCTGCAAATTTTGAGTAGTGCACTCTGCGGTGCTAACAGTACCCATGAATGCGTTCATCTTCACCGCACACTTCTCGATGTTCAGGCCGTTGCGACCATCGCTGGAAATGTTGGTGACGTAGGGTCCTGCGGTGGTACAGCCAGCCAAGACAGCCAGAAGGCTAAGCGCGGTAATTTTCAGCTTCATATAAATCCTTTTTGATTAGCGGCCATGGCCATGTGATGGCCGAGAATCTTATAGCAACCAGCCACTATAGATACCCCCACCACTGTCGCATCCGGTCACGGAGGGCGACGCCTGACTGGAGATACGCCATGGACAAGAACACGAAGATCCTGATTCCGGAAATCTCCGGCGAATGGACGGAGCGCCTGCGCTCCGGCAGCACCGACATCTGGAATCACGCGTTGCACGGCAAGCCACATCGCAATGGTCTTCCTGAAGTGCGCCTGGCCCCGCCCGAGGTAGGTCTGTACGCCGAGCGTATCGACAGCGCCTGGTACTGGGTTTCTGGCTGCGCGAAGTGCAACGGCACAGGCGAACAGTGGAACTACAGCGTTTGCGATAAGCACGACGTTTTCCGGCTGTGCAGCATTCACCGGTCAAAGCTGACAGAAACGCCATGGAGCCCCCCTGATGGCTGGACCTGCAAGCCCTGCCAAGATGCGGAAGATGCCCAGGCCAAAGCCGCGGCACTGGCACTGGCAAAGGTCGCCGAGGGCGAACACAACGAGTGGGATTATCGCTGCCAAGACGAGTGTAAGTGCCCGCACTGCGCCACAGTCATCCACATTGAATCGGAGGACTACGGCGATAAAAAAATGGAGTGCGATACCTGCGGCGGCAGTTTCGAACTGGTGACCGAGTACTCGGTGAGCTTCACCACCACGGTGATCGGCGAGCGGATCACCGCCTGACCCACCCTCACCTATTGCGTTGAGTACTGTTTTCAAGCCGAAAGATCAGGCCCAAGAGTCAAATCGATGTCTAGCCTCGCCAATGCTTTACCGCGAGCTAACGCCTCATTGAAGCTGTTGTACTTTGCATTTTCACGGATTGCTTCAACCCGGCTTTCTTTGTTCTCTACAGCGATTCTAAGTCCTGTTGGCACAGAATCACTGTCGCTATCCCATTCGAAATCAATCTTCGCTTTAACGCCTCGATGCTCATAGACAACTGGGTATGGCCTATCCACTAACACCATTTCGATCTCCTGATCCGGCTCCATGCCGGGCCGAACACAAATACCCCACTTCAACGAATCACGCCAGCCGGCGAGGATCACTTATGTTCACAGTAATCGATTTTTTTCCGGGTTTGGCGGATGGACCCGAGGCGGGGTTGATGCCGGCCTGCAAAGTACTCTGGGTAGCCAACCATTGGCCAGCAGCCGTTGAGTGGCACACGAAGAACAACCCGGACAAAAACCAATCAGAAACGAAAAAGGCCTACGCCGTTAAGCGCAAGCCCTTGATATTCATGGTGCCGAAGCCGGGGTCGAACATACCATCTACAGGCCGCTATTTTACTGGCTTCATCTATTATTAATCTCAGTACGTATACCTAAACGTATACCTAAAACGGGAAGTACCCTTATCTTCTCCGCCTCCCGCCGGTCGCCTATCGTGCCCCCCCCGTTTTGCCGTCACCGGGTGACGCTTGTGATCATCATTACTCACCCCGTTTTGGGATGGAAGAGATGGAAAAATAGTTTGGGCGTGTGGGCGCCGATACTGCGAACGCTAATTCTTTTTACGCAGCACCTCCAGCATTCCTCCAAATTCGCCCAAGACGGCGATTCCCTAAAAAACTACGAATTAATGATTGAAACGGGCAGAGAACGGTCCTTGAGATCTACGCTCCAGACTTTTGGTCCCCCCTCTCCCTAATGACCTTATCAAGCAGCAGGCCGCTCATCCGCTTCCAGTCCGTCTGACGCTTGGAGGCGAATAGCATCGCAGCTCGCACTGAAGTGACTGGTCAGATAGCTCGGCACATGTCTCTATCGAGGGCTGACGTCGTATGCCTACAGGAGCTCACTGTTAAGTAATGTTCGATCCGGTCGTAGTGGTCCACTGCTTTTCATAGCGAAGAGTTCGATACCGCGAGGTTGTCCGCATTTTGTCCGCATTGCATGCGGACCGACTTCCGACGGTTGGCTGACTACATTCCGTTTAGTGTCTTTTCAATACGCTTTTGGTTGACGGAAATCTAGAAGGCTACAGCGTCGAGATGGTCGACAATCTGATCAGTTTTCTGGGCGCGCCATGATCGAAGTTGGTTGACTAATCGAAACCACCGGAACCCTTGCCCTGCCTTACTTATAGGACAATAGCGGGCTACGGGCCAAGTGCCGGACAACGGATCAGGCCATAAGCGAAACGTCCGCAATCTGTCCGCACCCGATATGGACAAAAAGCGGACTAGAGAAGAGAAGAGAAGAGAAGAGAAGAGAAGAGAAGAGAAGAGATATACAAACACTAGCTAGCGCTTTAAGCACTGCCACGCCAAAGACCAATAGTTAGATTGCTTTGATCTGACCGAAGATGTGGACCTCCAGAAGTACGGCGGGGTGGCAGACCGGCCGCTCGAGTACTAGATTATCTAGCATGTGCATCCGCCGTTGCATCGGACTTGACCAACACGCTTTGCAGATTGATGCCGGTATTCACTGGTGAGCTGCCCGATGCTTTTCGGAGTAGTTCAAATTATTGAGGATGCCACTCTGAGACCAACTCAAGGCCCGCTTCAGCCAGACTCGTCAGATGCATCAGCACCTAGTCAATGCCATGGTCGAGCAGACCATGCCTGATCTCCATTAATCGACAAGGATGTTCCATGCGGGATAACCCAAAACTCTCCCTGTTCGCCCGGGTCGATACTGGCTTGGCACGCTTTGCCTGTGGCCTGCTCGAAGGGCTGAAGCACCTGGGGCTCTGGCTGCTGGGGCTAATCGCCATAGCCGACTACTTCGCTCTGATTTTCGAGTATGGCGAAGGGTTGGCCGATATGGCCCTGCATGAATGGGCCTTTATGCTACTGGCGCTGGCGCTGACCTGGCGACATTGCCATTACGCGCGGCACTTCGATTATGGCTTCTGGCTTGGCCTGGGGCGCTGGCTGACCGCGCAGGGCATCCTGCTCGCCGTAGGGATGATCGTCTGGGCAAACCTGGAGTTTACGGGGTCCGCAGAGGCACTTGACTCGCTGAATCTAGCCAACAAGGAGGAAGAAATACTGAGTCTCGCCTTCGCATTACTGGCCCTGTACCTGGGCGCACCGACGCAACCACGTATTGCCGAACAGCCCAAACCGTTGACGGAGAACGCGCGCCAGGTGCCCAGCACTTCCCCGACTCCCGACAAGGCGGTCAGCCCGTGAAAACCCTCACGCCCCTGTTGACCCTAACGCTGCTGAGCCTGCCCATTCAACTCAGCCTTGCCAGCACCGATCCGGCCCGGCTGATTGAGAGCTGTACCGAGCTGGTGAATATCTACGACAAGCACGACCAACTGCGCTTTGCCGCCGCGCAAACAACCTCGCTTTCCGAAGCCATGCGTGCCGGCTATTGCCGCGGCGTGCTCGACGAGTACCAACGTAATTACCAGTGCAAAAACCGCGACTGGCGCGAGCAGGCCAACACCATCGCTAAGCGCGCGCATGAACAGCCCGGTGTACAGGATGTCGACCACTTACTGGCAACAGCTTGTGGCTATTGAACAAGGGCTGACCCTGCCACAGGCGGTGGAGCGCCTGTTTGGCATCCAACTCGCCCACCACAAGGCCCTACGCAACGCGGTTAATACGCTGGTCAAGGCGATGAAGCAGGCTGGGGTGCTCCAGCTAAACGAGGAAGATATCAGCTTCACGGAAGGCGGACGCAAGCGCTGGTCACTACCGCGCAGTGAGCTGGACGGCCTGCATAATGCCATTGTGTTGCATGGCATCTTCGGCGACCCCAAGACTGTGATCCGCCTGTTCAATCAACCGGCGCTACGCCGACAGCACGCCGATTGGGCTGGAAGCCTGCTGCTGGAACGGCAGTCGGTGGCCAGCCTGGGGCTGATCAACAAGCAACTTGTGGACCTGCTCGGTATGCTCAAATCGGCGGCCGACCTCAAGCTGGAGCGTTTGCCCAACCCTTTCGACAACGCGCTGCCGCAGATGGGCCTGGGCGACTACGGCGGCAATCTGCTCAAGGCCATGGCCTGCCAGACGGCCGCACTGTCGATGGGCGACAGCATGATGGTGCATTACCTCAACGGTGATCTGGGGCAGGCGCACACCGTGGCAGCGACCCTACAAACCGATAACCCGCTGCTGCTGCAATATCGGCAGATGATCCTGACCGCCTATGAGGAGGCAAGGGCCTTCGACGACCTGCTCGACACCTGGCGATGAAAGGACTTGGTAGTGGAATCAACAAATAAATACTGGCTCCGTCATCAGACAGGAGCCAACCATGAACACTATCGAACACATCCTCGCGAACTGCCCACACCAGGTCAGTCCATGCCATCAAGGTAAGGCCATCGAAATTGATCAGGCCCTGCGGGCCGGCATTCCCTTCACCGCTCTTGGCGGCAAGCGCGTGCGCTGCCGCAACGGACTGGTGCGTTTCAAGCTCGGTTGCGACTGGCGCCTGCTCTACCTGACCAGCATGTACGGCTACTCGCCGTATAGCTTGGTCAGTCGCCAGTGTTTCGAGCGTGAACTGAAGCGAAGGCGGGCTCTTAAGCCCTGATTCCTTTAATTCACTGGAGACACACTCATGACTGCAATTATTGCCCTGAAACAACCTCTGCTCGCCGCCAACGGCCTGGAAATGCAGGTCAGCCAACTGGACTTCCTGCGTCTCAAGCATAAGTACACCGCTTCGTCCGAAGCCGAAATGAGCACAGAACAATGGGACGCGTCGGAGCTGGAATATCGCCGTTTCCTGACACTCAAGTGCCTGTATCCGACGGTCGCGTTGGTGCCGAGCAAGCAGGTCGATGCTGTCTGGCATGCACACATTCTGGACACCCGTGCCTACCGCGAGAACTGCTTCCAGGTCTTCGGCCGCTTCATCGACCACTACCCGTACTTCGGCATCTACAGCCAAGACGACTACCAGGAACTGAAGAGCGCTTTCGCTCACACGGTGGCGCTGTACGAGCAACACTTCGGCGCCTACCCCGAAGGCGGCTGCGAGGCACAGGCCATGCGCTGCAAGGACCACCCATGCCACGTCCCCACCACTTGCGCCTGCCGAGTCGAAGGTGCCTGCAAGTAAGCGGGCAATTCTAGCCAACCAAGCTCTGGAGAAACTCAAGATGAGCAAGAAACCACAAGCCCCCAGCCGTCCCTCCCCCGCCCCACGCCCGGTAGTCCCCAATCTACCGAGCACGACCGGCAAAAAGTCAGGTGATGGCCGCGGTAACTACCCTCCGAAAAAGTCGTAACGTGTTAGTCGAGTGCGGCAGTCCACTTAGTGCGGTCTGCCGCACTCGTCATTTATCCAAATTCAGGCACCGGACTGCTTGCTATCTGATCGTCTAGAGCAAGGCTCGACATTTCGATACCACTAGATGGCAGCGCTTGGCCGTTTTCAGTCGACCCTAACCGAACACTTTGGGTCGGATGCAGCCCTTCACGACAGGCAAAAATCGGCCAAAAGCGGACGCTCCTGATGGGCACACTCGGGTGTTAGACTTACTCTTTTGTCCCTACTCCAAGGAGTTGTTGCGTGAATACGGAAAATCATTCCCAGACGGCCGCCTTTCTCTGGTCGATTGCCGATCTGCTACGCGGTGACTTCAAGCAGTCTCAGTACGGTCGCATCATCCTGCCATTCACCTTGCTGCGGCGCATGGAGTGTGTGCTGGCGCCAACCAAGGACGCAGTGATTCACGAGTTCTACGCCCAGGAAGGCCGCCCGGACACCGTACGTGAAATGTATATGCTGCGTGCAGCAGGTGGCCTGCAGTTCTTCAACGCCTCGCCGCTGACCCTCGGCACTTTGTCCGATACGCAGACCCCAGCCGACCTGATGAGCTACGTGCAGGCCTTCAGCAAGGACGCCCGCGAGATATTCGAACACTTCCACTTTGAAGACTTTGTTCAGCAGCTGGCCAGCGCTAACCTGCTCTATCAGGTGGTGCAAAGGTTTGCTGCCACCGACCTGAGCCCCGAGCGCATCAGCAACTTCGGTATGGGTATCATCTTCGAAGAACTGATTCGCAAGTTCGCCGAAAGCTCTAATGAAACCGCCGGAGAACACTTCACCCCGCGCGATATCGTGCACCTAACCACCTCGCTGGTGATCACCGATCAGGACCACAAACTCGCGCCCAACAGCATCGTCACAATCTATGACCCAACGGCAGGTACGGGTGGCTTCCTGTCCGAGGGTGATGAGTACATCCAGTCCATCAGCGAAAAGGTCAGCGTCTCCCTGCACGGCCAGGAGCTGAATCCCGAGTCGTACGCCATCTGCAAAGCGGACATGCTGATCAAGGGCCAGGATGTGGCCAGCATCAAGCTCGGCAACACACTGTCCAATGACCAACTGGCCAACAAGCACTTCGACTTCATGCTCAGCAACCCGCCGTTCGGCGTGGAATGGAAGAAGGTGCAAAAGCAGATCACCGACGAGCACAGTCACAAAGGTTTCGACGGCCGCTTCGGCCCCGGTCTGCCACGCGTGTCCGACGGCTCGCTGCTGTTCCTTCTGCATCTGGTCAGCAAGATGCGTGACCCGCGCGACGGTGGCTCGCGCATCGGCATCATCCTCAACGGTTCACCGCTATTTACCGGCGGTGCCGGTTCGGGCGAGTCGGAGATTCGCCGCTACCTGCTGCAGAACGATTTGGTTGAAGCCATCGTCGCGCTGCCCACGGACATGTTCTACAACACTGGCATCTCCACCTATGTGTGGATACTCAGTAACCACAAGACCGCCGCGCGCCAGGGCAAGGTTCAGTTGATCGATGGCAGCCAGCTCTTCGCCAAAATGCGCAAGTCGCTGGGCAGCAAGCGCCAGTACATCACCGAGGATCAAATCAGCGAGCTGGTGCGCCTGTATGGCTGCTTCGAGCAAACCGCGCAGAGCAAAATCTTCGCCATCGACGCCTTCGGCTACCGCCGCATCACCGTCGAGCGGCCGCTGCGCCTGAACTTCCAAACTAGCATCGAGCGCCTCGAAAAAGTGCTGGAAGAAAAGGCTATCCAGAAGCTTGACAGCGCCGCCCAGCTACAACTGTTAGGCGCACTGCAATCAATGGATGCCAGTGTGCTGCACCGCAACCGCGAACGGTTCAGCAAAATACTGAAAAAAGCCTTGGCAGAGCACAACGTCAATCTAAGCGCGCCAGAGCTGAAAGCCCTGCTTAACGCCCTGAGCGAGCGTGACCCCGAGGCAGACATCTGTACCACTAAGGGCCAACCGGAAGCAGACGCCGGACTGCGCGACAACGAGAACGTACCGCTAGGCGAGTCGGTGTACGACTACTTCCAGCACGAAGTTCTTCCCCATATGCCGGACGCATGGATCGATGAGAGCAAGACGGATGCCCAGGACGGCGAGGTCGGAATCGTCGGTTTTGAGATTCCGTTCAACCGCCACTTCTACGTGTTCCAGCCGCCGCGCCCGCTGGCCGAGATCGACCGTGACCTGAAAGCCTGCACCGATCGCATCAAGCAAATGATCGAGGGGCTGTCCGCATGAGTATTCCTGCGTATCCCACGTACAAGGACTCGAGGGTTGAGTGGTTGGGAGAGGTACCAACCGACTGGGTTGTTTCGAAGTTGGGTTACTTTTTTCGAGAGCCTCCATGCTATGGAGTTTTGGTGCCTGATTTCGATCCTGATGGCGTTCCAATGTTGCGAATTACGGACATGGAGCATGAATTCATTGATACTTCAGGCCTTGTAACCATAAGTACAGAACTCTCTTCTCAATATTCGCGCACTATTGTCAGGGAGGGTGACATTGTACTGTCGCTGGTCGGAACAATAGGAAAGGCATTTGAGATTGGCCCAAAGCTCGTCGGTGTGAATTTATCTCGAGCCATTGCTCGAATCCAGCTCGATAGCAATACTCTCCCTCGATATCTATGTTGGATTTTCCAGTCCCGCGCATTTACCCATTTTATTGATTTGGTGTGCAGAGGTACCGCGCAGCGTGTCCTTAATTTGTCGGATTTGAATGCGTTCAGCTTTGTCTTTCCCACTAATGTCGAGCAGTTTGCGATCAGTGCATTTCTCGACCACGAAACCGCCCGCATCGACGCGCTAATCGAAGAGCAGAAGCGCCTAATCGACCTGCTCAAGGAAAAGCGTCAGGCCGTGATCTCCCACGCCGTCACCAAAGGCCTCGACCCGACGGTGCCGATGAAAGACTCCGGGGTGGAGTGGCTGGGCGAGGTGCCGGCACATTGGGTGGTAAGCAGGGCGAAACTTGTAGCTGACATATTTGTACCTCAACGAAACAAGCCCGAGCTCAATGACAGCGACGGTGTTGCGTGGGTAACGATGGAGGACATGAACGGCGGATACATCTCAGCGACAAATCATAAAGTCACACAGCTGGCAGCTGAAGAGGCGGGCTCTAAGGTGCTAAAGAAAGGGGCTGTCATTGCTAGCTGTGTTGGGCGCTTTGGAATAGTTGCAATTAACTCTGTTGATGTGGTGATAAACCAGCAACTCCAGGCTTTTGTGCCTAGAAAAATTAGGGCGGAGTATCTAAGGAGCATTGTCTCTCTGTCGAGGGAGTATTTTGAGCTAATTGGTACTTCGGCCACATTGGTGTATGTGAATCAGCAGGGATTTGAGAATCTTCCGGTCTTACTCCCTTCCACAAGCGAGCAAGATTCGATCTGTGTATATGTCGATGAAGCGAATGCACGGTTTGATGCGTTACTTTCGCAGTCTTTAGAGTCGATACAGTTACTCCAAGAACGCCGCTCCGCCTTAATCTCCGCCGCCGTTACCGGCAAAATCGATGTGCGCGGCTGGCAGCCAGCGGCCAGCGCGCAAGCCCCCGCCCTAGAACAAGAGGCCGTATATGGCTGACAGCAAGGAAGCGCAGTTCCAGCAGGACATCCTCAACGCAATGGTCGCCCAAGGCTGGCTGACTGGCCCTGCCAGTGGCTATGACCGTCGCACGGCGCTGTACACCGAAGACCTGCTGGGTTACTTCAAGGATGCCTGGCCGGAGCGCTGGGACAAGTTCGCCAAGGCCAATCCGAACAACCCGGAAAACGTGCTGGTGCAGAAACTGGTGCGCGAGCTGGAACAGAGCGGCACTCTGGATGTGCTGCGCCACGGCTTCAAGCTGCCGGCGGTAAAAGTGGAACTGTGCAGCTTTCAGCCCGACCACGGCATGAACCCGGACACCCTCAAGCGCTACCAGTGCAACCGCTTGCGGGTGGTGCCTGAGGTGTCCTATTCGCCGCATGCGCGTGAGGCTGGCAGCAGCGGGCAAAGCTACAACCCACGGCTGGACCTGGTGCTGTTCGTCAACGGCATCCCCACTGCCACGCTGGAACTGAAAAGCGAGTTCAAGCAGTCGGTGGAAAACGCCAAGCGCCAGTACCGTTACGACCGCCCGGTAAAAGACCCGCTGACGCGCAAGCCCGAGCCGTTGCTGACCTTCAAGCGTGGCGCGCTGGTGCATTTTGCCGTAGGGCAGAATGAGGTGGCAATGACCACCAAACTGGCGGGCAAGGACACCTTTTTCCTGCCCTTTAACCTCGGTAGTGAGGAAGGCGGTGCCGGCAATCCAATGCCTGCCGACGATAGCCAGTACGCCACCGGCTACCTGTGGCAACGGCTCTTGCAGCCAGATGCCTGGCTCAAGGTGCTGGGGCGCTTTCTACATTTGGACAAAAAAACCAGCGAAGGCTTCGACGGCACGCTGGTTACCAAGGAAACGATCATCTTCCCCCGTTACCACCAATGGGAAGTGGTCAACAAGTTGGTTAACACCACTCGCGCCGAAGGCCCAGGCAAGCGCTATTTAATCCAGCACAGCGCTGGCTCGGGCAAGTCCAACTCCATCGCCTGGACGGCGCATCAACTGGCCTCGCTGTATGACGCCGCCGGCCAGCGCCTGTTCAACTCGGTGATCGTGGTCACCGACCGCACGGTGCTGGATAGTCAGTTGCAGAACACCATCTACCAGTTCGAGCACGCCCAAGGCGTGGTCAAACCGATCAGTCGTGATGTCGGTAACCAGAGCAAGTCCGAACAACTGGCTGAGGCGCTGGCTGAGCAGACGCGCATCATCATCGTCACCATCCAGACTTTTCCTGCTCTGTTCGATGCCCTAGACAAGTACCCGAAGCTGGCTAGTGGGCGTTATGCAGTGATTGCCGACGAGGCGCACTCCTCGCAGACTGGCTCGTCGGCCAGCAAGCTGAAACAGATTCTGGGCAGCGATGCGCTGGACGCCGAGGAAGTCAGCGCCGAAGAGTTGTTGGACGCAGCCGTACAGGCGCGCCAACCGAATGAGCGCATCAGTTACTACGCCTTCACCGCCACGCCCAAGGCCAAGACCTTGGAGCTGTTCGGTCGCCCGGCCGACTCCACGCTGCCGGCCAGTTCCAGCAACAAGCCGGAGGCTTTTCATCTGTATTCCATGCGCCAGGCTATCGAGGAGGGTTTCATCCTCGACGTGCTGCGCAACTACACCACCTACAGTACCGCCTGGAAGATCGCCCACCCGGATGGCGAAGACGACGAGGTGGACAGCAAGAAGGCGCGCATCAAGCTAGCGCGCTGGGTGCGTTTGCATCCATACAACATCAGTCAAAAGGTTGAGGTGGTCGTCGAGCACTTCCGTGCCAATATCCGTAATCTGCTTAATGGCCAGGCAAAGGCTATGGTGGTGACGAGCAGCCGACAGGAAGCAGTGCGTTACCAGTTGGCGGTGAGAGCCTATGTACAGCAGATGGGTTACAACGATGTGCACCCGTTGGTGGCGTTCTCCGGCAGCGTGCTATCGGATGAGGTGATCCCCGAAGAGGTGACGGAAAGCAGCAGCCTGCTCAACCCCGGCTTGAATGGCCGCGACCTAGCAGTGGCATTCGACACCCAAGACTTCAACGTGATGATCGCGGCCAACAAGTATCAGACTGGCTTCGATCAGCCCAAGCTGTGTGCCATGTACGTGGACAAGAAGCTGCAAGGCGTGGACTGCGTGCAAACCCTGTCGAGGCTGAACCGCACTTTCGGTGACAGCAAGGAAACCTTCATTCTCGACTTCTTCAACGAGCCGCAGGACATTCTTGACGCCTTCCTGCCGTACTACACCAAAGCCGAGCTGACCGATGTAACCGACCCGCAGATCATTTATGACCTGCAAAAGAAGTTGGATGCAGAGGGAATCTATCAGTGGCAGGAGGTCGAGGCATTCGCCATAGCCTTCTTCGACCCCAAGGCGGCTGCTAGCAAGCTCAGCTACTACTGCACTCCGGCAAAGGAGCGCTTTGCCAAGCGCTACGCCTTCTCGGTGGAGTCGCGCCAACAGGCGCTGGACTTCAAGCGCACAGCCGAAGCTAACGGCGACACTAGCGGCCTGAAAAAAGCCGAGCATGCGTTGAAAGAGGCCGGTGAGCAGATCGATCAGCTCGACCTGTTCCGCAAGAATCTGCAGAGCTTTGTGCGCCTGTATGAGTTCCTCTCGCAGATCGTGCCCTATGAAGACCGCGAACTGGAGCAGCTCTGCGTGTACGCCAAGCACCTGCACCCCCTGCTGCGCGTGGATCGCCTGCAACAAGACGACGTGGACGTGGGCGAGCTGCAGCTGAGTCACTACCGCTTGAGCAAGCGCGCCGAGCACCAGCTACGCCTGAACGAGGAAACAGGCGAATACACCCTCAAACCTGGCAGTGACGTGGGCAGCGGGAAGCCCCATGACCCGGAGAAAAAGCGATTGTCGGAAATCATCGAGGCTCTGAACGATATCTTCGGTGCCGAGGTGAGCGATGACGACCAGCTGCAGTTCCTTACCGGCATCGCCCAGCGCATCAGCCGCCAGGAAGATGTGATGGCTCAGGTAAACAACCACTCGGTGGATCAAGTAATGCACGGCTTGTTCCCCAAGCGTGTTCTGGACACCGTGCTGGATGCCATGACCGACCACGAGAAACTGTCGCTGGAAGTGCTGGATAACGAGACTAAGAGCCGGGCATTTGCCTTGGTGATTTTGAAGATGCTGAAGTCGGCAGCCGGCCTCGATGAGTCCGGTTTGCGCAATGCCTGAAACCATATAAAACACATCAACGAAATACGCGCCGACATCTGTTTTTTGCCGATTTCTGCCTGTCGTCACCGGCCGCACTGGGTCGTTTACCGCTCATCGCGACAGGCAGCAACCGGCCGATTCTGTTGAAAAAGTCGGTCTGCCCAAACTGCCTGATCATTGACTGGTGAAAACGCCTATTTTGCACGCTGCTACGTGGAATCCGAGTCCAGATGTCTCTGCCAAAAGTAAAGATTTCAATCTCGGATGCGTACTTTTCTGATGCGCAAACCATGGCCGACTTTTTCAACAGAATCGGCCAAAAGCGGACGCTTGAGCAAAAGTTTAGCGCTTTACCGATATAATATTTCACACCATTATCAGAACACCTGTTAAATATGCGAGTGGCTACATCGATATGTGTGGATTGCCCATCAACAAGCCTGTCTATTACTTGCAAGGCTTGGAGAGGGGGATGACTTTCTGTTGCTAAACCCCAGATTTCACCTCGAACCCCCTACCCGTTCCTGGTTACTTTTGCTTGTTGCTGAAAACCCAACAGTCAGTTGCGAAAACATGCTACACACAAGCCAAAACCAACCCGAGCTTAATTAAAAGAATTTTTCATTGACAGAAGAGATCGATATAAAAACCCCGGTTCTTTAATGTTTTTTACGGCCTCGACAAATATCTTTCGACATAGCTTAAAGCTGCTACTCTCAACAAGTAACTTATCTTTCGAAATCGCGACTATTTGGGAATCCTGCCTTAGCAAAACTGGCGAAATGAGGCTATAGGTCATATAGGGAAACATTTCCTGAGGCGTACTATAAAATCTCCCTACTGCGTGGGTAGGTATAATTTTATAGGGCGCCTCAATTTTATACGCCCATCGGCGATACTGCCCCATATGGCGCTCCGCAACAATAGGAGATATATGTGAAGGAAAAATATTAAGCTTGAAATCTTCGTAGGCACCAACCACATAAAATCTTGGCATCAAGTCTCGCGCCCCTCTATTCCATATTTTGGATTATACGTAACGATCTTACCCTTCAGTATACTGCTTAGCTTTCTAATTGTGGAGTTGAACATGTATGTATTAGGTATAAACATTTTCTTTATATGCTTTTCTGTAAGTGCGTAGCCGCCATCTAGGCAGAACTCAAAGAGCCAAGCATGAGGATTTGTTTCGCTGTACATGAAATCTATTACGGCAGTAGAAAAATATTTTTCAATGACAGGTTTTAAAGAGTTACAGGCTCTGTGAGAATTTAGTTTTTCCAGTGATGGGCTGGGCAGGCTGAATAGATCTACTGTCAGCGCGTGAAACTTCTCATAATCGCAACTTACCATTTGCAGGAAGAGGTCCCTGTCAAAATTTGGCTTAAGAAACCCGAACTTAAGACTCCCTGTATCAACAGGACTACCCGCCTTGAAATACTGACGATTATCAGTTAAGAACAGCATATTCATATCTATAACAATTGATCCCCTGAGAAGAGGCGGATTCCCAATGGGGGAGCCAATATTGAAATAGTCAGCCTGCGGGCTGCCATTACCGACAGAGCCAATAACATTATCGATAATATGCAGTTTGTTTAGCGTAAGTACTTTAGAAAATTTTTTCATTTACTTTTGCTTTTTCTTTTCTGTATGTGCTTTTGCCACTGTCCATTCGCTGCGTTCAAAATCCGCTGGTATCGATCTTGATATGACTCGACTTTATCAAGTGTTATTTTATGATTTTCTTCATCATCTTCTTCCTTCTTTTTATCCATGGTAATTGTGTGACTTAGTTCGTACAGAGCGCAAACTGTAGCAATATTCATAGCCATCCTTTCCTCATACATATATTTGCTCAGAAGCTGGCCGGCCAGACTAGCCAACGAGCTAGTTATCAGAGTGGCTACAGTGATAGAGAAAATGGATGTTTTAGTATTGACGGCTATCAGCAGAGTAGTCAGAGAGCTCAGGAGTATCTGACCTAGTGAATACAACTGGTTGCTCTTTTGGTTTTTAGCGCGTTTTTCATTAAACTCTGCAATGCGCCTTCCGATCTGGACTTCCAGTTCAGTCAAGCTCTTTAACTTATGCTCTGTGTTCACGAAACACCATTCGTCGGTTGGTCGGCGGTTCAACATACATATGATATCATATTGATGTCAATAAAAAGTCGTGACCACGAAGGGTGTTTTTTCATCATCAAGAGATCTTTCGAATTGGCTTGAATCCCTATTCATATTTAATCGATCAGCAAGGTAGCAGTGTCGCTTTAGAATTGGCCTTCAACGACGTGGTGTCGCTAGATATAGGTAAGGCAGGCAAAAGGCGGTATATGTAATTTTAATCTGGCTGAGGTGTACTAGGGAAGTTTCGATTAAGCCAGCACAGGTCTGCTGAACTGTCCTGGAATAACCATCTTCTTAGCCACCGTCAGTAATAGGCTCGACGCCGCTCTAGAGGAACTGAACGTCCCAAAGCTGCGCTTACGGTCGCTTGTCAGCAGTTGGGACCATTGGGGGGGGGGCGCTAACTGTTAATCACCAGTGCCTGCTTCTGGTCGTGAACTGCCCTCTGCGAAGGACAACTATGGGGCGGTGGCTGCCCTTCGTGACAGGCAGTAATCGGCCAGAAGCAGTCAAGAAAGTTCATATCTACGTGCACTGTTAGATTTGTCGTCTATACTAATCAAGCAACGTGAGCTTATCACTTTCTCAATGCAACTACATCCGCAATAAACGCTGCATGCCGCTCAACTGTAGCTTTTCCTCAATGGAGACTTACACGATGCCACCAGACGAAATACTAAAAAAGATACATGAATACGTTTACTGGTATTACGATATTGATAATGGCTATTCAACACACGACCAAGAGATGGAGATAAGAACAGAAATAGAAGCGTACAATAAATATATACATCTTTTCGATGGCATTCCGGACGATATAGCAAGGGAAATACAGGGTTACTGCAATCATGACG
Source organism: Pseudomonas sp. PDM25 (assembly GCF_019219045.1). Classification (NCBI taxonomy): domain Bacteria; kingdom Pseudomonadati; phylum Pseudomonadota; class Gammaproteobacteria; order Pseudomonadales; family Pseudomonadaceae; genus Pseudomonas; species Pseudomonas sp. PDM25. The sequence continues at coordinate 83,243 of NZ_JAHUWL010000023.1, forward strand.
ACAACTCCTCATGGAGTGATACTTTTGATCTCTGCGAAGATGAGATAGAGGCATACAAATCCATAACAAGCTATCACGATGAGGAAATTGACGAGATAACGGTAAAACGATTAATTAATGCCGCCAAAACAGATGTTACCTCAGAGCTTTCTAGTAGCGAGTACTTATACATCTGGGACACTTTCCAAAAGTATTTAAGCGAAATAAAAACCATAAGGAACATTTCTCGTGAAGTTGAACCATTTCGCGATTTACTTATAGAAATGGAAGAGATAATCGCTTCCGAGTGCTACAACGGCAATATTCAAAATTATAGTTCATGGGGTGTATGGGACGGCGAAGGTAGATTTTTCAGATACCCAGTTACTTTTTCATCCCCACTATTAGAGAAAAAGGAGCGACATATTCCAGATCACCTTACTACAGATAACCTGATCCTTGGGAAGTATAAGTTTGGCGCGAATCATCTATATATTTACAAGGCACTGATAAAAGTCATAAGGCATATGGAGAAAAAATATGAAATATCTCTTATTGATCTGAATAAAAAATAAAAAGTCCCCGTATTTTCCTGACGGTGGTCACGGCGGACACGACATTATTCGAGAAGAAACACGATGCGGATGGCAAGGCCAAATTGTTAGATGAGTGTATGCGGTAAATAAAACAACGCTGCCGACATGCTAGACAGTTTATCCATTGGCCGCTTCTGGCAGAGCAGATGTGCTCGACGGGGCGCCAACGCACGTTTTCGCCATTGGCTTCTACCTTTAGGAGGTCCCGACGCAAATAGTCCAAGGTGGTCATAGTCAAAATTCCTCGAGGTCGTGTAATTCATCGACCTGTCCGACTCCCCTTCGATACACCTCCGATTACTGTCCGATATGCCCGAAAGGCAAAGGTTTGTAGGCGTCCGAATAGTCCGAAGTCCCTAAGGGTTTCGTTTTCTTCGGACAGACTCAGTTACCAGGACATGGGGTCCGTCCCGCTCAACTATTCCACGTTTCTGCAAGCCTTCACACGCCTCCTTGGCGCGGTTGCGCTCCAGCCCGGCAACCTCGCAGCGCACCTTCCAGTCATCGAACAGGATGTTGATCGGATGATCTTCTCGGCCCTGCTTGGCAAGCCGGGTGGTGACCTCCCCCCACATCTCGTTCAGGACGTCCAGAGCCTTCTGCTGGTTCTTCCCCTGCGGCCTCGTCGCAGGAGCTGGTGCGGTGTACTCAGTCAACTTCAACGCCGCGCCGCCAACCAAACTTCCGCTATCGTCGTACACCGGCACCCCCACTAGCTCGAAGGCGAGCGGCAGCGGCTCTTCTGCGTCCTTCATCTTGCGCGGAGTCAGTCGGATCAGTTTGTCTACGTCGCTCCGACTTACTTCGTACTCGGCATCAGCGGCCCCCTTCAGTGCGGAAGACCCTCGCGCGCCCTTTTCCCCATCCTTACCGCTATGGTGGACAATCAGCACAGTAGCCTTCCAGTGTCGACGTAGCGCGTCGGCATTGCGCACAAACAGCCCAACTTCCGTTGCGCTGTTTTCGTCGCCGCCGAAGTTGCGGGCCATCGTGTCGATAACGATCAGAACCGGGGCTTCGCCGGTTGCGTCTGCGAGTTGCTGAACCGACTCGGCTACCTTCGCCACGTTGGTAGCGCTGGATAGGTCGGTGGGGGCATCGGACACGAATAACAGTGCCGGCATGTCGGTGCCATTGTGCTGTGCCCATGCTCGCAAACGTCGCGCCAGCCCGTTGTGGCCTTCGCCCGCAATGTAGAACACTGTTCCCCGCTTCACATCATGCCCGTGGAACGGGATACCCATAGCGATGCAGCACGACAAATCCAGGGCCAAGAAGGATTTGCCCTTGCCGGGAGGGCCGTACACTACAGCAAGCGCATCCTCCTCGATGTATCCGCGAACTAGCCACGCGACAGGCTTCACCGGCATGTCGCAGGCGGCGACGAACCGGAACGGCGTTGTGCTGTGCAGACGCTGGTCAACCTCGGCCCACTGGTCGCCATAACGGTCTTGTGCCTTTGCATTCATACACGCTCCTCCCGTTGAGCCAGACGGCGACGTGCCAACTCCAAGCGGTCTAGATCTGACTTCGGCAGCTTCTCGCCTCGAGATTGCAGGGACAGGCCAATCGCGACGATGTAACGCTCGTGCTCAACTGCCGCACGACTGGGCCCTTGTCGGGAGGAGCGCTGGCCGCCATCAGGAAACAGGTCGCGCATCTCCAGGCCAATAGCCGTGACAATTTGCGCCGCCGAACAGCCAGCCCAGCATTTCAACAATAGAGTGCCGTCTCCCGTTTCCGTGATCTTCAGGCTCGGATTGCGGTCATCATGAGCCGGGCAACAGGCGACCCACTGGCTTGGTTTAAGGGGGTGCACCTTATTTAGACGCGACAACAGCTTGTCGGCGGGCATCATAGTTGTACCTCGCAAAACCAGCACAGAGAGATCAGGACCAAGTGGGGCAGCAGGCCGACGGCGTACTCGTTGCAGCGCAAGTCAGTGGCGCGACTGTGGAGTGCGGACGAGTTGCACGTAGCATCGTGCTTCAAGGGCGGTGCTCCGAATGGAGATTTGAAGACAGCTGCGCGACGGTTTACCAACCGGGCACTCGAGCGCGCATTTCGGTTTGACTGAGCCTGCATCAGTTCGAGGCCATTTTTCTTCGCAAAGGCGGCCATTTTCATGCTGCGTCCCTCGCTTCGATCTTGGCGCGCAGCCATGCCTCCACCTCAGCCACGACGTAATACGCAGCAGCCTGGCGGGTGTCGCCGTCTTTGATCGGCTTCGGGAAGGTCGGGTCTTTCTTGCGGAGCTTGTCCAAGCCCGAGCGGGATAGGTCCAACCAGCGGCACAGCGCTGGCTGGCGGATTAGAGCTTTTGCGGGAGTCGTTGCAGGGTGCATTTGAGCGCCTCCGTATGGGTGACGCTCACAAGATAGTTATCGAAACAACGGCCAAATAATTACCCCGTCGTTTGTTTACGCCGCCACTCTCGATAGGTTGATTTCGGGATTTTTAAACGCCGCTCGATGATATTTGCGAACTCGCGCCGCGACTTGCCGGTAGCCAACAACTCCGCTTCCAGCTTGGCGACTGCCGCCCAATCGTGAAGGGCGGTTCGTCCGGCGCGGGCCGTCTCCATCTTCTGCCTGTACTTTTGGGCAATCTCAGACCTGACTGCCTGCTCAGCTTCAACGGTGGAGTGCAGGTCCTTTTGCAAAAAATGGCGCTCCGCTACTGCCATTTCAAGTGACTCCAACCGATTGATCAGCTCTCGAACCTCCTCAACAGCGCACTCGGCATGGCTGTCTGGATCAAACTGTCGCGCTTCTTCGATATGGCCTAGCACCAATAGACAAGATGATCGGACATCCAGCAGCGAGCAGACATATTTGGGCAAATGAAAGCCGAAGCTGGAAAACTTCATGTGTTGGCAATCGCTCAATGATTCGAACCAGTCAGGACTGTACCCGGTGGTCTTTACCAAGCAGTCAAGAGCTCGCCCGGCCAGCTCCTGACAAGGCAACTCAAATGCGAGGTCAATATCAATTGGCGCTCGTTCAATCTCAGCACGAAGGATGACCCCGGCCAGAAAGTCCCGCGTGTACTCACTTTCCCCGCAATCCCATTGCGTAAGGTGCGCTTCAATGATCGGCAGCATGTCAGGTTTTATCATGTTCCCACCGCCCCTAGAGCTCTGGGCTCACCAACACTGACCTTATGCTGCGCAAACTCGTAGGGCGTGATGTGCTTTTCCCGGTTGGCGTCCAGGTAGTCAGCCCACCACGTCATCATCAGTCGACGCTCTTCCAGGTGCTCAGCCTTGTGGATATAGGCCGCGCGCACGCCGTTGCGCTCTTGGTGGCTCATTTGCCGTTCAACCGCGTCACGCGACCACAGGCCGGACTCGACCAACGCGGAACAGGCCATAGTGCGGAAACCGTGCCCGCAAATCTCTATCTTGGTGTCGTACCCCATGCGGCGCAGTGATTTGTTTACGGTGTTCTCTGACATTGGCCGCCAGTGGTGGTGATCTCCTGGCAGTACCAGCTCAAAACGACCGCTCAGCCGGCGTATCTGTTCCAGCACCTCAAGCGTCTGGCGTGACAACGGGACAAGATGCGGAGTCCCCATCTTGGCTCCTCGGTGCGACCGCTTGACACCCTCGATTGGTGCCCGTTCACCCGGAATCGTCCACATGCTCCGGGTAAAGTCGAACTCAGACCAGCGGGCAAAGCGCAGCTCACTAGAACGAATGAACACCAGTAGAGCGAGGCTTACAGCAAGACAGGTAAGCGGTCGTCCGGTGTCAGCCTCGCAGCGTTGCAACAACTCCGGCAACCGCTCAAGGGGCAAGGCCGGGCGGTGTTTGGTCTTGCGGGTGGCAGTCCCGCCCACCAGATCAAGCGCCGGGTTGTATTCGATGAAATCGCGCTGAACGGCGATTCGCATGATTCCGGCGATGCGCTGACGCAGTCGCCCAACCACATCAAGCGCGCCGCGCTTCTCTACCGTCTTCAGACAGGCCAGCAGGTCGCGGGTTTTCAGGTCGGATACGGGGCGTTTGCCCAGCATGGGGAAAAGATCAACCTCAATCTCTTTCAGCACCCTGACCGCGTGATCCTTCGACCATTTGCCGGCCATGCTGGCGTGCCATTCCAGGGCCAGCGCCTCAAAGGTGTTCCCCGCCTCATTGGCCGCCTCGATCTTTGCTTGCTTAGCGCTCTCGATGGGGTCTTGGCCATGCGCCAGCAACTCGAGTGCATCGGCTCGACGCGCGCGGGCGGCTTTCAGACCGAGAGCCGGGTAGTTGCCGAACGTTGCCAGACCAGGCTTACCGCTTGGCTTTTTATACTTGAAGCGCCAGACCTTGGTGCCGGTGGCCCTTACAAGCAAAAAAAGCCCTTGCCCGTCAAACAGGGTGTAGTCCTTTGCGCGGGGTTTGGCGGCCTCGCATTTGGGGTCAGTAAGGGGGGTTACGGTGCGCGCCATAGGTATACGCCTCGATATCGAACCGATATATACCTAAACCTATACCTAAATCGTGGGGCTGTACAGGAACATACGGGGATATTCAGACACAAAAAAACCGGCTACAAGGCCGGTTTCTCTAGGTTTCAGGTGTTTACGGGAACATCTGAAATCATACTATTGGTGCCCGAAGCCGGAATCGAACCGGCACGCCCTTACGAGCGGGGGATTTTAAGTCCCATGCGTCTACCAGTTTCGCCATTCGGGCGGTAGCGCGGTGAAGCAGTCTGAAGACTGTCAAATAACGATCTGGCAGCTCTGACGCCTGTGCAGCAGAGGGGGAAATATATACATCCCGCTCCGGTGAAGCAAGTTTGCGACTGGCCTTTTCAAGACTAAATCTTGCAGGACAGTGCAAATAAAAAAGCTCCGTAAATCATAGATCTACGGAGCTCGTTTAAAGTGGAGGCCGAGGTCGGAATCGAACCGGCGTAGGTGGATTTGCAATCCACTGCATAACCATTTTGCTACTCGGCCTCAAACATCTGATGTCATGTAGCACAACACCAAACGCGTACAAACTTGGAGCAAGATTCGTGATCTAACTCCTTGAAAACATAGAGCTTTTTCAGCGGTCAGTGCTTTCGATGGCGTGAATTATGTACTGATTTCCCGAGGCTGGCAACCCCTTGATTTCAAAAAAAATTCCGTCAGGTGGTTTCTATGTTTAAAGGGGTGCTCAGCCCTTTAGGCCGGGATCGTCCGTCACGTCTTTTACCGCGATCAACGGATCAATACCCCAGTCGCCATGCAGATACCAATCGTCTCCGATCATTTCGGCTGGATGCATTGTCCTGTCGGAGCCATTGCCGCACGCCAGGGAGTTGGCTGGACAGTATCTGTCGCAGCCCCAGCAAATGCGCTCGGGATGCTTGGGGCTGATGGGAAAATTCTTGGCCATGTCGATCCCCGGTTTGTCGCTAGGATGTGCCTCCAACCTACACCCCTCGCGCAAAGGTGACCTTGATACGGATCAAGGTACGGCTAAGCTTTGTTCTGCCGGGAAATCGGTTACGTCATAGCGTTCTTCCGGCCCTTGGGCAGCCACATAAAAACACCTGGAGATGCTTCTTATGCCTGGTAAAAAAACACCTGCCGGAGAACAGAGCCCTGTTCGATTGTCGACCTGGGATGATGAAGTCGCGGAAAAATCACTCGATGCTGAAGCATTTTCCTCTCCCCCCGAATTGACCAATGCAGAACTGGTCCACCTTCGTGTCCGCGTAATTGCCCTGGAAAACCTGGTCATCGCGTTACTGACGCAAGGTTCGGATCAGCAGTTGGCCATCGCCCGCGAAATGGCCGACTACATTTCACCCCGGCCCGGTTTCACCCAGCATCCTCTGACGATTCACGCCGCTGCGCAGATGAACGATTGCGTCGACCGCGCCGAGCGATTTCGAAAGCGCTCCCAGTCATAGGCTTAATCGCTGAAAACTTGATAACAATCATTATTATTCGCAGGAAAGCTTCCTACACTCGGGTTCTTACTCGTTAGTGCCCAGGAAGACATCATGCGTACGACCTTTTCGCTGTCACTCGCCCTGCTCTTGCTCACACCGTTGGCTCAGGCCAAGGAATACCCAATCGGGGAACCCCAACTGTGTCCGGGGCTGGAAGTCGGGGCGGTTTATTTGCAGCCGATCGAGATGGCGCCTGCCGGAATGATGCGGGCCACCGCGGATTCCGATGTGCATCTGGAAGCCGACATTCGCGCCACGGCGGACAATCGACAGGGCTTTCAGGAAGGCAGTTTCGTGCCTTACCTCAATGTCTCGTTCAACCTGAAAAAACAGGGCAGCGAGAACGAACTCAAAGGCGATTTCCACGCCATGGTCGCCAATGACGGCCCGCACTATGGCGACAATGTAAAGCTGCTCGGTCCGGGCAAATACCAGCTGACCTTTACCGTCCTGCCGCCCGGCGGTCATGGTTCCCTTGGCCGCCATACCGATAAGGAAACCGGCGTAGCCCCCTGGTTTGAACGCTGCGAATTGCACTACGAGTTCATCTACGCCGGTATCGGTAAAAAAGGCGGCTATTGAATGAAGCGCCTGCAGATTGCCTGGCTGTTGCTTGCCGGAGCAGTTGCGCCGTTGACGGCTTATGCCGAGTTACCCAGCTATGAGCTGAGCCTGCGCGATGGCCACTTCTCCCCTGCCTTGCTGGAGGTTCCGGCCGGTCAGCGCTTCAAGGTCATCCTGAAAAATATCGGTCAAGGCCCAGCCGAATTCGAGAGCACGCCATTGCGGGTTGAAAAAGTACTGTCGCCGGGCGTGACAACCTTCGTGGTCATTCACCCCCTCAGGCCCGGCCACTACCCCTTCTTCGACGAATTCAATCCGCAACTGCCCGAGGGCGGCATCCTCGCGAAATAACCCGTTCAAACACGGAGTTTTCATGAATCAATCAATGTTCATTGTCTGGCGCGAAAGCGTTGAGGCGCTGTTGGTGATCGGCATTCTCCAGGCCTGGGTCAGCCAACAGCCTCAGGGAGATCGACTGGCGAAGTACTTGTGGGCAGGCGTCGTGCTGGGGTTGATGCTTTCGGGCCTGCTGGCGGTGTTGATTCTGTTTGCCGGTGAGGCCATGAGCGGCTCAGCCAGTGAATGGTTCCAGGCCGCACTCGCGCTGGTGGCGAGCCTGCTGATCGTGCAAATGGTCGGCTGGATGCACCACCACGGGCGCACGCTCAAGCACGATTTGCAACGACACGCCGATAGCCACCTGGCCCGGCAAGGTGGCGCAGGTCTGTTACTCCTGGCCATGCTCGCCATCAGCCGCGAAGGCAGTGAAACGGTGGTCTTTCTCTATGGCGCTGGCGCTCAGTTACGGGGTCCGCAGCTCGGTTTGTTTGCCACCGGCGGCGCAATGGGGCTGGTGCTGTCTGCGCTGACCATTGCCCTGCTGAACAGCAGTCGCCGGTTCATTTCGTGGCAGCGATTCTTTGCTATCAGCGAAGCTGTTTTGCTGGTGCTCGGCGCGGCATTGCTAGTCAGCGGCACCGAGCGAATCGGCGGTCAATTACTTGCCATGGATTTGCCGGAAGTGATGTACAGCCTCGTTGGCGATGCGCTTTGGGACAGCAGCGCATTACTCAGCGACAGCCATGGATTGGGTGGTTTCCTTGCCGGTTTTGCCGGTTATCGCGCGACGCCCAGCGGCATGACGTTACTGGTGCTAGCCGGTTATTGGCTGGCCGTCGGCGGTTGGCTGCGTCAACGCGCTGCGGAAAAAGTCCCATGCCTGAGCTGAGTCGCCACAATCGTTTACTCCAACGCCTGGGCGACGGCATGCGTCGCCATGCACGTGTCATTCGTGCCGTGCAATGGGCCGTTGTACTGTTCTACGCGTTGCTGTTGGTGGTACCGGCGGTGTTGCCGCTGCCGGACAGCCAGGTACGGATGCTCGATAACCTGACCCTGTTCGCGCAGTTTTTGTTTTGGGGGATCTGGTGGCCGTTCGTGCTGCTGTCGATTGTGCTGTTCGGACGACTCTGGTGTGGCGTTCTCTGTCCGGAAGGCTCACTCAGCGAATGGGCCAGCCATTACGGCAAAGGCTTGGGTGTGCCGCGCTGGTTGCGCTGGGGCGGCTGGCCAACCCTGGCGTTCTGCCTGACGACCCTCTACGGCCAGTTGATCAGCGTCTACGACTACGCCCAGGCGGCGTTGTTGATTCTGGGTGGCTCGACCGTCGCCGCGGTCGTCGTCGGGTTGCTGTTCGCCCGGGGCAAACGCGTCTGGTGCCGTTACCTGTGCCCGGTCAGCGGCGTCTTCGCCCTGCTCGCTCGCCTGGCTCCCGTGCATTTTCAGGTCGACGAACAACGCTGGATGGACAACACCGCGCCGCGCCTGCCGCCGCCCAACTGCGCACCCTTGCTCGATATCCGTCGCATGCAAGGCGCCAGTGACTGTCATGCCTGCGGACGCTGCAGCGGACAACGCGGCGCTGTTCAGCTGATCGCTCGCTCCAGCAACCAAGAGGTTCTTCACGCAACGGCGCAGACGCTGTCACCGTGGGATGCGCGCTTACTGCTGTTCGGCGTGATCGGCCTGGCCATGGGCGCGTTTCAGTGGACGGTCAGCCCATGGTTCGTCGCCCTCAAACAAACCCTCGCCCAATGGCTAATCGAGCACGACCAACTCTGGGCCCTGCAGGACAACGCACCCTGGTGGCTGCTCACCCATTACCCGCAGCTCAACGACAGCTTCAGCTGGCTCGACGGTTTCAGCATCGTCGTTTATCTGGGTTTGAGTTCGATGGTGTTGGGCACGGCGCTGATGATTCTTCTGCGACTGACGGCTCGACTGGCGCAAGATCCTGCACTGTATTGGCCCCTGGCGCTGACACTCACGCCCTTGGGTGGTGCGGGATTGTTTCTCGGGTTGTCGGCCACAACGGTGAAATTGCTGCGCTATGAAGGGCTGTTGCTGGAGTGGGTACAACCGGCCAGGGCCTGTTTGTTACTGGCCGCGATGGGCTGGAGCCTGTTGCTGGGATGGAAACGGCTGGATCGCGAAGGCATTTCCCGGGTCCGTCGCTGCGCGGACAGCACTTGCCTGTTACTCGCCATCGGCTTGGTAGGGTTCGGCTGGTGGTTGCAATTCTGGGGCTGGAACTGAGCCTCCGACACAACCACCCACCGGATCAACTAGACCTTAAAACGCGCCACTGTCTGGTGCAGCGCCCCGGCCATCTGCGCCAAATCGTGACCCGCAGTTTGAGTATGTTGGGCACCCAGCAAGACCTGCTCGGACAAGTTGCGAATGCCCATCAGATTGCGATCCACCTCCCGCGCCACCAATGCCTGCTCTTCAGTGGCACTGGCAATCATCATGTTGCGCTCGTTGATCTGCGAGATCGACCGAGTGATTTCGTCCAATGCATCCCCCGAGCGTTGCGCCACTTCCAGGGTGGCTCGAACCAGGTTGCTACTGCTTTGCATGGCCGTCACTGCATGGCCGGTATCAAGACGGATGTTGCCAATCATCTGCTCGATCTCCTGGGTGGACTCTTGAGTGCGATGCGCCAAGGCGCGCACTTCATCGGCGACCACGGCAAAACCGCGTCCGGCATCCCCGGCACGGGCCGCTTCAATGGCCGCGTTGAGGGCCAGCAAATTGGTCTGCTCGGCGATGCTGCGAATCACCTCCAGCACCTTGCTGATGTCCTGCACCCGGCCCGCCAGTTGCTCGATGCGCTGTGAGGTGTCGGTGACGCCATCGGCCAGTGCGCCGATTGAAACCACGGTTTCCTGAACCTGTTCACGCCCGCGCTGCGCGGTTTGCTCGGACTGCCGCGATGCCTCGGAGGTGCTCACCGCATTGCGCGCTACTTCATCGACCGCCGCGGTCATCTGGTTCACTGCGGTGGCTGCCTGCTCGATCTCCAGCCCCTGCAATTGCAGGTTGCTGCTGGTCTGGCTGCTGACCGCACTCAGCTCTTCGGAGGAACTGGCGACCTGGTCCACCGAAGTCGCGATGTGCTTGACCATGGCATTCAGACTTTGCTGCATCTGATGCATGTTCATCATCACGCTGCCGCCGGCACTTGAGCTCACGGGTACCTGAATCGTCAGGTCGCCCTGAGCGATCTGACTCAAAAACCGTGCGGCATCATCCGGCTCGCCACCCAATGGCCGGGTCACACTGCGCGTGACGATCACCGCGGCGGCGATGACCAGCGCCACACAGAACAAAAACAACCCGAGCATATTGCGCCGGGCATCGCTGTACAGTGCCTGCGCCGACTGTTCCCGGTCGGCGAATATTTTGCCTTGCAGCGCCATCAACTGATCCAGGCTGCCATAAACCTCGCGTTCGGCCGGCACAACCTTTTGCTTCAGCTGTGCCATGGCGTCATCGAAGGCCCCTTGCCGGATCAACACCTGCACTTGAGTGAACGCCGCCACGTAGGCTTCGCGATTCTTCTTCAGCGCGGCATAAGCGCTTTTGCCCTCTGGCAAATAGAACAACGGCTCAAGCGTTTCGAGTGCCTGGGTGATCCGTTTCTTGGTGGTGTCGATTGACTGCTGCACTTGCTGATTGTCTTTATCGATCAACAAATCCCGGGTGTTCCTGGCGTTATCGCGCACACCGGTGGCAATGACCATGATCGGATCGATCTTCGGCCAGTCCTGCTTGACGATGACGACCGCCTGCTCCTTGAGCGTTGCCAGATCGTGCAACGCGTAAAACGCCATGCCCATCAATGCCAGCGGCGCGATTGCAAAGCCGATGACGATACGTTGTGCTGTGGTTAATTTGGCCATATCAAATGCTCCCCGTTTGATACCTGCCGATTGGCAGCGCATTTGAAAACCTAATGGTGGATGTCCCTGCTAAACGTTAAACCTCAGCCTTGGTTACCCCCGTAACACGAAGGCTGGAAACAACTCGCGCATGGCTTCCCATAAGTCAGGAAGCAAGGCCTGTGCCGAAACACTCGGCAGCAGCGGATCGAACATCCGCTCGGTGCGAACCAGCTGCACGGCGAAGCGCTTGACGCCGAGTTCGCTCAAGCGCTTGGCGAGGATCAGCAGTCGCGCCGGCTCGAACAGATGCCAATGCACGGTGGTGCGACATTCGTAGTCGACACCGCTGGCCAGCAGATGCTCAAGACTGCGCCAGTTGGCGGTTCCGCTGCCCTCGACCCGGGTGATCGCCTGGCAATCCTCGGGCAACGCCTTGACATCGAAACCGACCCAATCGGCCCCGGTCAGCGCCTTGGCAAATGCAGCAGGCTTGATCCCGGCGCTGTGCAAACCGACGCGAAACCCCATCGCCCGCACCTCATCCATGGCGCCGAGCAAACCGTCCTGCAAGGTCGGCTCACCACCGCTGAACACCACCGCATCGAGCAGGTCCTGACGCCGTTGCAGAAACGCCAACACCCGCCGCCAATCCATCTCGTCTGTGCCACGAGGCGGGATCAACTGCGGGTTATGGCAGTAACGACAACGCCAGGCGCAACCCTGGCAAAACAGCACGCAGGCGAGCTGTCCCGGATAGTCGATAGTGGTCAGGGGCACCATGCCCCCGACCCGAAGCGTTCGACTCATTGGCGCCCGGCCAGTGCCGCGCCTTCAGTGAAGTGCACGCGCTCGCGGTGCTCCGACTGTTTGCCCGGATTGAACGCCGACACAGGGCGGTGATAGCCCATTACCCGGGTCCAGACTTCGCAGCGTTGACGTTGAGCCTGGGGCAATGTTTGCGATGCAGTCATGGTGAAGCTCCTTGCAGTTGAGTGGATCGAAATCAATGAACGGTGCCGAGCTTCTGCTCTTGCAGCAGCAGGACCTCGTCGCACTTGGGGCAGAACTCATGCTCGCCATCCAGATAGCCGTGCACCGGGCAAATGGAGAACGTCGGGGTCACGGTCAGGTACGGCAGGCGGAAGCGGCCAAGGGCTTTGCGCACCAGTTGCTTGCAGGCCTCGGTCGAGGAAATCCGCTCGGCCATGTACAGGTGCAAGACCGTGCCGCCGGTGTATTTGCATTGCAGCTCGTCTTGAAGTTCCAGGGCCTCGAAGGGGTCTTCGGTGTAGCCCACCGGCAGTTGCGAGGAGTTGGTGTAATACGGCGCTTGCGCGCTGCCAGCCTGGAGGATGTCGGGGTAGCGCTTGAGGTCTTCCTTGGCGAAGCGGTAGGTCGTGCCCTCGGCGGGCGTCGCTTCCAGGTTGTACATGTGGCCGGTTTCTTCCTGGAATCGCAGCAATGTGGCACGCACATGATCAAGCATCTTCAGGGCAAACTGCCGGCCGTGCTCGGTGTGCATGCCCTCCTCGTCGCCGGTGAAATTGCGCAGCATTTCATGCATGCCGTTGAGGCCGATGGTCGAGAAATGGTTACGCAGGGTTCCGAGGTAGCGCTTGGTGTACGGGTACAAACCGGCATCCATGTGGTGCTGGATCACCTTGCGCTTGACCTCCAGGCTTTCCATCGCCAGTTCCATCAACGTGTCCAGGCGCTGCAGCAAACCGCTGGTATCCCCCTTGAACACATAGCCCAGCCGCGCGCAGTTGATGGTGACGACGCCGAGCGATCCGGTCTGTTCCGCCGAGCCGAACAAGCCACCGCCACGTTTGAGCAACTCGCGCACATCCAGCTGCAAACGGCAGCACATCGAGCGCACCTGATTGGGTTGCAGGTCCGAATTGAGGAAGTTCTGGAAATACGGCAGGCCGTACCGCGCAGTCATCTCGAACAGGCGATCGGCGTTTTCACTGTCCCACGGAAAGTCGTGGGTGATGTTGTAGGTGGGGATCGGAAAGGTGAACACCCGCCCTTTCGCATCGCCGGCCTGCATCACCTCGATGTAGGCGCGGTTGAGCAGCTCCATTTCAACTTGCAGGTCGCCATAGGCAAACGGCATTTCCTCACCGCCGATGACGGGTATCTGCTCCCGCAAATCCTGCGGGCAGACCCAGTCGAAGGTCAGGTTGGTGAACGGCGTCTGGGTGCCCCAGCGCGAGGGGACGTTGAGGTTGTAGATGAACTCCTGGATCGCCTGGCGCACCTCCTGAAAACTCAGCTGATCCTTGCGCACATAGGGCGCCAGGTAGGTGTCGAACGAGCTGAACGCCTGGGCGCCGGCCCATTCGTTTTGCAGGGTGCCGAGGAAATTCACCATCTGTCCCAGGGCACTGCTCAAGTGCTTCGGCGGACCGGCTTCGACACGCCCGGGCACACCGTTGAGCCCTTCGTGCAACAGGGTGCGCAGCGACCAGCCGGCGCAGTAACCGGCGAGCATGTCGAGGTCGTGCACATGCAAATCCGCCTCCCGGTGAGCCTGGCCGATGGCCTCGCTGTATACCTCGTCCAGCCAGTAATTGGCGGTGACCTTGCCCGACACGTTCAACACCAGACCGCCCAGGGAATAACCCTGATTGGCGTTGGCCTGGACCCGCCAGTCTTCACGGTCCAGGTATTCGTTCATCGAGGTCGCCACTTCGACCATGGTTCGGCGGTCGCGGCGCAAGCGCCCGTGCTGTTCGCGGTAGACGATGTAGGCGCGCATGGCGAGGAAAAAACCGGCGTCCATCAACACCCGTTCAACACGGTCCTGGATTTGCTCGACATGCAGCCTCGGCAACCCTTCGAGCCTGGCCAATACCGCGTTGAGCAAGCCTTCAACCTCAACCTCGCCGTACTCCCCCGTCGCCTTGCCGGCGGCGATCAATGCCTGACGGATCTTGTCGGCATCGAAGGCGACCTGACTGCCATCGCGTTTGTGCAAGCGGTTACATCCTACTGCGATCAGCGTGCTCTGCATTTGGCCTCCAGACACTACATATAGACTTTAATAAGCTTGAAACCACAACATGCAGTGAAGGCTACGGACAAAGTGCTGATCTGCAATTGATCGATATCAAGATTTGCCGGCAAAAAAAAACTGCCCGAATGCGGCGGGGGATCTAATGTGGGAGCGGGCTTGCTCGCGAAGGCGGAGTGTCAGTCAACATTGATGTCGACTGACACTCCGC